>JAOUMR010000028.1 GCA_029881435.1 Nitrospira sp.
AGGACCGCTCCGGTGTGACAGAAACCGGACACGTGAATGGAATGAACGACGGAGCAGGGGTCGTGAGCATGGAGCACGGTCGCCTCAGAAGCTGAGGCACACGCGACATCTATCCTGAAATTTACCGATGTCGCGAGGTTCCGGATCGCACCATTGATAATGGGTGCTCACTCTTGTTCGACGGGTTACGCAACCCTTCGCAAATAACACATTTGTTTTCCTGCACGGATACGAAGAAGCGTTGCCTTTTCTCCTCGAGCTCCATAAGATACGAAGCACTACCTACCCACTACATCACGTGGAATAAGTCGAAAGGGGATATCGATGCCCACACGGCTGCGCGACACACTCCCGTCATCCTTTGTACCCACAATCAATTCAGCCCTTGAGAATCTACGCCTCGATCGCGTCGTTGATCGCGTCTGGACCAGAGATCATCGCGTCTGGAAGGACAATCCCACGGAGATCCGTGACCGTCTTGGGTGGTTGACGGTGCAGGATGAGATGCGGCAACAGCTTCTTCAGCTGCACCATTGTGTGTCAGTCGCGAAGGAGATGAAGATAAAAGATGTCGTGCTCCTGGGAATGGGCGGCAGCAGCCTGGGCCCTGAAGTCTTCCGTACGGTCTTTGGATCGCAGAAGGCCGCTCCTCGTTTGTGGGTTCTAGACTCGACCGTTCCAGGTTGGGTTCGACAGGTGACGAAGGCCATCTCCCCATCGAAAGCACTCTTTCTCGTTGCCAGCAAATCCGGGGGAACGATTGAGGTGATGTCGCTATTCAGCCATTTTTGGAAAGAGGTGTCAAAAGCCAAAGGCAATCACGGCGGGAAACAATTTGTCGCGATCACGGATCCTGGGACAGGTCTTGAACGAATGGCAAAGGAGTATGGATTTGGGCAGATCTTCACCAATCCGGCCGATATCGGTGGACGCTATTCCGTCCTCTCCCTCTTCGGTCTTGTCCCGGCCGCACTCCTGGGCCTCGATATCACTCGACTCTTGGACCGGGCCACCGGGATGGCGGAACGATGCCGGAACCAGGACGATGTGGGAGCCAATCCCGGCGTCTATCTGGGAGCCGCCATGGGGAGCCTCGCGAAAACCGGGCGGGATAAAGTCACGATCATCGCCTCGCCTGCACTCACGACATTCGGCCTGTGGGTGGAACAGCTCCTTGCTGAAAGCACAGGCAAAGAAGGGACGGGCCTCATTCCCATTGCACAAGAACCGGTCCTGAGGCCACAGGCTTATGGGAGCGACCGATTCTTTGTCTATCTGAAGCTCAAGGGAGACAAGAACGGAGCCCTGGATCAAGCGGTTCAGGCTCTGGTCAAGGCACAACATCCGGTCCTTCAGCTCGATCTTCGAGATCGCTATGACGTGGCAGGCGAATTTTTCCGATGGGAGTTTGCGACTGCCATCGCCGGGCATCTCCTCGGCATTCAACCGTTTGACCAACCAAATGTTCAGGAGAGTAAGGACAACACCAATCGAGTCCTAGAAACACACCAATCGACAGGACGACTCCCGGAGCAGGCCAGTACCGATCCGAAAGAAGTCGCACCAGATCTCGCACACCATCTTCAGCCTGGCACCTATCTCTCCGTGTTGGCCTATACCACGCCATCACGTTCGCTCGAAACGGCGACGAGCCGACTGCGCAAAGCCCTGACGAGCACGCATCGTGTGGCCACCACATTCGGCTACGGCCCACGGTATCTTCACTCGACAGGACAACTCCACAAAGGCGGGCCCAGCACGGGCGTCTTTGTCGAATTGGTGGATCGCATGAAACCAGACCTGGCGATCCCAGGTAAACCCTACTCCTTCGGCACGCTGGCGCAAGCGCAGGCAGCCGGTGATCTTGAATCGCTCCGTGCACACCATCGTCATGCCATCCGTGTTCAACTCGGCCCAGATCCAGCTAAGACGGTGGATCGCATCACCGCTGCTCTTCGGCCATCACCACCACGACGACGGGCCACCATGAAGAAACGTCGCCGAGTCACTCGCCACTGATATGGCCGTCACCCCGGACATCGTTGTTGCGCGTCAGGGTCAGGAATGGGCGCAGAAGACAGCTGCCTTCATGCTGAGCGTCAGCGAGCAGGCCATTCACTCTACCGGTCGCTGTCTGATCGTGCTTTCTGGAGGATCTACGCCGAGGACGCTGTATCAGACCATTAGAACACCTGAATGGAGTACACGGTTCCATTGGTCGCGCATCGTGTTTCTGTTTGGAGACGATAGGTGCGTTGCGCCTGAACATCCCGAGAGCAATTTTGGCATGGCACAGCAGGAGTTGTTTCAACCATTGAACATCCCACGGGATCATATCTATCGGATGAAGGGTGAACACCAAGATCCCACGGCGGCGGCGGAAGACTATGAAAGAACCCTTCGCGATCTGACACAATGTTCTCCTCCAGCATTTCCTCGCCTAGACTTGATCCTCCTCGGCCTCGGAGATGACGGCCACACCGCATCGCTGTTCCCCGGTACCGAAGCCCTGCAGGAGCCACTCAAGCTTGTCACGGTCGGCCAGGCGCCGACCGGGATTACACATCGTCTCACACTCACCCTAGGTGTGTTGAATCGAGCAGCTGTGATACTGTTCATGGTGACCGGGGCTGGGAAGGCAGAAATGGTCCGCAGAGTGATCGAGTCCGAATCCGATCGTTCTCTACCGGCTGCAAGGGTATTGCCTGATTCCGGCCGACTCGTGTGGATGCTCGACCAAGCCGCCGCACAACAACTGACAATGAAACGATCGAACTGAGACGACACATGATTTTGGCAGGCGACATCGGCGGGACAAAAACAAACCTAGCCCTCTATGAATGGACCACAGAGCGAGCGGAACCTATTCGGTTGGAGAGTTTTCATAGCGGTGATTACACCTCGCTGGAGGACATTCTTGAAGAATTCCTGACACCGCCTCGACCGCCGCTTCCTTTGGAGTCACTGGAGACCGAGGATGGTAGTAAGGGAAAACAAGATGACGAGCGACCGCCTGAACGGGTAAAGCTCGCGGCAGCCTGCTTCGGCATCGCGGGACCAGTCATCGACAATCGCTGTCAAACGACCAACCTCCCCTGGATCGTCGATGGCAGAACCATTGCCAAGCAGTTCGACATTCCACGGGTCCAGTTGCTCAACGACCTGGAATCCACCGCGTATGGTGTACTGTGGTTGCGTTCCGATGAGTTGGAAGTGCTGAATGCGGGCGATCCACCGAAGAAGCGGCAGGCTCTGGCACTGATTGCGGCGGGCACTGGGCTGGGCGAAGGCATCCTGTTCTGGGACGGCAAATCGTACCGTCCGATGCCGTCTGAAGGAGGCCATGCGGATTTTGCTCCAAACAACGACCAAGAAATCGAACTGCTTCGCTATCTCCGCAGCCAGTATCTCCATGTGAGCTACGAGCGCATTGTCTCAGGTCCAGGCCTCCATGCTATTTATGAATTTCTGCGCGACACCAAAAAGAACGAACCGACGTGGCTTGCGGAAAAGATCAAGGTCGGGAATCCGGCTGCGGAAATTGCTCAGGCTGGATTGCAGGGTCAGGCTGAAATCGCTCAGCAAGCGCTCCACCTCTTTGCGTCGATTTACGGAGCTGAAGCCGGAAACCTAGCCTTGAAAGCACTCTCGATGGATGGCGTGTATGTGGGCGGTGGCATCGCCCCAAAGCTCATCACCAAACTCCAAGATGGCACCTTCATGAAAGCCTTTACGAATAAAGGTCGTTACAAGAAATTGATGAGTCAGATGCCTGTGAAAGTCATCATGAACCCGCACACCGCGTTGCTGGGTGCCGCCTCGGTTGCCGCAGCCCTCTCGCACGCTCCCTCGCCATGACGTCCCACAATCTCGATGGATTCAAGAAAGCCGCCGCGTTAAAAGCCGTAGAATTTGTACGCGACGGTATGGTCGTCGGACTCGGGACCGGGTCGACTGCCAAACATCTGGTGATCGCGCTCGGCGACCACGTCCGCGCTGGTATGAAGCTGCGGGGCGTGCCGACATCCCAAGAAACCGCCACGCTTGCCAGGGAAGTCGGGATTCCCCTCCTCGATTCGGAAAATCGGTGGGAGATCGATGTTGCCATCGACGGGGCCGATCAGGTAGACCCAGGGTTCAATCTCATTAAAGGCGGAGGTGGGGCGCTCCTGAAGGAAAAGATTGTGGCGGCCTCGGCGAAACAGTTTATCGTCATGGTGGACCACACGAAACAGGTGCCGGTGTTAGGAGGCTCCTTTCCATTACCTATAGAAGTCATCCCGTTCGGGTGGGGCAGCACAGCGCGAGAGATCGAGCGAGTCACCAAGAGCCCTGTCATCCTGCGTACACGTCAGGGAGCACCATTCAAGACCGAGGCTGGTCACTTCATCGTGGATGTTCAGATCAACCGAATCGATCAACCGGCTGAACTGGAAACAGCGCTCAACTCGATTCCTGGTGTCGTAGGAACCGGCCTCTTTGTCGGTCGGACGAATATTGTGATTGTCGGCACGCCTCAGGGGGTTCAGACCCTCCATGCCCCTCAGCGATGATGATTCAGTCAACCGGCGAGAGCTGTTGCGAGCATTGGCAAAGCAGACTCGCTTCATCCTATCGCTTCCCCTTATGCATACTGTCATCTCCTTATCAGACCTATCCGAAACTGCCGCCACCACACTTCGACTGAAAGGTGATGACATGAATGACGACAATCCTCTCGGCAGCATCGATCCGTATCGACTCCCCCGGCATGTGATCCCCACGCGGTATGAATTGAGGCTTGAACCGGATCTGGCAGCGGCCACATTCTCCGGCCAAGTCGCCATCACTCTGATGGTCGAGCACGAGACACAAACCATTCTCTTAAACGCGACCGATCTCATCATCGAATCAACCGGACTGGAGGGACCAACTGGTCAGAAGATTGAGACGACCGTCGAATTAGAGCCGTCGCTCCAACGTGCACAACTCTCTTGCCGGCAGATTGTGACACCAGGTGAGTGGCGGCTCCACCTCTCATTCCAAGGCCAACTCAACGATCAGCTACGAGGGTTCTATCGGAGCACGTATAAGGACGCGTCTGGCACGGTGCAGACCCTGGCGGCGACGCAGTTCGAAGCCACAGATGCTCGTCGAGCGTTTCCCTGTTGGGACGAACCTGATTTTAAAGCCGTCTTTGCGACGACGCTCGTGATCGATCCACAGTATACGGCGATCTCCAATACGTCGGTCAATTCAGAGTCTGTCGAGCACAGCAAGAAGGTGGTGCGGTTTGCCGAGACCATCAAGATGTCGACCTATCTCGTCGCGTTTGTCGTCGGCCAGATGCAACCGACCAAGCCGGTCTTCGTTGGAAAGACTCCGCTCCGAATTTGGACCGTGCCAGGGAAACATGAACTCACAGCATTCGGTCAGGATATTGCTGTTGCCTCGCTGAAGTTTTTCGAGGACTACTACGGCATCCCCTACCCCGGCGACAAACTGGATCTGGTGGCCATCCCCGACTTTGCGTCGGGCGCCATGGAGAATTTCGGGGCTATCACCTTCCGTGAGACGGCGCTGTTGGTCGATCCACGCGCAGGCACGCATGCCGAACTAGGGCGGGTCGCGGATGTCGTGTCCCATGAGAATGCCCACATGTGGTTCGGGGATTTGGTCACCATGTCCTGGTGGAACGGGCTCTGGCTGAATGAGGCCTTCGCGACCTTCATGGAGATGTTGGCCGTCGACGCGTGGAAACCGGAATGGAAGAGATGGGACACGTTCAGCGTGGCCCGCGCGGCGGCGTTCTCGGTCGATGGATTGTCAAGCACCAGACCGATCGAGTATCCCGTTCGCGCCCCCAAGGAGGCGGATGCCATGTTCGATATCTTGACCTACGAAAAAGGGGCCTCCGTCCTTCGGATGCTGGAACAGTACATCGGACCGATCGTTTTCCGGGACGGTGTGCGGCAGTACCTGCATCGCCACGCCTACGGCAATGCCGACACCAAAGATTTGTGGATCGCTCTCGGGACGGTCGCCCGCCAGCCGGTCACCGAACTGATGAACGGCTGGATCTTTCAACCAGGCTTCCCTTTGGTCACGGCAGAGATACGTGGCCAAGCACTGCAGCTGTCACAACAACGCTTCACCTATCTCAAACAAGAATCACCATCAGAAGAGCTGTGGCATATCCCAATCCAGATTCGTCTCACGATCGGCGAGCACACCGAACAACGCCAGCTGTTGCTGACAGAGCAAGAAGCCACGGTCCCGCTACCGGTTGGAGTGACCGCCTTGTTAGTCAATGCAGGAGGACATGGATTTTACCGGGTCCACCATCGCGGGTCTCTTCTGCAGCAACTCCTCGACCAAGACGACGATCGGCTGGCACCAATTGAACGGTTCAATCTCGTTAGCGATGCATGGGCTACGACAGTTGCCGGATTAATGCCACTCGCTGAGTATCTTGACCTGACCGCACGCTTCAAGAGTGAGCGAGACAAAAATGTCTGGGCGGTCTTACTCAACTCGTTCTCCTTTCTGAACAGAATTATCGCGCCTGATGAGCGAGCTTCCCTGCAGGCCCTGGTTCGTGACCGCGTGGCTCCGGTTGTTAAGGAATTAGGCTGGGATCCACAGCCGGGAGAGTCGGATCTCACACGAGAATTGCGGGGAGACCTACTCGGTGCCCTTGGGAGGAGGGGAAACGACCCGGCCACTCAACATCAAGCGGTGGAACGGTATCAGCTCTATCGTAAAGACCCCTCGGCTGTTGATCCGAATATCGTGCCTGCTCTCGTCGCTATCCTTGCGTATATCGGGGACGAGACCCGCTACGAGGAATTCTCGGAGCTTTATCGTCGCGCTTCCACGCCTCAGGAAGAACGGCGGTACCTCTTTTCACTGACGATGTTCCGCTCACCGGAATTGCTGTCTCGAACGTTGAGCCGCACAATCAACGGTGAGATCCGCACCCAAGACGCTCCCTTCGTCGTTGCAGCCACCATGACCAGCGTGCATGGCCGTGAACTGGCTTGGGAATTTGTAAAGACGAACTGGGATCAGATGGACCGACTGTTTCCGAAACAAGGCCTGCGGCGTATGTGTGGAGGGGTCGTCGGGCTCGTGACACCGGAGCTTGAGCAAGACGTGCGTGCGTTCTTTACCTCACGCAAGATCGATCTAGGCGGGAAAACGCTGGATCAGTACTTGGAGCAGCTCCGAGTGGCCGTCTCGTTCCGGGAACGAGACGGCCACGCAATCTACAATGCGCTCGTCAGCGCGCTAGAGGCCTGAAGAATAGGAAACCATTCGTTGCCAGATTCGTACCGAATAGGGGCTTACCGTTTCCAACTCTCAATCGCCAGCTGTGGGATGCGTTGAAAATGAGCGAGGTTATTTGTGACGAGGGTACGTTGTGCATCGAGCGCTGTGGCCGCGATCAGAAGGTCGGCGTCGGGCAGCAGGGCTCCTTGACGATGCAGCTCTCCGTACAGGGTAGCCGCTCGTTCAATGACCTGGTCCGTAAGGGATAGTATCAGGCTGCCTTGGCATAATAGGTTAAACGCCGCTTCTTGCGCCCGGGCACCTTTTGCCTTGAGTCCGCGCAAGAGTTCATACCTCGTGATAAGGGAGAAGGCCAGCTGTGCATGGTCGAGCAAATAGCTTCGGGCCCTCTGAACGACCAACGGATGTTGTTTCAGGAGTTCAGATAGGATATCGGTATCGAGAAGGACAAGCGGTTGGGGCATCAGGCAGCAGGCTCACGAAAGAACTGTTGCCTGTTTAACGCAATGGCTTCCACCTGTGCAACTTCGTCAGGGGTGAGGCCCTGAAAGACGCGCGCCGCCCGTTGCAGGATGTCCTCGGCGCTCACGGCGCTCTCTGTTTCAACTATGATCTGTACCTCAGCCTCCTCTGCAAGAACCAAAGGTTCCAGGGGTTGCAAGATCCCATCATGATATCGTGCTTTGACGGTCTGGCGCATTGAACCTTCCTTCGGAGGTCGGCACATTCTTGATAACTATCCTACCGGAAAACAGACAGAAACGCATCCGCTATCGTAGCTCCTCACTTATGGAGTATCGACTATCTGGTGGGGAAGAAACATGGCCAGAATATGGGACGGCCTCGGTGGCACGGAGACGTTGAGAAGCATGAAGCCTGTCACTTTTGGGTGAGAGGCGCCACCGGTCAGCACACGGGAGGCATGGTCGTTTAGGCTGTGCGCCATCGGTGTTTCGATTTCTCCTTGGCCGCAAACTCGCCTGGGAGTTTGTGAAGGCGAACTGGGATCAGCTGGACCGACTGTTTCCGAAACAAGGCCTCCGGCACATGTGTGGAGGGGTCGTCGGGTTCGTGCCGCCGGAGCTTGAGCAAGACGTCCGTGCGTTCTTTACCTCACGCAAGATCGATCTAGGCGGGAAGACGTTGAATCAGTATCTAGAACAGCTCCGGGTGGCCGTCTCGTTCCGGCAACGAGAGCGCCACGCAATCTACAACGCGCTCGTCAGTGCGATATGGTCCTGAAACCGCGTGGGTCCGATGATGCGGTGAAGTGGGTCTTGTGTGACCGACCAGATCGGAAAGAGGCCTGCGATGGAACTCGCATTGTTCGATGAGTCGTTGTAGGGCGACTCTGCCAAGAATGAATGATCTACTGAGTTGGTGTCTCACTGCGCAGCTCAACCGATCTTTTCAGCTTCGTAGTAATTGTTTTCACCTTCATCAATATGAGTGCGGATTACGCGAAAGCCTTCGCGCTCGAGAGCGCGAGTGTACGCGGTTCGACCGAGTGACCAACATTCAAGACCAGTTGTGACATCCTGCCAGGTTCCCATTTCGACAGGAGCCGTGAAGAGAAAACGCCCTCGTGGCCGTAGGATCTCCGATACTCGATGGAGGAAGGCCAGTTGCTCGTCCTCATGAAGAAGAGACACAAGGCCGACTGATATGGCCGCGTCGAAGATCCGCCCGAAGTAGTCACTCTCCAGGGCCGACGCGCATTGCGTAGGAATCGTGGAGAAGCGCAATCGAAATTGTCTCAGCAACGTGGATGATGTATCGACAGCCCATACCATGAGCCCCGAGTCCA
Source organism: Nitrospira sp. (assembly GCA_029881435.1). Classification (GTDB taxonomy): domain Bacteria; phylum Nitrospirota; class Nitrospiria; order Nitrospirales; family Nitrospiraceae; genus Nitrospira_D. The sequence goes on from JAOUMR010000028.1 coordinate 9,080, forward strand.
CTAGGATCCGCGTAATGGGGTACCCTCCGCCGCAGGCGATTTCGACGACAGTACTACCAGAAGGTAGAGACCTCGCCCAACTCCGAACAATTCCGACTCCTACGCCGGACCGATCTCGAGTGTCGAGATATTTCAGTGCCTGCGTTTCATAGAAATTGGCTGCATCCATCTATCAGTTGTTTACTCCACCAAGGAGGCAATGGCCAAATTGAGAGATAGCCTGCTAGACACTGGTACGATCAATCGTACGATTCGGACATAAGACTACTCAAGACCACAACCCTCATATGTATATTTCATGGACCATGGCTCTCACCACAAGTAGGATTTGCATAATGGCCTGCTTCAAACCAGACGTCAAATGTATGGTCATTCATACATCCGCTCATAATGACGACTTCCTTGGGTAGGAATGTGCATTCTCTTCAAGGCCACCGCCACCCTATCTGCCCTGATCACATTGCCCCGGTCTACCATCGGCTGCTGCAACACAAAAGCCATCACCGCATCGGCCCCGGCACGGGCGGCATGAAGACCAACTACCCCAACCAGCTTTGTGTTGCCGTGGCATTCTGCGAAGAGAAAGGGTGTACACTTTAAGCGTGGCCGACACAGGCAAGCCAGCCTAGTCCATGAGAACCATGCCCTTCCTCTGTTCGATGTAGCAAGCATTCCTAGCCTTTCCTCTCGCAGGTCTCCTCACCGATGGCAGTCCCGGCAGCTTCCTGAATGGGAAATTGGGGTCAGAGAACAATTCCTGAGCCGACCACCAAATAGGATTAGGAAGATTAAGGTCGGTTCTTGACCTTGCCCTCGTAAAGTCGTTGTGAGAGGCGGATCTTGTATTGTGTGCCAGCAAACACTCGAAACGAGTTGACCCACGCATCGCCTAAACTATCAACGCTTCAGATATGAAATAGTGTCAGTCATGACTATCGACTTGTCGCGATCAGCCCAGGCCAGCGGAGGTCTGCTCCCTGGAAAGTTCTTGGCACGCCGATGAACAGATTGAAAGCTGTTTCCTCTTTGTACCTCCCCCCCATGTGCTGACCGCGATGCCCTGTCCCATACCGCGCGGTGGTCTGCTGGGGGGATGGCTAGGGCGTGAGATATTGGCGGAACTTCCTTGGACTCGCATCCTGAGTCGGTGTACACTGTGCAGCACGAATTATGAGCAACAGGGCAATCCCATGGTAAAGACCCTCAGCGCAAAGGCTATCCAAAACGAGTTCCCCTCCCTACTCGGCCGCGTTCGACGGAAAAAGGACACCGTGATCGTTGAAGAGCAGGGTCAACCGGTAGCCGCCATGATGCCCTTTGATCGGTATCAGCTCTTAACTAAAAAACGGAACCAGCTCTTTGCGGTCATTGATCGGGTATGGGCCAAGAACAAGAACGTACCGGCTCGTCAAGCCTTACGCGATGCCACTCAGGCCGTGAAGCACACCAGAGCGACCCGTCGAAGCCGCAGGCGGCTGAGTGCCTAAGGTTGTTCTCGACACGAATATCCTCGTCAGCGCATTCATCACTCCACGCGGCACTCCAGCGAAACTTCTTCGAGCATGGCGGGACGGACAGTTTGACTTGGTCACAAGTCCACCCCTGTTCGTTGAGCTTCAAGAGACCCTGCACCGCCAGAAAATCCTTACCCGCTATCACCTGACGCAAGAAGACATCCACAACTTCTTGACGCTTCTTGCAAGCGGCACCGTGTGTGTTCCTGGAACTACAACCTTATCAGCTCCCATTCAAGACCAAGACGATCTCATGGTGCTTGCTACGGCCATCGAATCTCAGGCTGCTTATTTGGTCACCGGAGATAAAGAATTACTTCACCTGGAGCAATTCCGGTCCATACAGATCGTCACCCCTTCGATCCTTCTCAAGGCATTACATTCCAATAAGTTGAAAGTCTGATGAGCACATCAGGTCGAGGTGAAGTGAGGTCTGACAGGACAAATGACCTATTGGGGTCTTCTCCTTCCCGGGTGGCGAACTCGGTCTGAATTCATATCGTGGCGGAAGATTAGGGTCGGTTCTTGACCTTGCCCTCGCGGACCACGACTCGCAAAGATTCGTTGCTCCAGACGGAGCTCTATAGCCATGGCAAAAGACGGCAATGTGGCGACCGTCACGGATCGCAAGAGCCAGGTCACCAGTTACACCTATGATCCGTTGAACCGGCGCGCCAAGACGACTTTCCAGGATGGGACCAGTACGAACTACACCTACGATGCCGGGAATCGGCTCACCCAGGTGCAGGAGAAAGATTCGGGCGGGACAGTCACCGCGAGGACACCAGGACCTAAGATCGACATGGGGTCCGAGTCGCTTATGGCCCAACGCCAGCTTGGGAATCCAGCCTAATTCCTGTGAGCCGTGCCTTTGTTCAATTCAATGTAGTAGTCATTACCAGAGTTTCCTCTCGTCCGTCTTCCTTCTGGCATAAGTCCCGGCAGCTTCCTACGAATATACCCGCAGTTGCTCCAAGCCAACGCACTCGATAGAATTTACAGCAATCTGGTATCCGATGGGACGCACGACATCCAACATCACCTGTCCGACTTGCAAAGCGGTCAAGGTCCGCCTGGCGGCAAGAAAGGGGCTTTCTGATGCCCTTCTTGGCGGATTCACCATTTATCCCTTCCGTTGTCAGCTCTGTGCGGACCGCTTTCGGAAGTTTCTCGGACGCCGTACGCTGAATCCACGGAGAAGCTTCGATCGTGTAGATGTGTCGTTCCCGGTCTGGTTTCGACCACACCGGACCCCAGGCTCTCCGCGACTGGGGCAGGAAGGCGTGATAGAAAACCTTTCGATTCGTGGGTGCCGGATTCGTACCACCGCCCCAGTTATCCTCGGCTCCCGTTTGGAACTGGAATTCCAGTATTCCAACGATTCGCTTCCGATTACGATTGCGGAAGCGGTGGTTCGCGCTTCAGGAGGGGATGGTACGGTCGGCTTGCGATTCACGCGCCTCCATCGAGGAGAAGAGAGGCGGATTCGGCGCATCGTCGATGTGTGGTTGCCCGAACCCATGTCGTCACACTTCTAGCGTCGACTGCCACGGGGAGCCTTAGTGTCAGCCCTATTCCTGGCGAAGCACGGCCAAGGGCGGTTGGCCGAGAATTCGGTAGGTGCTGAGGAAGCCCACGAGGACGGTGAGTGTGACTGTAGCTGCAAATCCCATAGCTAGCACACCTGGTTGAAGACTCCAGCTCAAGTCAAAGATCGTCTCGAGCACCGCCCACGATAATCCGCTGGCCAGCGCGATCCCCAGAAATCCGCCTAGGGCTCCCAGCAAGGCGTATTCAACCGCAAACGAACGGGCGATCACGCCGCGTGTCGCTCCCAAGGCTTTGAGAATCACGGATTCATAGAGTCGACGATAGCGGGTCGCGGCCAATGCTGCTGCCATCACCAAGGCCCCTGACAAGACACAGAACAATGCCACGGCGCGGATGGCAAGGGACAGTCGATCCAGCACCCGCGCAAAGCTATCGAAGACGTCTCCAATATTGATTGCCGTGACATTCGGGAATGAGGCCACCACTGCCTGTTGGAGAGGCACTTCGTCGGATGGGGGAACCCGAACCGTGGCCACATAGGTGTGAGGGGCTCCTTCGAGAGCACCGGGGGAAAAGATCATGTAGAAATTTGTGGAAAAGTTGCCCCACTCCACAGATCGAACACTACTGATCTCTCCTTTGATCGACGAACCTTGGATGTCGAGTTCCAAGGTATCGCCCACCGTGACCCCGAGTTGCTTCGCAGCATCCTCTTCGATCGAGATCAGCGGCTTGGTGAAGACTTGTCCGGGCTTCCACCACTCGCCCTGCACCACCTTGTTATCTTTGGGCAGGTCTTGAAGGAAGGTGAGGACGTACTCGCGGGCGAGGTACCATTTCTTCCGTCGCTCTTCTTTCTGGGCTGATTTGTCCTTCTGTTCTTCTTCCTCAGACGACGGCTCGACCTTCACGGGTTCGCCCTTGACGGCGGACAGCCGCGATCGGACCAACGGGGTCAACCGAGGAGCAGGGCCACTGGATCGCTGACGCAGGAGACCACCCATTCCTTCTGCCTGGTCAGGCTGGATATCGATGAAGAAAAAGGTCGGGGCGTCCATCGGCCGATTCTCGCCCACCTGCGCGAGTAAAGATCGTTCGACAAGCGAGACGGTCGTCACGACCATCACACCGATGCCGATCGCAATCGTGATACTCACTACCTGACTTCCCGGCCGAGTCACATTCCCCACCGCCTGTCGAAGCGCCAGCTGCTCAGGTCGTGGCCATTGCTTGATGGCGGTTAAGGCGGCACGGGCGGATGCACCCAATAACAACACAGCGCCTGCAAACGCCAGGATGAATAATAGTCCGACCCTCCACGACCCGGCTTGCCAGATCGATAATAGCGCCAATCCGAGGCTGATTCCGATCGACACGAGCAACTTGATCCGGTCAAGGGTACGCCAAGGGACCCACCATCTGATCCGTCCAGAACGTAGCATTGGGGCTGATGGAGTGACCTCACGGCGAAAGATTCGCGCTGGTTTGACGTCACGGATCGTCAGCAACGGCCACAAGGTAAAGAGCAGCGTCGACAGCATGCCCAAGGCCAATCCCTTTAACAACGGAGGGAGCGAAAGGCCCATTCCTCCGTTCGTGAAACCCAATTGGTCGAGAAGATCCGGGGCCACCATAGCGGCGATCACCCACGGGAGTCCCAAGTGGAGAAGTATGCCGATGAGCAAGCCGACGAGACTTCCGACCAAGCCCAGCATCAGCGCCTGCAATCCATAGGTCAGCACGATGGTTTGGGAATCCGCACCGACCGTCTTGAGAATCGCGATCGTGTTCAGCTTTTCTCGCACGAAGGCATGCACCGAGGTGGCGACTCCCAAGCCCCCCACAAACAGGGCGGTTAACCCGATGAGGCCCAAATAACGAGTCAGTTGTTCCAAGGACTGCCTCAGTTGCGGTTGGGCTTCACGGTAGCTTGATACACGAGCTGACTCCGATGTCAGCCTTGCACGCAATTCGTAGAGTAGAGGCTCGGGCGGCGTGTGACTTGGAGTTTTCAACAGATACCGTTCACGGACTCTGCTGCCCACTTTGATTAACTCAGCGGCGTGCAGCCCCTCTTGCGACATCAGGACACGAGGACCAAGGCTGAAGGCGTTGGCCATGCGATCGGGTTCCGTTCTGACGACACCATTGATAACGAACTGAGCTTGCCCAATCTTAAGCTGATCCCCAACCGACAGTCCCATTCTGATGAGCAGAGACTCTTGCACCACCACCCCAAAACAGGCGAGTCCTGAACATGCTCGATCTTGCCGGCGAAGTAATTCTCTTACATCGGTGTCGGGCTCAACGCGGAGTGAGCCATACAACGGATACTCTGACTCGATGGCCTTGAGCTCAACAATCTGTGTCGGTTGGCCAACAGTGGTAGGTTCGGCCCGTGCCGCCATCGCAACAAGCTCGCTGACATGCGTGAGCACGATGCCACGCTCGCTCAACGAGTCCAAGACTTCCTGACCGTTGGGACTGATGGGGCGAGAGAGCCGAATTTCGAGGTCGCCGCCCAGCAATCCACGCGCTTCTTTCGTCACGGTTCGCTCGACCTGCGTGCCGAAAAGAGACACACCCGTCAGCGCGCCGACACCGATGGCAATGCAGACCAAGAAATAGAGAAAGTGTCGCCATGCGGCGCGTGTCTCACGCCAGGCCATCTTGACCACGAACCCGGTCATCAGCCGAATTGGAAGGGGGACGTGGTTGAGGACAATCGGCCTGACTTTCGGGAGTCGGTTGATATGTCGTCGACGAATGATGAGTTGGAAGGCATGCTATCGGACTCCAGTCGCCCATCCCGCAACGACAGCACGCGCTGCATCGATGAGGCCAACGCGGTGTCGTGGGTCACGAGCACAAGCGTCGTCCCATGATCGCGGTGGAGAGCCAGTAGTAGTTCGACGATATGGGAGCCGGTCGTGCTATCGAGGTTACCCGTTGGCTCATCCGCCAGCAAAATCGGTGGACGACAGGCAAAAGCGCGGGCAACGGCTACTCGTTGTTGTTCCCCACCGGACAATTGGACCGGATAGTGTCCCATGCGATCGGACAACCCCACTGCGGAAAGCAAATCAGCCGCGCGATCACCAGCCCGACTCTCTCCGCTGAGTTCGAGTGGAACCGCAACATTCTCAACGGCGGTGAGTGTGGGAATGAGATGAAACGACTGGAAAATGTAGCCTACCTTTTCACGCCGAAATCTGGCCATCCTGCTTTCTGCCATGGTCGTGATGTCCGTGCCATCAAGATGAATCGATCCGGCGCTCGGCCGATCAAGACCTGCCATCAAGCCGAGTAACGTCGATTTTCCACTTCCGGACGGTCCCACGATCGCGACTGTCTGTTTCGCCGGAATCTCAAAATTAATACGGTCAAGGATGGTGACCGAACGCCCTCCCGCGGCCAAGACCATCGACACATCCGTCACAGTGATCATCGAACCCCTCTTGTATCCTCTGACTCAGAACGTACAGAGAATGATAGTATACTGCACGAGCAAAGAGAGCGAATGTTGAGTGACATCATGCGACGAGCACGAACATTTCTGGCGATATCGCTACCCGTAGTGCTGATACTTGTATGGCCTATCACGGTGAATGCCGTCTCGCCGTCGGCATCGGATACCAGGCCTCGAATCGTGGCTTTCGGCGACAGTCTCACAGCTGGGCTCGGGGTGCAAGCCGATGAATCCTATCCCGCCCAATTGCAGCGGAGGCTGGATGACCTGAAGTATCCCTATCGAGTGATTAATGCCGGTGTTAGTGGCGACACCACGGCCGGTGGGCTTCGACGTGTGCCGTGGATCCTCAAGAATGAACCTGAGCTGGTGATCCTCGAATTAGGCGCCAACGATGGACTTCGAGGGCTCAGCGTCGATCAAACCAAAAGCAATCTGCGACAGATCGTCAAACAATTGAAAGAAGCCGGCGCCGCCGTTGTCCTTGCCGGTATGAAGCTCCCACCAAACTATGGAAAGGACTACACCACTCGCTTCGAGGCCATCTATCCGGCGCTCGCACAAGAGTACCATCTTCCCTTGATCCCCTTCTTTCTGGAAGGGGTAGGAGGTGCGTCTTCATTGAATCAAGCCGACGGCATTCACCCGACGAAGGACGGGTATGAAATCGTCGTCGAGCAGGTACTCAAAGTCATCAAGGCGGTGCTGAACGAACGACTGCAAGAGCCCGGAGTCGCCCAAACGTCAGGTCACTGACTCGATCTTCGCCTGAATCAGACCTGATAATAGGTCTGAGGACGTACGGTGGGCCAAAGAATTATTACGACGACTTCTTAATGAACGTGTCGTAGACGCCGTACGCGAGGATCCCTCCGATCAGCACATAATATATGGCGCTGATTCCGCTGTAATCCGGAGGCCCTTCTCCCTCTGGAGCATTCGCCAATACCGGCAACGCCGGGGCCAGAAGGACTCCCGTGATCGCACCCATGTGTGAAAGTAACCGTTTCATCTTTGCTCCCTCCAAGATCTGAAAAGCTAAAGAAGGCCGCATTTTACTGGACCTCAATTGGAAGGCGCAAGGGGGATCAGTAGGCCGATTGGGGATGCAACGAACGAAGCACAACAACTCTTTAGGGGGCTGGCTTAACCGCGGCCTTCAGTGTCTGTGCAATTTCTTTGACGGAGTTGGCGAATTGTTCGAACGGCGAACCCTCTTGAAGCAGTTCGCGTGCTGCCGCCCGCATCTGTTCCTCATGCTTGATCATTTCAGTCGCTAACTCTGCCACTTTAGCCATGGTCTCTTGGTAGGTCGCTATGTCACGCTGAAGCGCTTGAGCTGTGGTCTGCGTGGCCTTCATCTCGTCAATCGAAGTTCGGAGCTCCTGAGACAGTCTTCGTACGTGCGTCTCACGGTCTCGGATCTCAGCCGTCAGCCTGGTGGAGCCTTGATCGCTTTCACGACGACTGTCCGCAAGACCGCGAATGGTTTCGATCCAAATCGAGACCTCGCTGCGTTTGAGTGTGGGAGGGTCAGGAAGCTGTTGGTGTGTCTGGATCGCTTTCGTGGCCGGGTGGAGCCATTCCATAAACTGCATGGCATCGCTCAATTTCACGTCGGCTGCGCGCCATTGTGTTGAGGGTGTTTTGCCATTCAGAGAAGGAGAGGCCAGGGGAGGGATGTCGGATTCTTCTGAAACACTCGGTTGTTGAGACTGTTGAGGCTGAGCCCGTCGATAGTATTCCAGCAGGGCCGCGATGCAATGGCGGCACATGGGTTCTTCGGGAAGGGCGCATGAGCACTTTGAAATGAGGTGGCCGTCTTTCAGGCGAATAGTTTGTTCGTGGAGACCGGAGTTCCCAATGAGGGTAGACGTGATCCGGGCGTCGTCAGCCTCCATGATGCGGACCCGGCTTTCGCTCAAATACCTCTGGGCGATTTGAAAGGCGGAGCCTTCTGAAATGGCCTGGATCATCTGGGGATCCAGCAAGCCAAGCCGCTCCGCGCTGCAAGGAATCTTGTTTCGCATGGTCGATGCGCAAGTCGTTCCGGGAACCTGAATTGATCCAGTCTGCCGGGTGAGTCGAGTCGTGTCAAGCCTCGCCTGGTTTCTTGGTCGCTTGTATCCGGTTGCCTGAAAGGAGCCTGGGTCGCGAGTGCACTACCGGCATGGCTTCACTGGGCGTGCTTTGTCCATTGGCGTCAGCCAAATATAATCAGCGATGGGTTCTTGCATCAGCGCGCGAATGTCTTCCGTTTTGCTCGCGTCAAAGGAAAGCAAATAAATCGTTGCCTGTTTGACCGCTCCACTCAGCCGTCTGGCTACACGCTTCGGCACGGGGAGGTTATATTGAATGTGGCCGGCTCCCGTGTAGCTCACGATCATGCGACGGGAGCCCGTTTGATTCCGGCGGAATTCTTGTTCGCGCAAGACCAGTGTCCTTGCCATGCCTTCGTCGCGCACCATAGATGCTTCGTACATCGTGCGATAGTGCTCCGCGGATCCTCCATGGCATCGTTGGAGTTGACCGAAGATCCTCTCCCGATAAGCGGGATCGTCGACGATCTCCTCTCGATCCAGCTCCCATGTAGCCCAATCCGGCTCTTGTTTGGCTTGATCGAGCCCGAGTTTCACAACGCGGCGAATCAATGGTTTGGGTGGGTTCATGGCACGAACGGACAAATGTCGATTTCGAGCGAACGTGAGCAATGGCGCGTAATCCTCAAATGCGCCGCCCCAATTTTGTTTCCAGCGCACTTGCTCCAAAAACCCTTGCGTGGCTGGTTGAGTGGTCGATACATAGCTATCCAAGGCTGGTTGGCCATCCCATCCGAACATCTCCATCCCGATCGTAGGTTCAACCCCCTTTGCAACCAGTTGATTCAGCACCTTCAAGGCCGCTTCGATATGGTACGGGTTGTGGTGCTCTTCTCCCAGATAGACAATGTCCTGCTGCTCCAAGTCCTTCACCAAATCGGCAAACGAGATGACGTGGCCGGTTTGGGTGTCAAGAATGTGCCAGGGCTGCCAACCAGCCTCGATCTTGGAGCCGAGGCCGCCAGCGCCCTCTACCGCGCAGCCCATCGGGAACACGAGCAGGCAGATCAGGAGACTCAGCCTGAAGGCCGACCGCCCTGTTAGCACAGAACTCACAATGACAGGTCTTCTCATGAAACCACTCCTATCACAACGATCGAGTGTGAACAAGCACGCTTGACCCTGACGAATGAAGATCACTATGCTCTGGTTCGATATCCAAATTCACCCTCAGACTGACACAGTTGTTTAGGCTGCATGAATCCCGACCCGCTTGCCGAATTTCGCCGTCTCGTGGGTCATCGTGCGCGCCGTTTCCCCAAACAATGGGAAGCATCTAAAAAATTGATCGAAGGGGCCACCCTCCCCTCAACCCTCGTCCGACTCCATTACACCCTTCTGGACAAAGATCTTCCAGCTTCAGTGAAGGGACCCCTGCTCCGCCTGTTCGAGCGGGAGGCGCCACAACATGTCCAAGATCTGGATGGAGCGTGCCTGAAATCTCTCACAGGCCTTCCTCCAGCCAAAGCTCTCCGCGCGCTGAGTGTCTTTTTCGAATTGGTCCCAACTCCAGGCTCTAGGTGGCCCGTGACAGGGCTGGCCAGCGAGGACCTAGAACGGTTGGTGCGCAACATGGACAATCCGTTCGACCTCCTTCGTCGCGCAGACGTGGCGTCGCTCCTAGACATTGGCGCAGGGGATCTCTCTTTTGCAGAGGAATTGGTTGGTGTGTATAGCGCTGACCTCAGGCAACAGAACCGAGAGCTTATTATGCACTGTCTGGATCGACTCGATCCTCGTTCACAGTTGGGAGGCCCTCTCCATGCTAGACCGGACCGGCTCCGCGCGTTACAGCAGACACCTGGGTTGTCGTTTGCTTTCTTCGGCAATCAAGACATGTTTGAGCTGGAACCTCTGGATGAGCAGGACTCGCTAGCCCCTCGATACACCATCGCCACCTGCTGGGCGCCTGCCACTCCCACCTTCGCCTACGAACCGACGAGACTTTCGCGATCGCTGATCGATCAGGAGCTCATACGGACCAAAGGGGTCTTTCGCCAGACGCGCTTTGAGCGAGAGCGAGCTCTCGAAGTCGTGCATGGCGATCGCCTCTTGCTCTTCCCACCGTGGAAGTTCGAGATCATCGGCCCTCTGGCACTATTGAGTCTGCTCGCCCGGCGAGGAGCCGTCTGTGTGGTGGGATCAGTCGATGATCAAGTGTTTTGGGAACTCCTTGCGCAATTGCTCGATGAACCGCGCTATCGACCGCAAGAAGAACCCTTTAACATGGGTACCGTACCGAAGATATTCGGAGACCTATACGATGTTCTCGTCGGTCTGCCGGTCGGTGAGTCCGTCGACCTGTCGAGCCTCGCGACACTCCGGCGTCAGTATCCGCCTTCGGGAGATGGCTTCGTCTGTGTGTTTCGGTATATCTGTATTCGACGGGGAGCCACCTTCTCGGACAGCCCAGCGAGCAGTACGGCACGGAAGTTTTCCTCCATGAACGAAGAAGTTCCCCCCTGGATGCTCACGCTGGTTCCCGCGTAGCAATTCAGGCGGATTCGAGCCTGACAGCGAAATCGCGAGGTGCAAAAAACATGAATAATTGACCGATCTTAGACCCTTTGTTAGACTTCGACCGTGTTCGATCACCAAGTCTTTCCACAGCGATCTCCCGCGCGTTAGTCCCAACATGAACGCAACACCGACCATTCCAGATATCTTGGAGAATATTGCCCGGGTGATCAAAGGGAAACCCCATGTCATCGAGATGAGTGTCGTTGCCCTCCTGGCTCGTGGGCATCTGCTTCTCGAAGACGTTCCCGGGGTCGGGAAAACGACCCTCGCCCATAGTCTTGCGCGATCGCTCGATTGCTCCTTTAAGCGCATTCAGTTCACGAGCGATCTGCTTCCCTCGGACATTGTCGGCGTGTCGATTTTTAACAGGCAGAAACAGGCCTTTGAATTCATGCCTGGACCGATTTTCGCCAACATCGTGTTGGCGGATGAAATTAATCGAACGACACCAAAAACCCAGAGTAGTCTCTTAGAGGCGATGAGCGAGGCACAGATTTCCTTCGACAATAAGACCTATCCCCTGAGTCAGCCGTTTATGGTCATTGCAACCCAGAACCCCGCAGAATATCATGGAACGTTTCCACTCCCCGAGTCGCAGCTCGATCGCTTTCTCATGCGGCTTCGCATCGGTTATCCGGTGCCCGAAGAAGAACGAAAGGTGTTGGAACGCCCCCAATCGTTGCATCCGGCCGAAGAGCTGTGCCCGTTACTCACCGCGCACGATGTCGTGGCGCTCCAAGACCAAGTCGATAAGGTTCGCATGGAGGAGAGCATCACGGACTATCTCCTGGCTATCGTGCAGAGTACAAGGCAGTCGGATCTCTTATCCCTGGGCGTCAGTACACGGGGCGCTCTGGCGTTAAGTCGAGCGGCCAAAGCGTTGTCGTTTGTTCGCGGCCGGGCCTATTGTCTGCCGGACGATGTGAAGGAGCTTGCCCCTATCGTGCTCTCTCATCGCATCATGGTGGCACGCGCGCAGGGTTCACGCCAGCGTAGCTCTGAACACACTGAGCAGATCATCCAGGACTTGGTCGATTCGGTTCCAGTCCCTGTCTAAGTCTTTCCTGAAACGAGCTGGCCGGCGCGGAGCTGGTGGGACATGCCCCTTCAAATGCCTGTTTTCGTGCGACGATGGTTTCTTCATCGGTCCACAAGGGTCACGTCCGAAGGCCTTCAATTCTTGGTCTTTACCCTTGCGATCGGCATCGCCGCCATCAATACCGGGAACAATCTTTTCTATCTTCTGCTCGCGATGATGCTGAGCCTTATCCTGATCTCAGGCATCGTCGCAGAGTACTGCTTGCGACGACTCGACTTTCACCGCCATCTTCCAGACCTCATTGTTGTGAATCAACCGGTCACCGCCACACTAGTAGTAAAGAACCGGAAATCACGCCTCCCTAGTTTTTCCCTGGCGATCTTCGACGTGAGCGATGGGCGCAACTTGGCTCGTGGGGTAACCATTCACGAACTGCCTGCAGGTGCCAGCCGGTTGGTGCCGTATCCCTTTCTCGCAACGCGACGGGGGAAGCTGCGTTTGGATGGCGTTCGCGTTGCAACGGAATTCCCTTTCGGACTCTTCATGAAAAAGGCTTTTTACCACGTTGAAGGATCGGTCATTGTTTGCCCTGAGATCATCCCACTGGACGAGAGTCTGCTCCAAGGACTGATGAGTACCGGTCAAGAGCAGAATCTTCATCGACGGGGCCATGGGAGTGACTTGTATAACTTGCGTCTGTATCACGCGGGAGATGACTCGCGGAGTATTCATTGGCCAACGACTGCTCGGACCTCCCAGCTGACGGTTCGAGAGACCGAGGCCGAAGAGCAACGCCGAGCGACCATTCGTCTGTCGACCATCGCCCCCGTTAGCCACGATATAGTATTTGAGCAAGCCGTCTCATTGGCTGCGTCCCTGGTTCAGCATTTGGCGCGGCAAGGCTACCTCATACAACTGATCGTGGGATCAGACTGCTCGACGTTCGGCCAAGGGGACGCACACCTCCACGAGCTTCTGCGCATGCTCGCCCTCTGTCAACGAAGCGATCCCTCCGGAGAATTCATGGCGAGGGAAAGGCTCGACCGCGACCGCAGGGAGGATGAAGGCGGGACAGAGATCGTCGTGCAATCGTGGTGTGGACCGGAGGATCACCAGCCTGGACGCCTGACTCTTCTGGTCGACGGTCAGCCCGTCGACGGAGCTATACATGCCCTTTAATCAGGCGCTTCGACTGACTTCAATTCTATTGGCGGCGGTCTCATTTATCGGACTGACGCTTGGGTCAGGCCTGCCTGCGTGGTTGGCGATGTTGACTGGTGGGGGACTGATTGTTGTGCTCCTACGTCAGTTTACAACCGGGGACCTCAGGCACCTTGCCACGCACGTTTCTTTCTCACCGGCCGGTTGGAACCTGCTGGTCATTGTTGGGTTTCTGTGGTTTTGGGTGGATATGTTCTGGATTTCAGGTGAACTTCTTCCGGCGGGAATCCATTTTCTCATGATCCTGATGGTCATTAAGTTATTCAACCTCAGGCTTCGTCGCGACTATCTGCATCTCTATGCCATCAGTCTCGTTGCAATCCTCGCGTCGGGCTCCCTTACGACGGATCTGTGGTACTTCCCAATCTTCTTGCTCTATCTCGTGGCCGGGGTCTGGACGCTTATCCTATTTCAAATAACCAAAGGCGCTGAAGACACAGGTGCCCCGCCAATGGGCGGTCAGCCGCCACAGCCAGAGTTGCTCGGCCGAGTCACACCCCAACTCTTTTGGCTGGCAAACGGACTGGCGCTGGTGTGCTTTGGGATGACATTGGCGATCTTCTTCACGATTCCTCGGATCAGCGCGGGGTTTTATCAGAAAGGCTTTGGGGAAAATATTCGCACGTCTGGATTCTCCGAGACAGTCAACTTAGGTGCAATAGGGCCGATCAAGCGGGATCCAAGCATTGTGATGCGGGTCAAGGTGCCGCGGCACACTCTACACGCTGTGGACCGGCTTTATGTACGAGGAGTCTCCTTCGATCAATATGACGGAAAATCCTGGATGAATCGATTGGGCTACCGACGGAATCTCAGCGAGGAAAGTCCTGGGATGTTTATCATTCGTGGGCATGAAGGTCCCGCACCATCTCGCCTGGGCGACGCGATTCAGCAGAATATTCTTCTAGAGCCGCTCGATACGTCCGTACTCTTCGCCGCTCCGTTCGTTGAAAAAATCAGCGGGAAGTTCCCGGCGGTCCAATCAGATTTTGCAGGGTCGGTGTATCTTCCGTTCCCCAGCTCATCGCGTATTGAATACTCTGTTGTCTCTCGCGTACATCCTGTGTTGCCGGCCGATCTTGGCTCCGAGCTCACCGTTTACCCAGAATCATTTACCAAACATTTCCTCCAAATCCCCTATACATCGGAACGGATCGGTGAGCTAGTAAAAGCCATTACAGGCTCTCAGCGCAGTCCCTATGAAAAAGCGCAGGCCATTCACACGTTCCTCATGCGCAACTATCGGTATAGCCTTGATGCACCTCTTGCGGGAGTGGATCGCCCGCTTGAAGAATTTCTCTTCTTTCGCAAAACGGGGTATTGCGAGCACTATGCGACAGCCATGGTGATCATGCTGCGGACCGTAGGAATTCCTGCGCGTCTTGTGACCGGGTTTCTCGCCACAGAGTGGAATGAATATGGAAGCTACTATGTCGTTCGACAGCAAGATGCTCATGCATGGGTTGAAGTGCACCTGCCACATTCCGGATGGGTCATGATGGATCCGACTCCACCTTCGGTGGAACCGGTGGGGGACGTGTATCCTGCTTGGCGGGCTTTGGAACGTATTCTGGATAATGTCAAACTCCAGTGGAGTCGCTTCTTTGTGCAATACAGTGCCGCGGATCAACTGGCCGTTGTGCGAGAATTAAAAGCCGGCGGTAAATCTGTTGGCCATAAGGCGTTCGATTCCGTCACCACACTCTTCAGTCCGTTCATGAAACTGTTTGGGGGGATTCCAGATTACGTGTTCCCAAGTATCCTGCGGCCACAGGGGTCGATTTGGGGTCTCGTCATTGTTGCATTCATCATTATGCTTGGGTTGAGCGTGAGAAGAATCTTGGCAAGGGCGTTTCCTGATAAGAAGATCACGCAGGAAGACCACCGTATCGTGGATCTCTACAAGCAGATGATCAAACGTCTCGCTGACAAAGGTATTGCGAAAACAGCTACCACCACGCCTCTTGAGTTTGTTCACCTCGCTCGCATCAGATGGGGTGAAGCGAATCTCGTGGTGGCTTCAATTACCGAGCTTTATTGCAGAACTCGGTTTGGTGGAATACCGCTTACCGATGAGGAACTGGGAATGGCGGAGGATGGGCTCAGACAGCTGACAATATTAGGGAAATCATGACAGCAGCGTTAGTCTCAGCATGAATGACCAGCACACCTGAAGAGGGATGGGAATGTATTGGAGCGGGAAAAGGGATTTGAACCCTCGACCCTCGCCTTGGCAAGGCGATGCTCTACCACTGAGCTATTCCCGCTCGAGAGGTCTGAAGGTTCGGAGTGTACTGAGCTATCAGTATCGTGTCAAGCTACGAATCCGATCGGATCAAGTACGTTGATTCAGTACAGTCACTTGGAGTCATCCAGTCTTGGGTCCGTTCCCTTCCGCGAATAGGTTACCGTATCGTAACGTCATGAGTGTGATGTGGCGGTACTGCGCTCAACATATCAAAATAATAGGGATTATCATCATACAAATGGCAGGTAGACATCATGGTCTGAAAAGAAATGCTACGCAAGCTACCCATCAATAGACCAGAGATGACCGTCAATTCTAAAGAGAGCCGACCAAAATACTCATTGTGTTTTTAGGCGTTTAGAATACTCATTGGGTAATTATGGACGCTGGATTCATAATGGCGCAGATATTGCGAACATTTTTTATTGCAACATATTGTTCCAAATGGTATATGCCACACCGCATGTAACTTTAAGTGGAAAGAAGAGAATAGACGTAGAAGAGATTTAATCGCGACTTTTGATGAGTCACAACAGATGATGAGTCACAACAGATTTGAAAGATTATTCCCCTTGGGATGGTAAGCGTTTAATCTCGATAGAAGGTTGTCCTGAGGGAGAATCGAAGAGAAATCGCAAAGCAACGATGATTCACGCAAGCTTATAATCGTCGAGGAGGTATCAACAATGTTCTTGTCACGTCGACAATTTTTGAAAGTTTCTGCTGGCACAGTTGCTGCCGCAGCCGTGGCAGATAACGTTCTGGCGTTGACGGCGCTCCAGCCAGTTATCGAAGTCGGCAACCCCTTGGGGGATTATCCTGACCGATCGTGGGAGCGTGTCTATCACGATCAATATCGTTACGATTCATCCTTTACATGGGTTTGTTCCCCGAACGACACACACGCCTGTCGCGTCCGTGCGTTTGTGCGGAACGGTGTGGTTATGCGTGTGGAACAAAACTACGACCACCAAACCTATG
This sequence comes from Nitrospira sp., assembly GCA_029881435.1. Taxonomy (GTDB): domain Bacteria; phylum Nitrospirota; class Nitrospiria; order Nitrospirales; family Nitrospiraceae; genus Nitrospira_D. Next base: position 25,722 of record JAOUMR010000028.1, read on the forward strand.
AAGATTTATACGGAAATCGAGGCACGTTCGCGCACAACCCACGGATGTGCCTGAAAGGATTTACCTTTCATCGGCGGGTGTACGGACCGTATCGGTTGAAGGGGCCATTGATGCGGAAGGGTTGGAAGCAATGGATGGATGACGGATCCCCAGAGCTTACCCCAGAAACAAAGCGAAAGTACAAGTTCGACAGTCGGTTCCTCGACGATATGCTCCGGGTGTCGTGGGATACGGCTTTCACCTATGCAGCCAAGGCGATGATTGTGATTGCCACCCGATATAGCGGGGAAGCCGGAGCGCGGCGTCTGCGAGAGCAAGGCTATGCACCAGAAATGATTGAAATGATGAAGGGTGCCGGGACCAGGTGCTTTAAGCACCGCGCTGGGATGCCGGTCCTTGGTATTGTCGGTAAGATGGGCAATACGCGCATGAACGGTGGAATCAACGCATTGCTGGACACCTGGATTCGTAAGGTTGGTCCTGATCAAGCACAGGGTGGACGGTACTGGTCGAATTACACCTGGCACGGAGATCAAAATCCCTCTCAGCCATTCTGGTCCGGTGTTCAAGGGTCGGACATTGACTTGTCAGACATGCGCTTCTCGAAGTTAAACACCAGCTGGGGTAAAAATTTCGTCGAAAATAAAATGCCGGAGGCCCACTGGAAATTGGAGTGTATCGAACGCGGTGCCCGCGTCGTCGTCATCACCCCAGAGTACAACCCAACTGCGTATCGTGCTGACTACTGGATGCCCTTGCGTCCTGAGTCAGATGGTGCACTCTTTTTGGGCGCCCTGAAAATCATCATCGACGAAAACATGCACGACACTGATTTTCTGAAGCAATTTACCGACGCTCCCATCCTGGTGCGTACGGATACGTTGCAATACCTGGATCCACGCGATGTCATCGCAGACTACAAGTTCCCGGATTTCTCGAAGAGCTATTCGGGCCGTATTCAATCGTTGAAGCCCGAGCAAATTCAGCGTTTGGGCGGGATGATGGTCTGGGATCTTAACAAAAAGCAGGCCGTCCCACTCCATCGGGAGCAGGTTGGCTGGCATTACATCAATAGCGGCATCGATGCGGCCCTCACCGGCAGCTATCGGGTGAAACTACTCAACGGGCGGGAAATCGATGCGATGCCGGTCTGGCAGATGTACCTCGTTCACTTCCAAGATTACGATCTGGACACAGTCCACCAAATCTGCCGTACACCAAAGGATCTCATCGTACGGTGGGCAAGGGACTCCGGCACGATTAAGCCGGCCGCGATTCACAATGGCGAAGGGGTCTGCCACTATTTCCACATGACGCCGAATGGGCGAGCAGCTGCGATGGTCCTCATCATCACCGGTAACGTCGGAAAGTTCGGCACCGGACAGCATACCTGGGCAGGGAACTACAAAGCCGGGACATGGACAGCTACACCCTGGTCCGGCGCTGGTCTCTCGGTCCATACCGGAGAAGACCCATTCCATATCACGTTGGATCCCAACGCGCATGGAAAGGAAATTAAGACCAAGTCCTACTATTACGGTGAGGAAGTCGGCTATTGGAATCACGGTGATACAGCTCTGATTGTCAATACGCCTAAGTATGGCCGGAAAGTATTCACCGGTAAGACCCACATGCCAACACCCAGCAAGCTTCGCTGGGTGGTCAACGTCAACGTGCTGAATAATGCAAAGCATCACTACGATATGGTGCGTAACGTGGATCCGAACATCGAATGTCTTATCACGCAGGACATCGAGATGACGTCCGATGTGAATCACAACGACATTGCATTCGCCTGTAACTCCTGGATGGAATTTACCTATCCGGAAATGACCGTGACGGTCTCCAATCCGTGGGTTCAGATCTGGAAGGGTGGTATTAGGCCGTTGTACGACACCAGAAACGACCTTGACACTTTCGCTGGAGTCGCCGCGAAGCTCTCCGATATGACGGGCGACAGACGGATGCGCGACTACTTCGCGATGGTCTATGCCAACCGTGTCGATGTGTACGCCCAGCGTATGCTCGATGCCTCGAGCACATTCTATGGCTACTCTGCCGACGTCATGCTCAAGTCGGAAAAAGGCTGGATGGTTATGGTCCGCACATACCCGCGCCATCCGTTCTGGGAAGAGACCAACGAGTCGAAGCCAATGTGGACCCGCAGCGGTCGATACGAGAACTATCGTATCGAACCTGAGGCCATTGAATACGGGGAAAACTTTATCTCCCATCGTGAAGGTCCTGAAGCGACGCCGTATCTGCCAAATGCTATCTTCACGACGAATCCCTATTGCAGACCGGATGACTACGGTATCCCAATCACTGCACAACACCACGATGATAAAACAGTGCGCAACATCAAGTTGTCGTGGCACGAAATCATGCGTCATTCTAATCCCTTGTGGGAGAAGGGCTACCAGTTCTACTGTGTCACCCCGAAAACGCGCCACCGTGTCCATAGTCAATGGTCGGTGAATGACTGGGTTCAAATTTACGAATCTAATTTCGGCGATCCCTATCGAATGGATAAGCGGACGCCAGGGGTGGGCGAACACCAGATCCATATCAACCCCCAGGCGGCCAAAGACCGAGGCATCAACGACGGCGACTATGTGTACGTCGATGGCAACCCGGTTGACCGACCCTATCGAGGGTGGAAACCAAGCGATCCCTACTACAAAGTGGCCCGGTTGATGATTCGTGCGAAGTACAACCCGTCTTATCCGTACCATGTCACTATGGCAAAACATGCGCCGTTCGTTTCAACGCCAAAGTCGGTGAAAGGACATGAAACCAGACCTGATGGACGGGCCATCGCGATCGATACCGGCTATCAGTCCAACTTCAGGTATGGAGCACAGCAGTCCTTTACGCGTAATTGGCTCATGCCAATGCACCAAACTGACTCCTTGCCTGGTAAGCATGCCGTCGCTTGGAAGTTCAAGTGGGGTTACCAGGTCGATCACCATGCGATCAACACAGTCCCGAAGGAATGTCTGATCCGTATTACCAAAGCGGAAGACGGCGGCATTGGCGCTCGAGGTCCATGGGAACCAGTCCGCACCGGCTTCACGCCCGGTCAGGAAAATGAGTTTATGATCAAGTGGCTAAAGGGTGAACACATCAAGATTAAAGTCTAAATGCAATTCCCTGGGGCTCCTGCGACATCCTTCTGTGATGCGTTGGAGCAACCATCCCAGGAATTGCTAATGTAAGCATTACGGAGGGGACTATGCCTGAAGTATATAACTGGCAACTGGGACGGAAGATGTTGTACCCATATGAGGAACGACATCCCAAGTGGCAGTTTGCCTTCGTCTTCAATATCAATCGGTGCTTGGCGTGTCAGACCTGCAGTATGGCTGACAAGTCGACCTGGCTCTTCTCAAAGGGACAGGAATACATGTGGTGGAATAATGTGGAGACCAAGCCCTATGGCGGTTACCCACAGTTCTACGACGTCAAAATCACACAACTGATCGAACAGGTTAATCCAGGTGGACAGGTCTGGAACGTGCGCGTCGGTCGGAAACATCATGCCCCCTATGGTGTCTTTGAAGGGATGACCATCTTCGACGCAGGCGCCAAAGTCGGGCAGGCGGCCATCGGCTATATTCCCACAGACCAGGAGTGGAGATTTGTCAACATCTATGAGGATACCGCCACGTCGATGCGAGCCCTTGTTGAGGGTATCGATAAGACCGGCTTTTCCCGTGATGAGCCATGGAAGATGACCGGCAGCAGTCTTCCGGAACACGAAACATTCTTCTTCTATCTCCAGAGAATTTGCAACCACTGCACCTATCCAGGCTGCTTGGCAGCGTGCCCTCGAAAGGCCATCTATAAAAGGCCTGAAGATGGAATTGTTCTGATCGATCAGAACAGATGTCGTGGGTACAAAAAGTGCGTGGAACAGTGTCCCTACAAGAAGCCTATGTATAGAGGCACCACCCGCGTCAGCGAAAAATGTATCGCCTGTTATCCTCGTATCGAGGGTAAAGATCCGTTAACCGGTGGTGAGCCGATGGAAACACGCTGTATGGCGGCCTGCGTTGGAAAGATTCGCATGCAGAGCCTTATGCGCATCGGGGACGATGGGCTGTGGGCTGAGGATCGCTGGCACCCACTCTACTATGCCATCCGTGTGGAGCAAGTAGCCTTGCCGCTCTATCCGCAATGGGGGACAGAGCCAAACGGTTTCTACATCCCACCACGGCACTCACCCAGAGGGTATGCTCGGCAGATGTTCGGTCCAGGTGTCGACAATGCGATTGAAAAGTACCTGGTGCCAAGCCGCGAGTTGCTGGCCGTGCTCCAGCTCTGGAGAGCGAGCCAACAGATCGTGTTCCGCTATGACGTCATTCCAGGGCCGAAAGTGTTTGAAACGCAAATTCACGGTAAGCGCTTCGAGATGTATAACGATACAGTGTTGGGCTTCAACAAATCAGGCAAGGAAGTGGCACGTGTTCAAGTTGAAGAGCCAATCTATATTAGGCCTGCGGAACGGGTGACCTGGCTATAAGCCAAGACTAGGAGCTTAGCTTTAAAAAGCGGGGGCAGATCTCCAGACGGGGATCTGCGCCACGCTTGTAACATTAAAATCGGATCTTATCCCACTGGCCAAGTCACGCTGACGTTTCTAATCTCGTTCCGTCACCTCTCGAAGTAATTCGTCAACAGACCTTCAGTTAATATTTCCTCATCCTACTGGCCGGCCGCATATGTGCATCCATCGCAAATCAGTAGAGCCACCTTATCCTTGACCATCAGTCTTTCGGCTCAGCTCGTGCTGGATCTTCTGCGCACTTGACGAGATACCATCCCTCCAGTATGGTTTTGGGAAGGAACATCGTACACCGTAGGTGAGGGAGCACTCGCAGCGTGACAGCCCATCCGCAGCAATCAATCCCATTTGCTGCTCAAGCCATTCCATTCGAAGAGTTTCTTGCAGCTGGAAAACTCCCAGAAGGCTATCTTGCGGGCGAATATGTCGAGCAACAGTTTGTCGAGAGGCTTGTTCATTACATTCTGAGTGTTCCGGCCGGGAGTTATAGTATGGCCCAACTCAGCCAACTCCTTGAGCAACTGGATCCTCGAGGCCAAGTCTTCTTTTTCAAGCGATTGAAAGAAACCAGCCCAGATTGCCTCAAGGATTTTGCGCCGCTCTATTATGGCTTCATGAACGAATTCCATTCGCTCCTCTTCACGTAGCTAGAAAAATACTCCTTGTCCGCTCACCAATCTCATGTATAATTGCGCTTCATCCTTAGGCAAAGGAGCGTCATGAATCCATCGTTACAAAGAGGCGTCACCAGTTTTTACAATCTAATTTACGAAGCCCAAGCCTTCGCCACGGCAATGGCCAGGATTGATACCGCCGAACAGGAGCATTATGCCGGCCGTATTGAAGGACTCAATTGGGTTTTAGATCGTTGTCAGGAATTAGAAGATATGGATACTAATCTCACTCCCTCCTCTCTTCAGCGAATACTGGGAGAGGTGAAATCAGACCTGGAACATGAACTCTCCGTTCAGCGTAGAGAAAAAGGGCGTCGTGCGGATGGACGTGAGGAGGCACTCAATTTTGTCGCAGACTACCTCTCCAGCCTGATCACCGCGACAGAGATCGAATCCGCTAAGACAACGGTCTGACGTTCAGGGACCTAGTATTCAGCGTTTCTAATACCAGGATTATTTAAGAGAGGACACCCCGTTACCCTCTAAACGGCCAGTTAGCGAGAATTGAGCGGCACCGGGTTGTTGGGAAAATCCAACAGCCCCAACATTCTTATCCCTTGACGCGCAAATCAATATACCCATAGAATTAATTATGCATTTGCCTCCACGAAGGCCGACGGGAATGATTGCGGGTCAACGCGTTGCTCGAAGTCGAGAACGACCACCCGCAGACCCCGTTCAACGCCAGTTTGATTCTCTCAAGGCCTCGCTTCTCTTCTGCCCACGCTGCCAGGTTGCAACGCCGACGCGGGAACGCCTTCTGCTTGTTTTACCCAGCGGGAATCTCTATGAGTACCGGTGTGCCCACTGTGGAACGTCCACAGGGTCAAAAACAGAAAACCCCCTCAAGCCAATCCAGATCATTGGACCATAACGACGGCACTCCTCGGTTAGGGTCACGCATCAAACGTAACAAGCGTGTAACACATCGACTCATCCCACACCCATATTGACTCAACGTGTTAGGAATACAAAAAGAATGCGAGGGGCTTCACTGAACCGGTAGGATTTGTTCCAATGGAATGCCCTCTTCAATGAGCATCACCGGGATTTGCCCACGGATAGGATACAGAATTTTTTGATCCTCACGAATCAGGCCGCCTTCTATCTGACCAACCAAAAGTCGGTTTGCTTTGTTCCTCACAAGACCCTTCCCGAGGGCAGCATTAACCTGCTGAATGAGGTTCGCATCAGCCAGCGTCACGCCCTGTTTAGTTTCAGGGCAGCACAAGATGGCAAGAAGATCCGGGTCAAGACTCATAAATGATACAGTAACAAACGAGATACATCAGCAGAATAATTCATCCGACTACAGAGTGCAAGGGATGCCAAGCGACTCCTAATATGACCCTGATTCTGTTAGACTTACGAGGTCGTTATCAGGGCCCTTCACCATGATCAGGTCATTCTGGAAAACCTGCGTAGCCGGTCTGATCGTAATAGTTCCGGCCTGTGCCACCTTCTTAATACTTTCCACATTATTTACGACTCTCGACAGTCTTGTAGGCCGGTACATGTATTATACTGTTCCCGGGCTTGGCCTCTTGCTGTTGGTACTCCTCATCATTCTCGCGGGCATCTGCCTGGATCACGTCGCTGGACAGAATATATTGACACGCATAGAACGTCGACTTGAGAAGATCCCTCTGGTGCAAAGCATTTACCTTACCTTAAAGGGCATGACGGACGTTCTGAACTTTCGGTCTCGTTTTGGCCAGAGTAAGGTCGTCGCGTTTCCGTTCCCTCGTGACGGCTGTTGGGCATTAGGATTTGTCATGGGAATCGCGCCACCCTCCATTCAGGTCGTCCCCTCTCAGACCTTGTTCATGGTCTTTGTCCCGACCGCTATCCATCCCTTTACAGGCTTTCTGGCGTTACTCCCGGAACAAGTGCTTCGCCCTGTTAATCTACCCGTGGAAGACGCCATGAAAATGGAGTTCTCCGCCGGGTTCTACCGCCCAAAGACCGGATGGCTCAGCCCGCCAGAGCAACAGCCACGATGAGGACTCATGCCTGAGGCTATCCATATACGACCGGCTGGACAAGACGATACAAACACGATCACAGCGTTTAATGCCGCCATGGCACTCGAAACCGAGCAACGCCACCTTGACCAGGCTACCTTGCGAGATGGGATTCGCTCATTATTATCACACCCCGAGTATGGTTTTTATATTATCGCCGAACGTTCACCACTCAATGAGAATCAGCCCATCGGACAGATGATGATTACATTTGAATGGAGTGATTGGAGGAACGGGGTATTTTGGTGGATCCAGAGTGTGTATGTTGTCCCTGGCCAACGTGGTCAGGGAGTCTATCATGCCATGCATCGCCATATTCTCGATAAAGCCGGCAAGGATCAGCGTGTCTGTGGCATCCGCTTATATGTCGCACGGGACAATCATCAAGCGCACGCGGCATACCAACGCGTCGGCTTAGTCCGGTCTCCATATGAACTCTATGAGCAGGATTTTGTCTTGGGACGAAATGGATTTCCGAAATAACTCAGGAGAGATCATGAAAGTCAGTCGTTGCATACTGGGACTGTTCCTTATTGCCTTTCTCTCTCAAGCCTGCGCCTTCAGCCGTGGGACGTTGGGTGACGAGATCAACGCGGACGCCATCGCTGCCATCAAGAAGGGCGCAACCACACAAGCAGAAGTGCTCCATCTCCTGGGTGCACCGGATCGTCTGATGCAGCTTAATGGCCGGGACGTCTTTCAATATTATCGATACGATGCGAAAGCGGGGAGCCTCCTGTTGATCATCCTCAATTTCAGTCGTCTTTCCATGAAGAGTGACGACCTGTTTGTCATTCTGAGTAAAGATGGTCTGGTCGAAGATGTCATTTCGTCGAAGCGGACCGATGGCATGAAATTTCGATTCTGGCCCTTTGGGCAGTGAGACAATGAATATGTATAAGAGCGTGATCTTCTGGCTGGTGGCAGCGGTTGTCTGTTTGCCATCGTTCGGCTGTAACGTCGTTCGTGTCTCTCTGAATACGCCCCTCACTCCAGAGGATGTCGCATTTATTGTCCCAGGAGATACGACTCTCACCGATGTGGTGACCAAGCTTGGGGTACCTGATGCACTCACCGATTCCGAGACAGGAATTCTGGCGACGTACCGTTTTATAGATCTGAAATACTCACGGGTCAACTTTGGTTGGTTGGCGAAACCATGGACACCCGTGGACCCGGATCTGATCTTTTCCCGAACAGGACTTGCAGTCGACGCGTTTCAAGTAGCCTTCGATCCTGACTGGGTTGTGCAACACCATGCCTTTCAGCGAAGACTCTCGATGCCACCCTTCTACCCCAATCCGTTCTGATCACCAAGGCCTTTGTCTCCTGTGAATTGGTGATC
>JAOUMR010000126.1 GCA_029881435.1 Nitrospira sp.
CCACCCGCTGCTCCACCACCTTCTCCACGATCTTGGGTGGCCGTGCCTCCAGCTTCGCAATCTGCTCCCGCAGCCCCCCGACCACCGCCACTTCACTCTCCAACACCTTGATCCGCGCCAGGTGCGCTGGGTTGTCTACTTGCCGCTCCACCGGCTTCTCCACGATCTTCTCCACCGGCACCTCCACCCGCTGCTCCACCACCTTCTCCACGATCTTGGGTGGCCGTGCCTCCAGCTTCGCAATCTGCTCCCGCAGCCCCCCGACCACCGCCACTTCACTCTCCAACACCTTGATCCGCGCCAGGTGCGCCGGGTTGTCTACTTGCCGCTCCACCGGCTTCTCCACGATCTTCTCCACCGGCACCTCCACCCGCGTTTCAATCGTCCGAACTCCCAGCTGGTGATCTTGCACGAATGCAAGCTCTTCTGTTAGTCGTCTGATTTCCTGCCTTTTTTCAGCCGCCCACGGACGAAATCGCATACCTTGAAAGCCCCACCCGATAAGCCCTGCGCCCAGCAAGGCAGGCAACCAACAGACCCACGAGCTCATGGCTGCCCTCCTTTCGCCCGAACGAGGAATTCGATTCTCCTATTTCGAGATCGCCCTTCATCCGTCGCGTTATCGGCAAGCGGACGCGAGGCGCCATAGCCTTTGAACGTGAGTCGATTGGCAGCCACTCCTTTCGACACCAAGTAGTCCATGACGGATTTTGCGCGATTTTCTGACAGCGCCCGATTTTTCTCTTCTACCCCAACGTTATCGGTATGCCCGCCAATTTCAAAGGTGACAGTTTGGTTCTGTTGCAGAATCGGCAAGATCTGACCGAGAGTCGACCGGCCTTCCGGCAGGAGGACCGCGCTGCTGGTTGGAAAGGTGATGGTTCGTCCGGTCAACACCTCATCAATCTTTTTCTTCAGGACTGCCGCCGAGGGGACCGACGGCTCGGCTGGTGTTGTGACCGGGGAAGTGGACCGCGATGGAGGCGAGGTGGGAGACTCCTGACAAAGAAGAAAGGTCAAGATAATCAGGACGACTCCGATTCCAACCAACTTGGAATCCTTACTGTACATGGCCATCACCTCGTAAGGAGCATGCAGTGGTATTGACGGTGTGCATTGTACTTGTGGAGCGGGCAACGGCGTCAAGGTGTTTTCACCGTTCCCATTGGATCTGCTCACAAGCACGTGATCGTGGAGGATCAGCACAACAACGGGTGGAAGGGGCGGATCGGTTCGGTCCTCGGCAGGAACATGGGTGGGATAGGCAACAAACTGAATGAACCAGAAAGATCGTACAAGGGAGCGTTGTGTGGTCGAACTTGTGAGTTCCACCGACGCGCATCCATTATCTGGAAGCCGAAACTTGTAGAGGGGCGCCGAAGAGTCCTGCCCCATTCGGTTGTGCCCTGAGCTGCTTCTCACTGGCGAACACCTCCCCTGGATCCCCTGCGAGTGCACTCATTCCACACAGAATGAGACTGAGAACAACGAGAGAGGCAGAAAGGTTGGCCTGACAGAACTCCCTTCTAGATTGGAGGAAATGCATACGACATGGGCGTACAGTGGGAAAATGTCAATTATTTGTCCAATCTTATTTGTTATAGCATTTGACATACCTTTGACATACAGGTAAAATTCTCATTGTGAATGATCAAGACCATGAGCATCGCCCCGCCATGAACTTAGGTGACAGGGAGATCATGAAAGGAGAAACCGATGAGGGATGACCACCTACGAGAAGTCGATGAGGAAATCTCTCCCCTGGGAAGTTCTGAGCAGGATGATGTGTACAGAGACGACCCCTCGTCTGGGGCACTGTTGAACCGTATCGCTCACCGCGACGAATCCAGTACATTTCTTGACGCACCCGTGGACAGTGACACGGATTCTCGCATCTCGCAGAATCGGTTTGCCCTCGAATCTCTCTATTTCCGGTCGTTTCGAGGCACAGCGCTGTTGACCTCAAAAGAAGAGGTGGCGCTGGCTAAAAAAATTGATGAGGGTGCACGATGCATTAAGACGGCGTTGAAAACCGCAGCTGCGCTTCTAACCGCACATCTTCCATTGGCCTCCGTCAGGGATACAATTCAGGAGCTCACCACCATTCGACGACTCAATGGTCTCTCCGCCATCGTGCTTGATCGGGCCGAGGCCCTTCTCACAATGTGCCTGAGCTCAGCATCACAGATCGGATCCCTCCTACCTTCAGAAGCCCACCGAGAACTCAGCTCATTGCTGGCTGCAATCCAACAGGCACGTCGTCGGTTGGAGGAAGCAAAAGATGAACTTGTGCGGCATAATTTGCGCCTGGTCATCGACGTCGCCAAGCGCTATACCTCGCACGGCCTCACGCTGCTGGACCTGATCCAAGAAGGCAATATCGGTCTAATGAAAGCAGCGGAACGTTACCAGTACCGCAGAGGGTTCAAGTTCAGCACCTACGCCACATGGTGGATTCGTCAAGGCATCACGCGTGCGCTCTCCGACCAATCCCGAGTGATTCGCGTGCCGGTTCACCAAGCGGAGGCCGCAAGCCGTATCGCCCGTGCTGGACGGCACCTGGAATTGCAACTCGGCCGTCCCGCCCAGATAGAGGAGATCGCTCGAGTCCTTCGAATTCGTCCCGAACGCGTGCGCGACACCGTGGCTGCCTTTCAGGAACCAGTGGGCCTTGAGACCCCTATCGGAGATGATCAGGTCATCGGATCACTCATTCCTGATGAGCAGACAGCGCAACCGGACCACTATGTGCACCGAGTGGAACGCGAGAAGCAGCTCGACCGCCTCTTGAGCCCTCTGACGTCGAGAGAACAGGCTGTGATCCGCATGCGATTTGGGATCGGCTCAGACAGGATCATGACTCTGGTAGAAATCGGCGAGCAGCTGGATCTCAGCCGAGAACGGGTTCGCCAGATCGAAGCCCTTGCGCTTCAAAAGCTCAAATCCCCTGCTGCCCGGGAAACTCTCGCCTCAATCCAGTAAGCACCAGCCTGCCGACGCCATGTTCATGATCACATCGAAGCACATCTTCTCCACTCTTGCCCTACCTTTCGAGCACACCCGTACGTGACATCCCTGCCCCCACGTGAGTGACAAGGCTTGCGCGGAGTTTCAAACGCTGGCAAGCTCTGGGCCGTCCTCCCATACGAGAAGCACAAGACGCGTTGCTGTTCTCGTGAGGCGGATGGACTCTTATGATGCGACTACACCGCTCTCTCCTACAATCTCTTGCCACCATTCTGCTCCTCTTGCAGATCGGCTGTGGAGCCACCCAACTTGGGATGTGCGCACCGCATACGAGAGAAGAAGGGAACCCAGTTGGGACATGGATCGAATGTTTTGAGCAACCCGTGTCACATGCTGGAATCACCCATTCTGTGTTCTGTCTGAATGACGGCACATCCAAGCCGCCGGTGTTGTTGCTGCACGAGTTGACGGGATTGTCTCCCGGGACGTTAGCCTACGCAGAGGAACTCTCGAAGGATTTCACCGTCTACGTGCCGCTGTTGTTCGGCGAGAAAGGGAAGTTTTCACTGATGAGCGGATTATCGGCCTACTGGTTTCAAGGTCTTGTCGAGTTTTTCCCTGGCGGCGAATGGGGAGTCCCTTCACATGGCAGCGCGCCCATCGTGAGGTGGCTGCGGGGCGTGGTACAGCAGATAGGAGAACGGCACAACGCCCAACACATCGGCATCATCGGGAACTGCGTGACTGGACCGATCCCTCTCGCGCTGCTTGATAACCCACACGTATCTGCTGCGGTGGTGGCACAACCTGCCCTGCCCATGCGGTTCTGGTGGTATTCGGATGCCGACAAGTCATCGCTCGGGCTCTCGCCCGGTGATTTCCAGTTCGCCGATCACAGCAGCGCAAAGATCTACGGGGTACGATTTGAAACCGACTGCATCTCAGACCGAGCAAAATGGCAGACCTTGCGCAACCAATTTGGTGCTCGTTTTCTGGACGGAGAAATTCCGGCGAGCACATACCAGCGGGATGGGAAACCGATTAAGGGGCACAGCACCTTGATCGGATCATGGAAGAAGAACGACGAAGCAGGACAACCATCGCGAGATGCACGGACACGCGTTCGGAATTTTCTTCTGGCTGAGCTCAATAGGATTGCTCAAGATCATTAATTCGCCAATGGATCGGCTACCTGTCCTTGACTTTCCCCCTCGAAGCCGATAAGCACACCTACGCAGCCAGGGCTCGACACCGCTACGGCACCTCACGCTCGTGACAGAAGGAGCCAAGACCATGACTGAGTTACGACTCTTTTACGCGACCAACCGCAACCACCTTGGCAAGGACCGCTGGCACCCGGATGGCTATGGCAAGAAATTCAGCGATGACGGCGTCGAGAATCTTCGTTTCGGCCGAGTCCTCGTCAAGGCCGATGAATCCAGACTGGCCAAGTATCTCGATGCAGACCGGGAATCCATGGGGCAGGGCGACGGAGAGGGCCTCATCAAATATCTGGCCAAATGTGCGGACTCAGCCGACATCGTGGCCTATCGCGAAAAGATCAATCGGTCCATCGCCGAAGACCAACAGGACAATATCAAGCTGGGATCGCAAGGGGCGTTCTCCGATCTGCAAGCGATCATGCGCAAGAACACGGATGTCCTGCTGTATATCCATGGCTTCAACGTCTCCTGGGCCGACGCCGTCGGCTCGGCTCTGTCGCTTCAGGAGATGCTGAACTCTTGTCCCGAAGGGGATACTGAGCAACGCGTGCAAGTGGTGCTCTTTTCGTGGCCGTCCGACGGCATGGCACTACCATTCGTCTCCTATAAGTCGGATCGGTCGGAAGCGGCGGGCTCAGGAAACGCCGTCGGTCGTGCCATTCTCAAAGTACGAGACTTTCTCGCGAGCCTGCGACGCGCAGATGAGGAACTCTGTAAGCAGGATCTGCACATCCTCTGCCATTCAATGGGCAATTATCTGTTACAGAATGCACTCGAACGGTGCGACGCCTTCACCCCTGGCAACGCCTTGCCACGCCTGTTCGAGCACATCTTTCTGTGTGCGCCTGACGTGGACGATACGGTCCTGGAAGCAGGACAACCACTGGAGCGACTGCATGAGTTGGCCAGAAGCGTCAGCGTCTACTATAATCGTGGCGATCTAGCATTAGTTGTGTCGGATTTCACCAAAGGGAATCCCGATCGGCTTGGATCGAATGGGCCGGCGAGACCAGCTGTGGTGCATAACAAGGTGCATCAAATCAACTGTACGCCGATTGTCAAAGGCCTGGTCGAGCATAGTTACTATCTGGTCGGCCACGTCAACGCCGACATACGCATGAGCATCGACGGTATCCAGCACGACGATCCAAGACGCCAGCGCAATCGTGTCGGCCTGATGGGCCATCAATGGGAAATGCGATCCACATAAGGGCCAGGGGAAAGAGTTCGTTTTTAGGCTTGGTACTCCTGAGCAGTAGGATGTCGGACCGATCACGGTCATGGGGTCGGCATGACAGATCTCTTGATCTTCTTCACCCAATCAGCCTTGTTGGTTGAGACCTCGTCCGAGACTTCATTGACCAGCTTCCCATAGTCGTCATATTCCGTCACCCTGACTTTCACGACATAGGTCCCCGTCCCCTGCTTCGGTTTCTTGGTCCTGGGAATCAATGGAAACCACTCGCTTCGGACAGCGGAAATATCGGTAGTGTCTCCGAGCTTCAGATCTCTCAGGCGGAGATGAAGATCGGCTAAATCCTCTCGATGGGACACCTCGTTCCCATCCATCCAATGTCCCTCGATCACAATATTCACGTCGGCATCGATGCGATCCCTGACCTTCATGCGCCACGTCCATGGGATGTACCACTTCCGATCTTCCACTTTGACTTTCCCAAAATGCACGAGTGCGGAGTCCCCAACGAATTGCAGTTGGCCGTTGGATGCTAGTTCTTGTGCGTCGACCGCAAAAGTCAGGATGGCCGCAGTCTGAGATTTCCCATCGTTCACAATGGATCGGGTGATCCTCACCCCGCCGAACTGTACCGAGAAGCCGGTTTTTTCGTCCGCATAAAATTTGCTGGCCGCCTTGACCCCACTATAGGTCGCCGTATGTTCGATCGTATCTTCATTCAACACTGGCGTCGTGGCTTTCGTGGCATAGTGGATGGCCACCGGCACAGCGTCTGTGGCGATGCCAGGAGCCACGAGTTTTCCCCCACCGGTCCCTTGCGCCTTCATCTCATCCGGCATCAACACCTCAACCACGACTTTTTCACCGTCAACCTGCATGGAATACGGATGCGCCGGCACACAACCAGCTACTAGCCCAAGGAGTCCAACAATCGTGGCAATCTTAAAACCGCTCGATATACACATGAAGCCTCCTCGCGTCACTCATTCCGCGCACTATAGACCATGAGCGCAACAGAAATATACGCGGTCTTTGAGATGAGCCCCATCCGCCACGGTGCCTTGGAAGTTTGAGCCTTGCTGGATTCGGTATGGGTTTGACCTCGCCCGTGATCCCGACAATCAGAAGATGAACTGGGACAGTATCGAACTCCAAGCACGCCTAAACTGGAATGAGAAGCTTATGGGCCTGTGGAGTCAGCATCGCCAAGCCGTTCGCTACGGATGGGAACAAGGCCTCCAACTCAACGGTGGATGACCTGTACATAGTTGCTGCACCACGTGCACGGGCCCCTCGCTCCCCACGCATCGACCGAGCACCACTCCTTTTGAGAACGTTTCAAGCCAAGACCTCTGCGATCAATAAGCAGGCGCGGCACGAGTCTCTTCCATCCACCCACGAATACATTGTGCCCTGGCAGGTGACGCTGACCTGTAAGCCCAGCCACCTACAGCGGGGACCCTCCATCGGACGGGGTGCTTGCCAGTCCCATCGTGTGCTGTTCAATCACATTCCCTTCAGGCCCTCGCTCAAGCCTGCGTTCGAAACGACCGACATACTTACAGAGGACCGCTGACATAACTCTCCAAGAATACACCGCCAAAAAGGGGGTCATGGTGACGAACGCCCAACTCGATCAGACCTGCATCAATACGATCCGCACCCTTTCGATGGATGCCGTGCAGCAAGCTAATTCAGGCCATCCAGGAACCCCGATGGCCATGGCCCCGGTCGCCTACTGTCTCTGGCAGCGAATCCTACGCTTCGATCCGGAGGACCCGATTTGGCCGAACCGAGACCGGTTCGTGTTGTCGATGGGGCACGCCTCCATGCTCCTCTATTCCTTGCTGCATGTAACCGGGGTAAGGGCGGTGAATCCCCAGTACGAACGGCTGGGCGAGCTCTCGGTGCAACTGGACGACCTCAAACGATTCCGCCAGCTCAACAGCAAGTGCGCCGGACACCCTGAATACCGCTGGACCTCCGGCGTGGAAACCACAACCGGTCCGCTCGGCCAAGGAGTTGCGACCAGCGTTGGCATGGCCATCGCCGCGCAATGGCAAGCCCACTACTTCAATCGCCCCGGCTTTGACATGTTCGACTATGATGTCTATGCACTATGCGGCGACGGCTGCATGATGGAAGGTGTCACAGGAGAAGCGGCGTCCCTGGCGGCACACTTGAAGCTAGCCAACCTCTGCTGGATCTACGACAACAACAAGATCACGATTGAGGGACACACCGACTGGGCCTTCAGCGAAGACGTGGCCACCCGGTTCATCGGCTACGGATGGAATGTCACCCGAGTCGGCGACGCCAACGACCTCGACATGCTCGAACGGGCCTTGACGACGTTTAAACGGGAAGCGGGTCGCCCAACGCTCATCATCGTCGATAGCCATATCGCCTATGGCTCCCCCAACAAACAAGATACCCACGCCGCGCACGGTGAACCACTGGGCGAAGAAGAAATTCGGCTGACCAAGCGGAACTACGGCTGGCCCGAGCACGAGAAGTTCCTGGTGCCCAGCGGCGTCCGCGAACATTTCCAACAGGGCATGGGCACGCGCGGACGCGAAGCGCGCGCAGCCTGGATGGCCAATTTTGATAACTACCAACGCCAGTTCCCCCAGCTCGCCGAACAACTCTCTCACATGCAACAGCGGCAATTACCTGAAGGGTGGGATAAGGATCTCCCGCGGTTCCCTCCCGATGCCAAGGGAGTGGCCGGCCGCGATGCCTCGAGCAAGGTGCTCAACGCCTTGGCACAACAGGTTCCGTGGCTGTTAGGCGGGTCTGCGGATCTGGCCCCCTCGACGAAGACCCGTTTGACCTTTGAAGGTGCCGGCGATTTCACCGCCACGAGTCGCGGTGGACGCAATCTGCATTTCGGCGTCCGGGAACATGCGATGGGCTCCGTCTTAAACGGACTCTCCCTCTCCAAGGTGCGCCCCTATGGCTCCGGCTTCCTGATTTTCAGCGATTACAGCCGGGGCGCGATCCGCTTGAGCGCACTGATGGAGATCCCCGTCATCCACATTTTCACGCATGATTCGATCGGAGTGGGCGAGGATGGTCCCACACACCAGCCAATCGAGCAGCTCGCTTCACTAAGAGCCATTCCAAGCCTCATCGTCCTGCGTCCTGGGGATGCGAACGAGGTCTCGGAAGCCTGGCGCGTCATCATGCAATTGACACATGAACCGGTGGCCTTGATTCTGACCAGACAGGCTCTCCCGACCATCGACCGCGCTAAATATGCACCCGCATCCGGAGTGGCGAAAGGCGCCTATGTATTGGCCGACGTACCAGGAGGGAAGCCGGACGTACTGTTGCTCGCCAGTGGCAGTGAAGTCTCGCTCTGCCTTGAGGCAGCGGAACAATTGAAGGCAGAAGGGATCAAGGCCCGCGTGGTGAGTATGCCTTCTTGGGAGCTGTTCGAGCATCAGCTACAGGCGTATCGCGACAGCGTGATTCCTCCAACCGTCACAGCACGGGTCTGCGTGGAACAGGCCTCCACGTTTGGATGGGCACGGTATGCGGGGCTGACCGGCGAGATCATCGGCATGAAGACCTTCGGCGCCTCGGCGCCTCTTAAAGAACTTCAAACGAAATTCGGGTTCACGACAGACAACGTGGTAGCGGCGGCAAAAAGACAGGTTCAGAGAATAGCGAAGGCCGCCTGAGGCTTTTCCTACTGCTGCCAGCTCTTACTACAAGGCATCGACAAGCGCCTTGCGGTTCTTTTGTGCAATCAGGAGCCAGGGTGCGCGCGGCAGCAATCCTTCTTGCGACTCACACTTCACCCGGGATTTTCCATTAGAGTGTGTTTACGGCGAATACACGGGCGTAAAACTCGCTGGCAGATCAAAGGCTTTTGCCGCATCCCACAGACCCTGCATCCAGATGCGTTGCTGCATGGCCACGGCAAGA
>JAOUMR010000029.1 GCA_029881435.1 Nitrospira sp.
TGGCCAGGAGTGCCGAGGGCCATTGGGTGAAATTATGCGGGGCGGCACAGATGGCCAAGCTCATGCACGGCGTGCCGTTCAAAAACGGAGTTGAAGTCCAGAAGGAGAGCCGTCAGGAAATCGCCGCTTGATCAGATCGGCATACACAACATTTGACTATTTCTCCTCTGCCGGCCACAATTGTATCGTTAGCATGGCCACCCCTGGGTTCGAATAAAGACACGTGAGTTGCTCCGTGTCACCACCCGGGTGTTCGGTGCTTGGTCGGATAACCCGACTGGCGCCTTGAATGTCCAGAACATCGCAGGCGCGAACATCTTGCCCTGCCCATCCCTGCGGCACCCCCTCAGCGACACTGGTCACCAGTGCCAAGACTAGCAGGGACACTCTAAGCTTTGCGTAAGGAAGGGTCATGTGACGATCCTCCGGTTAACGTTGATTGAATTTCTTCACCAATGGCAGGCCATATCGTGCATTGCAAGAGCCGGTTCGATTCTCGCCGGAACCAAAGAATGCTAATAGAAATATCCAAATCCTCGAAAGTCAGGAGCCATCTGACAACAGGACCTTGGGGGCCTGGGTTTGTCTGACTGAGGCGACGGCCATTGCCCAAACATGTGGTAGGACAGGGTTTCTGTTTCCGCGTTTAGAGGGTGCGAACTTCGAGGTCGTCCAGGTGAAAACTCAGAAAGTCCCGCGAGTTGAAAGTGAGTAAGGTATTCACTCGTGCGGCTCTCGCGCAAGCTGCGATCACCCAATCATAGGTCCGACCGCCAGCTATGTCATGGTCGGCGGCCTCTCGGAGCAGCGGCCGAAAGGCTTTGTTGTCCAAGCCCGCGAGTGTTCCTTCGGTGAGAAAGCTGGTCTCGATCAGAGCGATCGTGTCCCGCGGCGACAGTCGATGGGGCGGCGGGAGTCTGGTGAGTACTGCGTAGGCCTCGATCAGGGCTGGCGTGGCGATGACCAGAGATTCCCGCTCCGTAAGTCGGCGTTCCATTTCCGTAATGGCTCGCTCATGGTGCTCGTGCCACGTACACACAGTGGCGACCATGACGCTAGTGTCGGGGAGAAAGCTACCCATACGGGGCTAGGAGGAGGCGGCTCTGTCGCGGGTGAGCTGTAGTCTTGTCCGCTCGATGGTCTCGCTCGTGAGTGGCTGAATCGGCTGATCCGGTATCGCGACAAGAAACCGGCCGCGTTTCTTTAGCTTGACGGGAAGCGGTGCGGGCTCAATTTCAATGAGTCCCTGCCGCCAGCGGATCTCCAGCTCGTTGCCTGGCTGTAGTCCTGCTTCCCGCCGCAGTTCTTTGGGAATCACCAAACGACCGGCAGAATCAATGGTTGTCTTCATGGTATGAAATATACCATGTATCATACCGTGCTGTAAAATGATCATTAGAGGCCTCCGCCGTGACTTGTTTGGAGTGACGGTATTGCCAGAACAGCTACCGTGACGGTCAGCCTGTAGAGTATGGGAACGTCAGTGAGCGAGGTCACCTGCGAGCCGGAATGAATCGCACGGGTTTAGGGCGTTTCCGATGCGGCGAGGGAGGGCAGGGTAGTGAGGACGACGTCGGCGGCTTTGTCGTCCGGTTTGAGCAGCGGAATGATCTGGGGGCGCTGCACTGAGCCAAACTTCGATTTTGACGCCCAGGTGACCTTCTGGCGCACAAATCCACCGATCTCCCCAAGGGTGACCTTCCCATCGTGGTTAGTATCCGCCTCCCCGCGAAGACCTCGTAGCAAGTAATAGGTAAAGAGCCCGTGGTGGTGACCATCGTCGTCGAGGCCCTTACCGAGCCCCTCCACCGCGATCAAGCGGATAGCCTTATCACCATGTAAATCCCATTGGGGGGTGACGGTCGTTTTGGGATGGTCTTGTAGCTGGGAGATCTTTCCTTCGAAGACAAGGATGGCCTGTCGCGGGTTGAGTGTCGCGAAGACCGATTCGAGCGATTTCAACCGGTACAGGGTGGTCGCAGCCTTTGCTCCATCATAGGGGACCAGCATGATCTCCCCTAACGGAGATACCATGGCGTGACCAGAAAAATAGACAATGACGATTCCATCCTTCGTGGAACGAGTCGGAAGCCATTCACGGAGTGCCTTCTCGATCTGCGAATAGGTTGCCTTGCGATCCGTCAAGAGAGAAATATTGGACGATGGAACGCCCCCGAGAGTTTGAAAATACTTGGCGACGGTTTCCGCATCTTGCGACGCATACTTACGGGACTGTATCCGTTGATTGAGATAGGAACTGAGACCGATCGAAATGACAGAGGTCTCTGGTCGTCGCGCGCCTGACGCTTGTGCTGGAACTTGATCGATATCGTCACGGCTGGATCCCGTGGGGGTAATGGTGAAGGAAAGCGCGTGAGTTCTGGCCGCGGCCCCCCCGCGCTCCTCCACGGCAACCCGAATCTCGGCGTGCAGTGGCTCGGCGAGCAAGGGCAAACTGGCGAGAAATTCCAGAGATTTCGTTTGGCCTGGTAGCAGAGACGGGACCTTCAACGTGGTCGTGGGAAATTGATCGATGATCGCCGAAGTTCCAGCCAGCGACGCCCACGCGTTCTCTATCGAGGTCGTCCCTGTATTAACAATGTCCACTCGGATGCGGACATGTTCGCCACCCTCGAACATCAAATCACTGTTTTCATCGAGTAACATGGCCTTAAAGCGAAGGGCAGATAAAGTCGAGGTCGGAGGATGCTGGTTTTCTACGGTCGTTGAGGCCGAAGGCACAGGCAGGGTATCGGAAGGTGCGGAATTTGGTTCAGATGAACCGAGCGAGCCCTGGCCGCCTGCAGCCACTCGGGCAATTAAGGCGACACGTGTTGCAACTTCGATGGCGGTGTCCTGGATGAACGGGTCTATGTGATAATTACAATTCTTTCCGAGTTGCTCCAGCCGTAGGCGTTCCCGTCGAGCGACGGTGATGTCCGATTGTCGGAGTAACGTTCCTGTTCGATCGTAGACGCGAGCAACCGTCGTGAGTTGTAAGCTGGCAGGAGGCCGGTCGTACAATGCCTCCTTATTCAGGTCGAATGCTGAATCGACAAGATCAACCTGAATGAGATGATCGGGAGAGGGCGTCTCGGCATCGTCTTCAGGTAGCACCGTTTTGAACGTTCGCTGAACTCCTTCCCGCATTGCTTCATGGAGGCGATCTCCCAAGGGGATGTCCTGAATCTGTCCACAGGAGTCGCTGTAACGAATCGTTAAGTCCTTGAGTGATTTGGATACTTCAAGCGTGGCGCTGGAAGAAAGAGGCTCTCCCAGTGGAGGAAACTCCAAATGTTTGGCACAAGCGGAAAGGAAAAGCAGGGCGCTCCCCAGTCCTGCGCCCGTAACAAAGAGCGTACGGTTGAATGGTTGTTGTGAGATCACTGGCTCGCCTAGTTTTTGCGCCAGCAACCGTACGTGATATGAGACTTGAAAGCAACAGTGGCTTGATAGGTCTTTGCGATGAGTCCTCACCTGTATTCTTGGGGAGTTTTCCTCTTTGAAGCCTGTTGAAAGAGTAGTGTAAGATATATGGTTCGGGGCAGTGTAGGGCCTCATTTCCCATTCGGCCTCTCTCGCAGAGAGCCATACCCTGGAGGAGTGCAGATATGCTCAATTGGAGTCAGCAGACGATGAGAGTGCTTGTCGGTTGTGGATTGGTCGGATGTGCTCTTATTGGAAGTGGATGCGCGTCATCCGTCTCGGCAGCAGGTGTTCCTCCAGTCTGGGCCCAAGGCTTTGCGGACATCGTGAAAAAGACGACCCCAGCTGTCGTCAATATCGCTGTGACTGGCGGAAAGGAAGGGAGTCGGCGCCGTGGTGGGATTCCTCAGGTGCCTCCTTTCGGGACGCCTCCTCCCGGTGATGAGCCGGGTGACGGAGAGTCTCCGACACCACCAAGTCCTCATGGTCCACCCGTCCCCCACGGTCGTCCAGACCAGAGCGCGGGTTCCGGGGTCATTTTGGATGTCAACGGGTATATCGTCACCAATAATCATGTGGTCGAAGGAGCGACGCAGATTACCGTGACGCTGAGCGATCGGCGTGAGTATTCGGCAAAAGTGGTCGGCACCGATCCAAAGACCGATTTGGCGGTCATCAAGATTGAGGCCAAAGATTTACCCTCGCTCAAGTGGGCAGACTACGAAAACTTACAAGTTGGTGATTTGGTGCTGGCTGTTGGAAGTCCGTTCGGCCTGAGTTCGACGGTCACGCTCGGTATCATCAGCGCCCTAGGGCGGGGCAATGTGGGAATCGCCGACTATGAAGAATTTATCCAGACTGACGCGGCGATTAACCCTGGGAATTCAGGGGGGGCGCTTATCAATATGAACGGCGAGCTGATCGGGATCAACACGGCGATTTTTTCCCGAACCGGTGGCTCGGAAGGAATTGGGTTTGCGATTCCGAGCAGCATCGCAGTCGATATCGTGGACAGCCTGCAGAAAACGGGAAAGGTCGTCCGTGGGTGGATGGGGGTCGCGATCCAAGAGATAACCCCTGCGTTGGCGAAGTCGTTCAAACTCCCAGAGCAACGGAAGGGTGTCTTGATCAGCGACGTCAATGAAAAGGGTCCATCTCACGCAGCAGGAATTAAACGGGGCGATGTGGTGGTCGCATTCAATGGCAAAGAGGTGCAGAGTGTCAGTCAGCTGCGGAATCTGGTGGCGAGAACCATGGTGGGTAAGGATGCACAGGTTAAGGTGGTACGCGAAGGCACGGAACAGCTGATCGCGGTGAAGGTCGCGGAACGTCCGTCGGACGAAATGCTGGCGAAGAGAGAACCTGGTCCGCCCAAGGAGTCCGGAGAAATGATCAAGCCGCCGGACAATGTGTTGGCGTCGTTGCGTGTCCAAGCATTGGACAATGCGCTGATGAGCCAACTTAATATTTCGGCGAAGACAACCGGGGTCGTCATCACGTCCGTGGAACCTGGTGGAGAGGCGGAGGCGGCCGGGCTTCAGCGCGGTGATGTCCTTCAGGAAGTCAATCATGAGCCCGTCAAGGCGCTTGCTGATTATCAAAAGGCGGCGGAAAAGATCAAGAAGGGTGAGCCAGCGGTGGTATTCGTCAATCGCCAAGGGAACAGCTTGTATGTGGCCATCAATCCGAAGTAGGAAGCACGGGGGGATCTGTTGAGCTGTCGATCTGTTGATCGACGGAAGCCCGATCCTCAGAGCATCGGATCGACAGATTCTCAAACTTACGAGGCTGTGTGCTGAACAAGGTGAACCGGTGGCTGCAAGATTCGATCTTCAAGCCCCTGGAAGATAAAAAGATGCCGGTCATGGAGCACCTGGTGGAGTTCCAGGTGCGGCTGACCCGTGCGGTGATCGTATTGACGGTCATTTTCATGGGGACATTTTTTTATGCGGACGCCTTAGTGAAATGGTTGCGTGTTCCACTCCAGAACATGTTTGTGCCGCGCGATCTCTCGTGGGAGCCCACCGATCTGCCGACCGTGCCGTTTGTCTTTCTCGCCCCGGCGGAGGCGCTGTGGCAGAACGTCAAGGTGGCAGGGCTCTGTGCGATCGTGGTGGCCATGCCTTATTTGCTGTATGAAATTTGGAAATTCGTTGTGCCTGGGCTGCACGTCCAAGAGCGGCGATTTGTCGGGCCTTTTGTGGGTGTCAGCGCGGTGGCCTTCTATGCCGGTGCAGGGTTTTCATATTTTTTTGTCTTGCCGTTCGCTTTAAATTTTTTGATTGCGTATGGCGTGAACGCTGGATTTGTGCCTCAGATTTCGATTGCGCAGTATGTCGGATTCGCCCTCTGGTTTCTGATGGTCTTTGGGCTGACCTTTGAGGTGCCGTTGGCGCTCACGCTTATGGCCAAGCTTGGATGGGTCGATGCGCCGTTCTTGATTCAGTACTGGAAGTGGGCGTTGTTGGGATCATTTGTGATTGCCGCAATTCTGACTCCGACACCTGATCCATTTAATCAAACGCTCATGGCCGGTCCCATGTTCCTATTGTATTGGGTCGGCATCTTTGGCGCGAAACTGTTTGGTAAGAAAACATCGTCGGACACGAGTCAATCTACCGTTCCGACTGTGGCGATGGCGGGAGCAGGCGGGAGCGCTTCGGGAGTGTCGATGGGGAAATCCTCAGATGATGAGTATGTAGGCGTTCCCGGAGGACGACGACACTAAACGACGCTCATTCTGATTCTGGCGTCGGACAGTCAGGTGGACGAAAAGGGGGCCCATGGGACGTGAGCTTAACATCATCAGCGATGGCAGTGACGATGCCTGCACCTATATGTGGGCCTGTGCCATCTGCGATGAGACTGAACGGTGCCAAAAGGACAAGGAAGGGCATAGCCGTTGGTTGGTCGCGAAGCGGATGGAACGGATCGAATACAAAGTGCTTATCATGAGCAATAAGGGCGGCGTGGGAAAGAGTACCTGTACGACGAACATTGCCGTCAGCCTTGCGCTTAAGGGGTGGCACGTGGGGATCTGTGACATGGATATTCATGGTCCCAACATCCCCAAAATGGTCGGCGCTGAAGGCCAGAAGCTCAAGGTCAGCACGTCCGGCGGGATCATTCCCTTCCAAGCCTATAACCTAAAGATCGCCTCGATGTCGTTTCTGTTACAGAACTCCGATGATCCCATCATCTGGCGTGATGCCTACAAGTATGAATTCATCAACCAATTGCTGGGTGGGGTAGATTGGCAAGACCTGAATTTTCTCCTCATCGATCTTCCGCCCGGGACCGGCAATGAATCGGTCACGACCATCGACTTGCTCGGCAATGTCAGCGGTGCGGTCATCGTCACAACCCCACAAGAGGTGGCCCTTCTTGATTCGCGGAAGTCGGTCACCTTTTGTAAGGACAGTGAAGTGCCGATCGTCGGCATTGTGGAAAACATGAGCGGATTGGAATGCCCTCACTGTCACACACAGATCGATGTGTTCAGACAGGGAGGAGGAGAAGCCTCTGCCTTGGATATGGGAGTTCCGTTCTTGGGACGAATCCCGCTTGATCCGGATGTGGTCACGCAGTCGGATCTGGGTGAGCCCTTCGCCCTGTTCAATTCGGATTCCCCGACGGCCGAAGCCTACCACCGTATCGCGAATCAAATTGAATCATTCTGTAAGAAGAGCGGATCATTGTTGAAAGTCGGGCGACCCACAGCCGGGCCGATCAAGGGAGTGAGTCCATGAAGGCCGCCGATGCCATGACCGGATTGACCCAACTCCACGAGGCGCAGCAGGTGGTGCTTGATGCCGCGACGGTATTGGGAGTGGAGAAGCTCTCGATCCTTGAGGTCCTGGGGCGCGTGTTGGCTGAGGACATCGTCGCGGGGCGAGACAATCCTCCCTGGGACAATTCGGCGATGGATGGGTTTGCGGTTAGGTGGGAGGATATTAAGCAGGAGCACACGATTCAGAAACCGGTGTCCCTCGTGGTGGTCGAGGATGTTCCCGCCGGGACGATGCCGTCGAAGGAGGTGGGCTCTGGTCAAGCGATCCGTATCATGACCGGGGCGCCGATTCCTCGAGGGGCGGATACAGTGCTGAAGGTTGAGGATACCGACCATTCGCCTGATTCGGTCCGTGTGTTGAAGGCAGAACCAAAGGGAGCCAACATCAGGCCACAAGGTGAGGATGTCAAAAAAGGGGATTGTATGATCGCCAGAGGGACCAGACTGCGTCCCAGCGAGGCTGGGATGTTGGCGATTTTGGCGAAGTCATTCGTGTTCGTGTACCAGCGGCCGCGCGTGGCGATCCTTTCGACGGGTGATGAGTTGGCGGACCTGGACGAACGGTACAGTGAGGAGAAGATCATCAATTCGAACAGCTACGGAATTGCTGCGGCAGTTCAGGAATCCGGGGGCATTCCATTGTTACTCGGCATCGCTCGTGACACCCCCGCAGCGCTCAAGGAAAAGATCTCACATGGATTGAACGCTGATATTCTTGTCTTGTCTGGCGGCGTCTCGATGGGTGATTACGACTTCACGAAGGCCGTCTTTCGTGAACTAGGCGCCGAGATGAATTTTTGGAAACTTGCCATCCGGCCCGGTCAGCCGCTGGCCTTCGGTAAAATTCAGAAGACACTTGCGTTTGGTCTTCCTGGCAATCCGGTTTCGTCGATGGTAACCTTCGAGCAGTTGGTGCGTCCGGCATTGCTGAAAATGAGCGGCTGCCGAAGCTATGGACGCCCGCTTGTGCAGGCGGTGTTTCAGGAAACCTTTTCCAAACGTGGCGATCGGCGGCATTTTTTGCGTGGTATCCTCACTCGAGAAGCAGGTGTCTTCAAAGTCCGTACGACTGGAGACCAAGGGTCCGGTATTCTCACGTCGATGGTGAAAGCCAACTGTCTCATCGATGTGCCTGTCACCGTCGAGCGCTTGAAGCCTGGTGATGAAGTTGTGGTTCAGCTGTTGACCGGCGAGGCGTGGCCTACCATGACCGAGCCGGCGCAGGCCGGGCCGCACCGCCTCTCTTGTTGTTAGAAAGGACGATCACTAGTCGTTGTTGGTGACGTTGACGAGGCCTAGAATCTATCCCGGCTTCGCGATGACTGGGTTGATCGGTGATGATGTAGTCCCATGGCTGTTCCTATCGTTTCCTTTATTGGTCGTTCGAACAGTGGGAAGACGACCTTGATCGAACGCGTGATTCCGGAGCTGGTCAAGGCCGGATACCGTGTTGCGACGGTCAAGCATGCAGGGCATGGCTTCGATCTTGATACGGAAGGAAAGGATAGTTGGCGTCATAAGCGCGCCGGCGCCAGCAGTGTCGTGATCGTCTCGAAGGGGAGCCTTGCCTTGTTTGCCGATGTCTCGGAACAGCTCAAGGTAGAAGAGGTTCGCGATCGTTTCTTGGATAGCTCCTACGATCTCATCATTGCCGAAGGGTGGAAGAGCGAGGGGTATCCAAAAATCATCATTGTCCGTGATCAATTGGGTGAAATCGCATACTCTTCCGACGGCCTTCTGGCGGTCGTCTCCGATACGGTGGTCGATCTCCCGGTGCCTGTGCTCCATATGGATGATGTGGGCGGTGTTGCTGCACTATTGATTACGCAGTTTCCTCTCAGACGACGGGAGCATGAGCTGGACGTCTAAGGCCACCTTTGCGTTGAGCCTCGTTGTAGGAGGTCTGGTCCTCGTTGGGGTCGCAACTCCATTCACCGATCAGCCAAAATTCTGCGCCGGATGCCACACCATCGCGCCTTCCTATGAGAGCTGGGCCAAGTCCTCCCATAAAGAGGTGAGTTGTGTTGCCTGTCATGTACGACCTGGACTCGAAGGATGGTTACACGACAAGGTCTTGGCAGGAGCCAAAGACACGGCCATCTATCTATTGGGAACCCCGACGGATGCGCACAATCTCAAGACAAGCGTGAACTCAGAGGTCTGCCTCAGTTGCCATCGTCACATCCTCCGTGTTTCAGAAATAGCGTCGCGCGACCTTCCAGCGCCAGTTCGAGAAGTGGGACTGATCATGAACCATCGCCGACACATGCAGGCCTTTAAGTCTCGCGGGCAAGGTGAAGGGTGTACCACCTGTCATGCTGGCGTGGTGCATGATGCACCCATCAAGGGCTATCCTGTCGTCATTCCGCGGGGCCATCTGTCCGCCGACAGCAAACCGTGGTATCCGATCCATCCCGAGGGATCGTATCTTCGTGATCGAGCCCTCCGTGACTGTTTCAGCTGTCACGATGGAAAGAGCCAGCATGACGGTAACATACTGGATCAGAAATGCGAGACCTGCCATGTCCCAGAAAAAATCAGCGGCGCCTTACTATTCAACTAGTTGATCGGAGTGACGGATCGGATGGCAAGTCCCGTTCTGAAGGTGTCGCAGCTGACAAAGCGGTTCGGAAGTTTCGCTGCGGTGGATGAGGTCTCTTTTGAGATTCGACCGGGTGAAATCTTGGGGCTATTGGGGCCGAACGGTGCCGGAAAGACCACGACAATCCAGATGCTACTCGGGGTGGTGACGCCTACCTCAGGCTCGATCGAAGCGTTTGGCTTAGACCTGTCGACCCACCGTGAAGCAGTTCTGCAACAAGTCAATTTTTCATCGACCTATATCGCTATGCCGCAAGCTCTGACCGTCGAGGAGAATCTATGGGTCGTGGCCAGGCTCTATGGCCTGAGCGATATCGCGCGTCGGGTGAATGATGTCGTCAAGAAGCTCGAGATGGATGAATTCCGACAGAAGGTCACCCGCAAATTATCATCAGGGCAGATGACCCGATTAACATTGGCAAAGGCCTTTCTTACCGAGCCTCGTCTTCTCTTTCTCGATGAGCCGACGGCCAGTTTGGATCCCGACATCGCCTACAAAATACGGTCTTTGCTGAAAGAAGAGCGAGGATCATCGGGGTTGAGTATCCTGTACACCTCACACAACATGCGGGAGATGGAAGAAATGTCGGATCGTATCATTTTCCTTCAACGTGGACGTCTCGTGGCTGAAGGGACGGCCCAAGCCATCGTGGCACGATTCGGCAAAGCAGACCTGGAGGAAGTGTTCGTGAATCTCGCACGGGAGTTGCCATCATGACGGAGGCTCTCGTGGACTTTGGTGCGGGATTCCTCACCGGGGGGCTTGCTGTCAGCACGGGCTGGGGGCTCTTCTGGTTTACGATCGGGTTGATCGGCTGGAACCGTCGCACCTGTGCGTGGGGAATAGTAATGAAAGGACTTGCAGGAGGTGTTGTGCCGTTATCCCTGGTACTAGGCCTATTGTGGTGGCGCGGCGGAAGCGGGTATGACGGGTTATGGTTTGTCAGTGGATTAGTCGGAGTGCCGGCTCTTCTGGCGATACTCTCATTGCGACCGATGCCAGATGGAAAAACAGCGGGTACACATCTTCTCGAAGGGGTCCGATTGCTCATGGCGGATCTCCTGGGAACTCACCAAGGCTGTGGCGGCTGCGACCATGCGCACGACCATAAAACCTGTCAATGAAACTGCATCGCGTCGTAGCACTCATCCTCAGGCATCTCTATCTGTACCGGAGAAGCTTGCCGCGGATCATGGAAATTTTTTACTGGCCATTCTTAGATCTCGTGATCTGGGGATTTATCACGCTCTATCTTGCCCGATACCAGAGCGAGGTCCCCGGGTTCGTCACCTTTTTCCTCGGAGCCCTAATTCTCTGGGATGTGTTGTTCCGCTCTCAGCAGGGCATCACCATTGCCTTTCTCGAGGAACTCTGGGCGCGCAACCTGATGAACCTCTTCGCCAGTCCGTTGAAGCCGAGTGAATTTTTGGCCGCCACGATGGCGATGAGTGTGATGAAGGTGGCAGTCGTCTCGATCGTCCTGGCTGGGTGCGCGCTGGTTTTCTACTCCTACAACGTGCTCATCATAGGATTGTGGCTCATCCCGTTCGTGCTCAATCTTGTGGTTTCTGGCTGGATCATCGGCGTGTTTACGACCTCACTGATAATGCGATTCGGGCAAGAGGCTGAAGTGCTAGCCTGGAGTATGGTGTTTTTATTCCAGCCCATCTCATGCGTGTTTTATCCTATGGATGTGCTGCCCCAGTGGCTCAAGGCGATCGCTTGGGCGAACCCGGCCGCGCACATCTTTGAAGGCATGCGGATGGTCTTGACCTCCGGGGAGGCCCCGTTGTCGAATCTTGTTTGGGCCGTCGGACTCAATGGTGCGTTGTTGGTCGGCGTTGTTCTATGGTTTTACCGGACGATCGCATACTGTAAAGACCAAGGGTTACTGGTTCGAGTAGGGGAGTAAGGTTGTAATCCCAAAAGCCCTGTGCTAGTGTGGCGAGGACTCGTATCGCCGGGGGCCTCTGCGGTGCAGAGTGTCTATCAGAGGAGGCCCACAATGTCGATGTTGCCTTGTCCGGGAATTTTGTCGGAAGTCAGACCTAAGTCGCTGCAGCGATCGCGTCTTCGGCCCGCTCCTTCCCCGTTCCTCGTGCTCAAGACAATGTCATTATCTTAAAGGAGGAACCCCGATGGGTTCGAAGATCTATGTCGGTGGGTTGCCGTATTCGGCGACCGAGCAGCAATTGAGTGACTTATTCGCAGCCCATGGCGCAGTGGCCTCGGCGCGAATCATTACGGACAAATTCACCGGCCAATCCCGAGGATTCGGCTTTGTGGAAATGTCCTCGGATCCCGAAGCTCAAGCTGCGATTACGGCCCTCAACGGTTCGGAGATGGGTGGCCGGACTCTTACAGTCAATGAAGCACGGCCGCAAGAACCGCGCACGGGTGGAGGCGGTGGTCGTGGTGGATTCGGTGGAGGCGGTGGTCGCAGCGGAGGTGGTGGCAAGCGCGACCGCTGGTAGTTGACCAGTTGCATGCGTAGAATGGAGGGGGTGCCACGCGGATGGCACCCCCTCTTTTTTTGGAGCTGCGTAGGGAGTCATTATGACTCCCTACGCACGATGGTAGTCGAGCATGAGTCTTGAGGAATCAACCATAGGACCGGGCGATCTGTCTTCAGTTTCCTTGCAGAACAGGCCGGTACTCGTGGTGGAAAACTTTTGGTCTGCTGAAGAGCGCCAGTTCTTTCGCGCAGGGATGAACCAGGCTGCCTGGAAGAGTCTCTCCGATCTAGAGAATGTTCGAGAAGATTTCCCCAACTCAGGCAACTGGGCAAAGGCTGAAATCGGATCGGTAGAAGGGGAGCATTTTCTCTCGCGGTTACAGCTTCCGTGTATTCAAATGTACATCGAATCCTTCCCCAATATCATTGGGCGCCATGTAGGGTTTAGCTACTATTCCTATTCAGCCGGTGATTGTCTCTTGACGCATGATGATACGGACCAGGGACGGCCCATCGTGGGCCGCCGCGCGCTGCAACGCCGAATCGCAATCGTCACGTATCTCCATGATGAATGGCAGCCTGATTGGGGTGGAGAATTAGTCATCTACACCAAGCGGACAGATCGGTCTGTGGATTCTATCGACCTTGTGCCGACGCATTGCATTGAACCTCGTCCAGGAACACTCGTCATGTTTACGGTGCCTCGCTATCACCGGATCTGTCGTGTCGATCTCACGGCGGGACAGCATCGTCGGTTGTCGATCGCCGGATGGTTCATGACTGAGCACGCGTAGGAATCAAAGGGGCAGGATGAGTGCATGGACGGCGGCAGAACCCACCAGTTCTCGTTGAACCGAACCCTCAACTGCAGTTCTTTGGATGTTCAGCCGAACCAGTCGGTATCGTTGGCTGCGCGTGCTTGTGGTTCTACAGCCAGAGTCGGCGCCGGCTGTGCGAGTACGGTTTGCACGAGGGCAATGAGGCGGTCACGCTCGAACGGCTTTGCCAAAAATGGGAGTGTTCCCCGCTTGATCCCATGGCTGGTAAGTTCCTTATCAGGATTCCCCGACATTAAAATTATGCGGAGACCACTCCGGATCATGGTTGCGCGAACTGCCAGTTCATGACCGTTGACGTGCGGGAATTGGTTGGAGGTTGAGGCGAGCTGAAAACCCGGTGGAGGTAAGACTAGGTCTGTAAGCAGGACGTCGATGGGTCCTTCATGCTGCGTGCAGATCTTGAGCGCGTCTGAACTGCCTTCGGCTTCAAGCATGGTAAAACCTGCTCCTTCAAGAAGAGCTTTGCAGAGCCTGATGATCGGGAGTTCGTCGTCGACGACCAAGATGGTCGACGATGCCTCTGATGATCGACTCCCCTGATGTCCCTCCATGTCTGCGTCCTCCAGCTCCCATCATAGAGGTGAATACGGTACAGGGCGAGGAAAACGCCTATTTCTGCACGTCGTCCAACCGAAGTCAGGTCGTAGGCTCTTTCTGGGCCGGGTCCCAACCCCCACCAAGTGCCTTGAACAGGCTGACCATCTCAGTGAGGCGAGCCCGTTCGGTGAGGACCAGCTGGGTTTCAGCCGACAACACCGTCCGTTGCGCATCCAAGACCTCAAAATAGTTGACCATACCCTCGCGATAGCGGATCTGCGCCAATCGTACGGCCTCCTGTGCCGCACTGAGTTGTGCGCGTTGATGGGTGAGCTGTTCGCCTCGCGCGTTCAGAGAAGTCAGGAGGTCGGCGACTTCTCGGAAGGCGAGTAAAATGGTCTGCCGGTAGTGCTCCAGCATCTGCTGATAGTGAGATTCTGCCTGGTCAAGGCGGGCAAGGTTCGTTCCTCCCTGAAAGATAGGCAGGGTGACAGATGGGCCGATGCTATAGTTCAAGCTGTTCCCCGTAAACCAATTGGCGAAGTCCGCACTCTGCAGTCCGCCTTGCCCCGTAATCGTGAGTGTGGGGAAGAAATATGCGCGCGCTTGGCCGATACGGGCGTGGGAGGACATGAGCGTAGCTTCAGCTTCGAGTATATCCGGGCGCCGTTCGAGAAGCTCAGAAGGAAGCCCTATCGGGATATCCGGTTGCACGATCACGCTCCGAAGGGGTTGGCTGGCTAGATTCAGTGATCCAGGTCCTATCCCAGTTAACACTTCAAGGTGATGTAATTCGATGGCACGCAGTCGCGTGAGATCCGGCAGAACCCCAGCCGATTCAGCGACTAAGACGTCAGCGCGTGTGACATCCAGCTCCGACGCTAAGCCGACCGAAGACCGTTTCTGGACAATCTCTAGTGATTCCTGACGGACAGCCAAGGTGCGCGCGGCGATGTCGAGTTGCTCATCCAGTTCTCGAAGGCGAAAATAAGACTGCCCCACATCGCTGATCAACGAGAGCGCAACTGCTCGAGCGTCCTGTTCGATGGCCCTCGTTTCAGCCTGCGCAGCTTCACGGCCCCGTCTGATACGACCCCAGAAATCGACTTCCCAGCGAAGGTCCATCGCACCATTCCACAGGTCAAAGGTGGTTCCAGGCGTCGCAAACACTTGAGGCCCTGGTTTCTGTCCCGTTGCCAGTCCTAAACCGGCCAAGGTATTTTTCGATACGGCGATGTTCGTGTAGCTGCTGGATAAATTCAGCTGGGGGAAAAGCCCGGCGGTAGCCGACATAACGGAGGCGCGGCCCTCAAGTATTCGAGCGAGCGCTTCTTTCACGGTGTGATTGTGTTGCAGCGCTTGTTCGATGAGATCCGTGAGTTCCTCATTCTGAAACGTCTTCCACCAGGCCGCTTCTGGTCCATGATCCGACGAAACTGCGGTAGGAACAGAAGAAAGCTTGGCCCAGCCATCCGGTGTGTCGACCGGGGGCCGTTGGTACTCTTTCCCCTGCACACAGGAGCAGAGGATCACCCCTGCCAAGATGATTCCCATGGAAGCTCCTGTACGGCTCACGATCGATCTTCTCCCGTACGCAATGTGGAGGGTTGTTCTCGATTGGACAGGCTTGCGGCTTGTCGGTCAATGAACACATCGACCTGCTGCCCGGCATAGACTGGAAAGGACGGGCGGTCAAAACGATAGATGATTTGAAGCACCCGTGTATCAACGCGCTCGGTATTGTCACCCGTCAACGACTTCTTAGGCACGACAAAAGGCTCGATGCGGACGAAGCGGAGCGGGATTTTCTGTCCTCCCATTGACCTGATCGAGGCGACTCCCCGTGCATCAGGTGTGACAAGAGGAGCGTTGACCTCATCGACATCGGCACGAACTTGTAGCTGCTCAGTTTCACCCAAGAGGATCAGTGGCTCAGCGGGGTTCAGCGTGGCATATTCTCCGGCCCGCACATTGACCTGGAGTATGGTTCCGCGCCTCGGCGCACGTACCGTCAGACGCTCCAACAGAAGCGACACCTCGTCGCGCTGTGCGACGGCCTGCTTGAGGTTCGCGTCGAGACGTTGTGAACTGCGCTTCGCCATTTCTAGGGCATACCATGTCCGCTTCACGTCATCTTCGCTCACGGCTCGTTCATCGTGAACCGATTTGAGGCGGCGGAATTGTGTGTCAAGATCACCAATCCGGT
Organism: Nitrospira sp.; assembly: GCA_029881435.1. Taxonomy (GTDB): domain Bacteria; phylum Nitrospirota; class Nitrospiria; order Nitrospirales; family Nitrospiraceae; genus Nitrospira_D. The sequence goes on from JAOUMR010000029.1 coordinate 15,856, forward strand.
ACTGCTGCTCGTCGATTTGAGCACGTATCGGAGGAATAGCGGCTCCCCGAGTCAAGAGTTGGGCTCGCAGGTCTCGATCATCGAGCTGGAAGAGTGGCGCCTGCTCATCGACCTGATCACCGACTGTGACAAACATCTTGATAATCAAACCGGCGACGGGGGGCGCGATGCGGACGTTTTCGTTCACGGCTTCGATGATGCCGGAGGCCGCAACGGTTTGCTGGTATGGAGAACGAGGCGGTTCTGAGATCGGCTGGGGCATGGGGTCCTTCTGGTTCGCACCTATTAGCACCCATGCTGCGAATCCCACACCTGCTAGCGCCAGCCAGACACTCAATCGTTTCAGGACGATCATACCGTTCCTTCCTGCTGAATGCGTTCAATGTTGACGATACGTCCATCAGTAAGGTTGGCTATGCGGTCACCAAAGTGAAAGATGCGGCTGTCATGTGTAACCACCATGACACAACGATCCGGTGATCGACCGACTTCACGCAGCAGCTCCATGATCTTTTGCCCGTTTGCCCCGTCTAAGGCGGCGGTTGGTTCGTCGCACACGAGTAATCGCGGCTCATTGACTAAGGCTCTGGCGATGGCGACTCGCTGCTGCTGGCCGCCTGAAAGGTTCTTGGGGACGAACTCCGTTCGGTCACCGAGACCGACCCGATCCAGCATCATGCGTGCTCGACGCAAGGCCGCCGGGCGGCGAATCTTTTGGATCAAGAGCGGCACGGCCACGTTTTCAGCAGCGGTGAGCGCAGGTAAAAGATTGAATTGTTGATAGATAAACCCCATTGTTTGCCCTCGAAACGTGGTTCGCTTACCTGGCGGCAATGTGCTGAGTGGAATTCCAAGCACATCGATTTGGCCCTCATCGATGTCGAGAATCCCAGCAATGGCAGAGAGGAGCGTGGTCTTCCCACCTCCGGATTCACCGACGAGCAACAACAACTCCCCGAGATAGACATCCAAATCGATACCTTTCAGCACCGTCACTTTAGTGTCTCCAGTACCGAATGACTTGACTACGCTGTGTGCACGCACCGCTGCTGGTTGCGAGTCGTTGTTCATCGTGCTCATCGGAAGACAATCGCCGGTTCGAGTCGGGCGAGTTTCACGATACTCACTGTGGCTGAAACGATGCAAATGGTGAGGAGCGCAACGAGGACCAGGAGCAGCAACTGCCACGTCTCGACAAAGGGCAAGCTGCCACCACTAGCCGTCAGAGATCCAAACACTGTGGCGAGCCCTATCCCGACCCCGTACCCGGTGAGTCCAACGGTAAAGGCTTGCAAGAGAATCATCCGAGCCAGCGTCAGTGTCGAAGCGCCCATGGCTTTGAGCGCACCGAACTGGCGGAGATTTTCGACCGTGAAGAGATAAAACGTTTGCCCCGCAATGGCCATCCCGACGATGAATCCAAGTAGGATCGTGGTTCCAAAATTGATGCCGATACCAGTGTTCTTCAGAACCCAGAGCATGGTCTTCCAGCCGAACTCCTCGGCCGTGAATGCCCCCAGACCTGTTTGAGTCTGTATCCGCTGGATCACGTCTTCAACCGAGAGTCCGTCTTTGGCCTTGGCCAGTACGTATGACAAGGTTCGGCGTTCGTGCGGAACATAGCGGATAGCACGTTCGTATGTGGTATAGACCACAGGAATATTCGTGAAGCTCTTCTGTGTTTTTGCAATCGCGACGACGCGGGCGAGTTTGTCGTTCAATTCAAAGACGGTCCCGACCTTGACGACGGTGGGGCCTCCCATACGCTCCACGGCCCACTGATCTAGCACGACCGAGTCAGGCTGTAAAATGTCTTCGAAGCGGCCTTCGAGTACTTCAGCAGGACGTCCGATGAGTGTGGCTGATTCGAGTCCGGTGAGCGTGATCTGATGGTATTCCCCGTTGGCGAGTCGAGCCCTGAGGAGACCTTTGTAGAGCGGGACCGCCCACTCCACTCCGTCGACACTTCTGACGCGATCGACCGCCGTATCAGCGATCGGCTTGACCTCGTCGACTTGTGTGATGCCTGGATCTGTCACCCAGATCGGTACATTGAGATTGGTGATGCTGGCTTGGGACCACATCATAAGGCCCCAGAAAATAGAACCCTGTTGAACGATCAGCATCACGGCAAAGGTTAAGCCGCAGAGCAGCATGAGATATTTGGCGCGATCACCGAACAGCATTTTGAGCGCGACGTAGTTCACCGTATGGTCTCCGACTCGCGATAATGACGTGGAAAACTGACAATCCGGAGTTGCGGAGGCAATCGTACCTGATCATACCGATGAAAAAATAGAGACCGATCCTGAGTGTGTTTCTGGTTGAGGAGAAGATACTGGCTGCACGATGGCCGAACCGTAAGGCCTGAAAGTCTGTGGGTGGTAGCATGGACATGTGCACCGAAGGCCTTGCGTAATGCATTACCCAGTTCCTGAATGAGTGCAGGCAAACCTCTAAAGGAAAGGGGTGTAGGGATGACCTTTTTCAGGGGAGGCTGCAGAACAACAGGACGCATACGCTGGGGCAATAGCATGGGAACAGGAGAGAGGGAAATTGGCGAGGATTGAGCAACTACTCCTGGTTTCTTCGACTTTTGAGGGCTTCCAGCCTGGTTTTATCGAGAGTCACGTGTAATGACTTTTCTTGCGTGACGATCACGGATCCTGGTGCTTGCCCCTTCGCTTTCTTGACCCATTTACGCCGTGTGTAGATGACCTCGCCTTTCCCACTCTTCTTCAAATCACTATACAGGAGCGCCAAGGTCGCAGCATCGCGAAGGGTTTCGGGTGGGGGATTGCTTCCTTTGGTGAGCCTCACGACAACGTGAGAGCCAGGTGCTCCACGGGCGTGCAACCAGAGATCCTCGCTCTTCGCTAAGCCGAACGTCAGTTCATCGTTTTCGCGGGCATTACGTCCGATGAAGATCGGCAACCCGTCTGTGGAGGTAAACCGTCGAAAGGGGCCCCGCTGATCAGTGGTGGGTCGTCGTTGCTCGGTTGTTCCACGAACACTTCGGTTGTGAGTAAGCGGAGCTATCAGGCTGGTGGAGGGAGACCAGGTTTCTTGCTCCACGTCCTTCAGTTCGTCGCGGAGCTGATTCACATGCTGCTCCGCTCGCTCGATGCGCGGTTTGAGTTCATGTTCGGCAGCGAGATATTTTCGATGTTTCCGAAAGTAATCATCCATATTGCCCTGGGCCGATTTTGTGGGATCGAGTGGAATGCTGATGTCGGGCAATCTGTCGTCGAAGTAATCCGTGACGGTAATCTGATCAGTTCCTTTCGAGATCGCATGGAGGTTAGCTTTGATCAGCTCTCCATACCGAGCATGGTCATGATAGGCCGAAGCCTTTGACAGGTCTCCTTTCCAGGCCTCGATCAAACGCAGTTCTTTCTTGAGTGCCTTCTTGAGAAGTCGCATCCGCAATTCTCTCGCCTGAGCGATTCCCCGTGTCGCATCTTGTACTTGGTAGTGGGCATCGATTTCTGCAGAAATCGGATATGCAGAGTCGGCATATCCGGTGAACCGAGTGGGTCGTGTTGCTGGGCTGCTATCGCGTTTTGCTGGTACTACATAGGGTTGCCTGACAAGGGGCTGTTGGTGGAGCAGGTCCCTAAGTACTCGACGCTCAGCATCGAGGATCACCAGATTGGCTTTCTTGCCGGTCAATTCACACACGATCGTCCGCGCTCCTTCCTTCGCGGTGAGTTGAAGTTCAGCAATACGGTCGCATGAGATCTGATGAATGTCGTCGATCCTCGCTCCTTGGAAATGGGCTCGGAGAAATTGACAGAATGGCGGAGGCGTTGGAGGGTTGACGTGAGAATGGGTGGTGAAATGAAGACGAGCAGAATCTGGTTCGCATGAGATCAACAATCGGTGCGTGTGCCGAGGGACGCGAACGTCAAATACGAGAGTGCGAGCTGTCGGCTGATGAATTTTTTGAATCCATGCGCCACGTAAAACAGGTGAAATCTCCTTCAGCACCTGTTCAAGATCCGAAGCATTCAGCATGATGAATGAATTCCAATGCCTGTCAGGAGGTTTTTACCTGCTTCAATCATGTCCCATGCCACCGCGCAGGTTACAAGTTTGTCGGGGGCGGGGCGATTGTTTCAGGCGTCACTGTACGATGTGGCAAAACAACACGCAAGAGAGTGAAGTGAATGCCGTGACATCAACCAAGAGAGCTACGTATCGACGTGGATGCGGGTATTGCGTTGTGTTGCGTGCGGTAATAGTGTCGATCCGGTGATCATCCACCATCGGGGAATTCGACGAGTTCAGATGAACATTACGATTGTTGTGTGATCACGACCGTCTCAAGCCGCGTGGAGTGTACGATACAGTTGTAAGCCTCACGGAAGGATTGGGTGCGTCTGGGGCTCGATCTTGCGCCATCCTTTTGCGTTAAGCTAGAGTCCTAGCAGCTATTTGCGTTTCGTTGTTCTTCATGCGCCTGCTCGATCTTCAGCCACTCGTGCGATTGAGAGATGAGTTTCGCCAATCGATGCGGCGTTTGCTCGCCGATCTTTGTCGAGAACTGTCTGCCGATCATGCTGATCTCGCTCGAGAATGCAGGCTTCCAATTGACCTCTTTGACAGTCTCCGTTCAAGTTTTGCGATAGAAGCCTACTCCAACTGGAAAATGATTGGATGGATTGAGGCGCTCAATGACCTTGTCTATTTCTTAGATGTGCTCACACAGTTGAGATTGGACCGGGATCGGGCCGATTTCGCGGCGCAGTTGTTTGATGAATGTCAGGAGAAGTTTTTTGAACACGGGTACTTTGATGATCTGTTCCCGACTGGGAAGCCTCACGCCGGTGGGCTAGAGAAGCGGTTGTTTGCTCTGTGTTGTCGGTTGGCGCAGGAATTGATTCAGGAGTCTCTCTGGTTCGATCCGGCCGTACCGGTCACATGGTGTCGGCAGCGAAAGATGATGCGGTGGGAGGTATGTGGGAACTTGAAGGAGAATTTTGAAAAGGCAGAACTCGCAGGGATGCTCTCCGTTGATATCACTGGTGGGTGGTGCAAAGCGCCGAGCGATGTCGGGCGTGCACTGCGCCGGTCGTCGGGACTTGTCGAATTCCGAGTGGAGCCTACCGGCGTGACCATGAAGACTGGCAAGGTCGTGTCCTCGATCTGGTCAAGATGTGGTGAAAAAGGGCAATGGGAATGGGCGTACCATCCGCCCGTGTTCGCGATCTACCGTGACCATGAAACGGTTACGGTTGGCCCGACACTTGTTTATGGAAAGGATCGTCAGCCCAGGACAGTACAGTCAACCGACCAACGATCTGTTGACCGTATTGCTCGTGCATGGCAGACCATCCAGCTCGCGTGGCCAGAAGGCCATGAGGTGGTGGCACTGCTCACTTCTCGCATAGTCCCGCTGCAGGCGAAGGGTGTGGTCAGCTTCAGCTATCGGCATCGGCCGGGGCTGTCGTTCATCAACTGTTTCGATCGTGGCAATCTTGATCTGATTGATGATCTGATCCATGAAAACAGCCATCATCACTTGAATCTCCTGCTGCGGAAATATGTCATGTATCGTGGCGACCATAACCAGCAGATTTTCTACTCACCGTGGCGACGGAGCCTCCGCCCGTTGCGTGGCATTCTTCACGCGACGTTCACGTTTACCATGGGAGCTCTCTTGTTCGAACGGCTTTCGTTGTGGGGATCCGGGCTCCGTGGAGCAGTACGCTGGGAAAAAGCGGGACTCACCCAGCGAGACCTGCAACGGGCACATTTTCGCTGCTTGGAAGAGATTGAATCTGTCCGCCACTCACTTCAAGACCTGCATTACGCCGATCATCATCTCGGATGGCTTACCGGATCTGGGAGACGCCTGGTCGAGCAGCTGGCTGAGGCGATTGACCAGGTTGAACATGAGAGCAAGCGATTCAGAGATGAGGTGGAGCGCTCTCGATTCGGTTCGGCTCTGCGAAAGCACATCAAGGAACTCCGACAAGCGCGGCAGACCTATGGGCCAGTTCGGTTGAGTAAAATCTGACAGTAGAAGCTGTCTATTTCTTGACGATCAGTCCAATCGGAGTAGACTCGATCGCAAGAGGTGAGACTATGCACAGATTGGAAGGGATGCATCATGTCAGAATTGTACGGGCTGCTCTGCGAGGGTGGATATGCTGTGTCACGCTGGTTTCTAGTGTGATTGCCACGGAAGCGGCAACGATTGAAAGCCCAAAGGCAATCAAGGTAGAAAAACTGCTTACGCTCATCCGAGTCTCAGAACTCGAGTCGGAATATGACTCACTCACTCGGAAATATGTCAGTGAGTACGAGCAGCAAATAAGAACATCCATAGCGAAGACCTACCCCGATCTGGTTGGTGAGAAAAGGAAGGAAGTCGAACGGCTTCTCGACGTGTTCTTGAAGGACATCAGGAAAGCGATCGGGCAGGTTGAGACCCTCCATGACCATTTAAAGCATGCATATTCGAACAATTTCCGTGAAGACGAGCTTGATCGCCTCATTGCGCACTACTCTTCTCCGCTTGGCGAAAAGGATGCAGGCATGAAGAAAAGTGCGGCGATCGAATATAACAAGATGTGGACGGCTCAGTTCATGAATCAATATAAGGCCCGAGTCGAAAAGTTGTTCCAGGTAGTCGCTCTGGTTGTGAAAGGTAAGGGGAAGCAGGGGGCCTAGAAATACAAACCCGTCACCGTATCACTCCGAATTTCGACCGCGAGAACAATCGCCACCCGAGAATGGTGAATTCTACTGATCGATGATGAATCGAATAACCACGCGAGCGGGTTAGGCGTGAGGGATACGGTTCTCACCTTCGACCGGAAGTCCATCAAAGAAAGAGAGCTCCAGCAAGCCAGTCAAACCTACGGATCAGTTCGACTGGAAAAGGTATAATGGGCGAGTGTGATGGTGGCTCTATGAAAAAGAAGTCGGCGAAAATAAAGGCCAAGGTTGGTGTCGGACGGGTGCGGATCAAATCTGTTGCGCAGGAATTGCGCAAGCAGTATGGACCGATGCTTAAACGGCTAGCTGGGTAGACTGCTGCTCCAAATCACGAGAGGCGACGATAAAGCTCGGCGTTCTTCTCCATGACACGCCTCGCTACGGCTCGAAAGGAGTCATCCTGTTGGCTGATGACGTCCTTGATGTCGAGCCGGACCATCGGTTCAACAGTCAACCCCCCTCGCGCTTACTCAGCTCTTCCAGTCGGCGCATTTCTTTATCTGACAGGGATACCGTTACGGCAGTCATGATACTCGATTCCTTAAACTCGGCTATTCCCCGTCGCTTGCTACTGGGTTCTTCTCTGTTTCCGAGAAGTCTTAGGAACTGAGTTCTATGATGCCCCTCAGCTTGCTGCGGGGAGCTTCATTCCGTGGGGATCTAAAGGCAATTCAGTGTATTGGGAAGGTGCCAATTCGAAAATTGCAGATGACGTGTGCCGATTGACGGATCAGGTTTCACGCTCATCGTGTCAGATGGTACGGAACGTCGGTAAGAATGACTCGGTCTTTGAAGAGTAAGGCTGCTTTGAGCAGGAAGGCTCGTTGGTTGTGCAGAACACCCTGCCACCACTTCGCAGGAAGAATTTCCGGGATTACGACAGTCACCCAGGTATTCTGGTCTTTCTCGAGTATTTCCTCAACGTAATCCAGTAACGACCCCAGAACGGAGCGGTAGGGAGAGGAGAGAGCAATCAAATTCACGCCACCTCCCCATTGGGCCCATTGGATTTTGACCTTGGCGCTCTCTTCGGGATCGACATCGACGAACACAGCTCGGATTTCGCCGGGGCGGCTTCTTGCGTAGTCCAACGCACGGACCACGGCACGATTCAAACCGCTGATCGGGATGATCACGATATTGCGCCTTGGCAAGGGCGGCCGTTCTCCTCGACGATCCAGCGCGATTTGTTCGGTGACGGCTTTGTAGTGGGAGCGAATCCCTTGAAACATGAGGAGAAGGATCGTGATCAGGAGGAAAACGATCCAGGCACCCTGCATGAACTTGGTGCTGGCGATGATAATCGTCGCGATCCCGGTGGTTACGGCGCCAACCCCGTTGACGATCAGTTTAGTTTGCCAATGCGGTCCCTTCTTGACGAGCCATTGTTTCACCATGCCGGCCTGAGAGAGAGTAAACGACATAAACACGCCGATGGCATACAAGGGAATCAATCCGTGCGTATTCCCTTGGAACAGGACAAGTAGGAGGCAGGCAAAGAATCCAAGAATGATGATGCCGTTCGAAAAAACCAGGCGGTCCCCGAACGTCGCCATCTGGTGGGGCATGAAGCCATCCCGCGCCAGGATCGATGCCAGGTGCGGGAAGCCTGCGAAGGCGCTATTCGCTGCTAGGACCAACAGTGCCATGGTGCCGATCTGCACGGCGTAATAGACAGCGCCGGTGCCGAAGGTGAGGCGAGCCAGTTGCGAGACCACCGTTTCATCGACCTTGGCCAGGATACCGTAGTGATGGGCCATCCAGCTGATGCCCATGAATAGAGATGCCAGGATGGTAGACATCCAGATCATGGTGGTGGCGGCATTGGTGGATTCGGGTGCGCGGAAAGCTTTGACCCCGTTTGAAATGACTTCCATCCCGGTGACGGCAGAACAGCCTGCGGCAAAGGCGCGGAGCACGAGAAACAAGGTCAGGGTTTCTGTCTCGACAGTGCTGGTCAGAGTGGGAGAAGCTCCCGTGTTGGATAAAGACCGAATCGTTCCCACTACGACCAGTAGGCCCAATGCTCCAATGGCAAAATAGGTCGGGATGGCGAAAAATTTTCCTGACTCGCGAACTCCGCGGAGATTCATCACGATTATGAAAAGAATGGCGACAAGGCCCAAAGCTTCGCGGTGAACGAATAGACTTGGGATGGCTGAGGTGAGGGCTGCGATTCCCGCTGCAACGCTGACGGCCACAGTTAAGACGTAGTCGATCATCAGCGCTGCCGCTGCTACCAGGGCCGGTGTATCGCCAAGATTGGATCGTGCGACGATGTATGCACCGCCTCCCCCTGGATATTCATAAATGATCTGACGATAGGAGATGGTCAGGACGAGAACGAGGAAGAGAATCGCCAGACTGATAGGGATCGACCAGGACACCGCAGCAGCTCCGGCGAGCACGAGCACGAGCAAGATTTCTTCGGTAGCATAGGCGACAGACGAAATGGCGTTCGAGGAGAAGATGGCCAGGGCGAGCGTTTTTGAAAGCCGTTCGTGCCCTGCTTGGGCAGTCTTGAGAGGGTCGCCGACAAGCCAGCGTTTCAGGATCATGAGATGATTATCGCACAAACCTCAGGGCAAACGATCCAGGGCGGAGCAACCTGGCCCCTTCTGCTGGCTCCATGAGTGTAAAAAAGGCTTCGACGGAAGGAGTCATTACCAGGAAGGTAATATACAGATATCGACAGATGGTTCTAATTCGCGCTTTGTGTTTCACGAGTCAGACGGCACCAGCCATGATTATTTCGTTAGGTGGAAAGGAACATCCGTAAGGACCACGCGATCCTCAAAGAGTAAGGATGCCTTCAGCATGAGCGCTCGTTGGTTGTGCAGAATGTTCTGCCACCAGCGGGCCGGGAGAATCTCGGGGAGGACCACGGTAATCCAACAGTCCGGGTCTTTCTGCCGTTGTTCTTCGATGAAGTCCATGATCGATCCCAGGACAGAGCGATACGGTGAGGGAAGGACGATCAAGGGCACCCCACACCCCCATTGTGCCCACTGAATTTCAGTAAGCGCGGTTTCTTCCTTGTTGACATCAACCAACAGGGCTTTGATGTCCCCCCCTCGGCTTCGAGCATAGTCTACGGCTCGGACCACCGACCGGTTCACCCCACTGATCGGGATCAGGATCAGGTTGTGTCTGGGACGAGGTGGACGGGAATCTCGAGTGAGCGTGATCTGCTCCTTCACCGCTTTGTAATGGGACCGAATACCGCGAAACATCATTATCAAAAGGGTGACCAAAAGCACTACGATCCAGGACCCATCCCAGAATTTGGTGGTGGCGATGATCATGGTAGCGACTCCGGTCGTGACGGCTCCCACGCCATTGACCAAGAGCTTTTTCCGCCAATGGTCTCCTTTCCGTTTCAGCCAGCTACGGACCATTCCAGATTGGGAAATCGTGAAGGACACGAATACGCCGATCGCATACAGCGGGATCAGTGCGTGCGTATCACCTTCGAACAGTACAAGGAGGAGACAGGCGAAGAATCCGAGAATGACAATTCCATTAGAGAAGACCAGGCGGTCTCCGAATGTGGCCATCTGGTGGGGCATGAATCCATCTCGTGCAAGAATTGAAGCCAAGTGCGGGAAGCCGGCAAATGCGCTGTTTGCTGCCAGGATCAACAGTATCATGGTGCCGATCTGAACAGCGTAATAGGCAGCGCCGGTGCCGAAGGTTATTCGCGCCAGTTGAGAGACGACCGTTTCGTCCGCTTTGGGTAGGATGCCATAGTGGTAGGCCAACCAGCTGACTCCCATGAACAGCGACCCCAGGATGATGGACATCCAGATCATTGTCGTCGCAGCATTCTTCGATTCAGGAGCACGGAACGCCTTCACACCGTTGGAGATCACTTCCATGCCGGTGACGGCTGAGCAACCCACAGCAAAGGCACGAAGGATCAGAAAGAGTGTGAGAGATTCCAGCCCTCCACCGGAGTCTACGGGGTTGATTGCGAGAGGAACCGGTTTGGAATCGTACAGAGATCGGACGACGCCCACCACGACCAGAAGCCCCAACACGCCGATGGCGAAGTAGGTGGGGATGGAAAAGAAATTGCCAGACTCCCGGACGCCGCGCAAGTTCATGATGACGATGAACAGGATGGTCACAAGTCCCAACGCTTCGCGGTGCACGAATAAGCTTGGAACTGCGGACGTCAGCGCCGCAATGCCGGCCGCAATGCTCACGGCTACGGTGACGACATAGCTGATCATTAACGCGCCAGCGGCAGCGAGTGACGGGAGTTCGCCGAGGTTTACCTTAGCAACGGTATAGGCTCCGCCGCCCTCGGGATATTCGTAGATGATCTGGCGGTAGGAGATGGTGAGAACCAGAACAAGAAAAAGGATCGCCAGGCTGACCGGGATCGACCAGGCGATGGCAGCTGTCCCGGCCAAGACAAGGACCAGCAAGATTTCTTCCGTTGCATAGGCAACGGACGAAATGTTGTTTGAGGAAAAAATAGCGAGAGCGAGTGTTTTGGACAACCGCTGGTCCGCAGCTTGGGCAGTCTTCAGGGGGTCGCCGACGAGCCAACGTTTCAAGATCATGGCAGGATTATCTCATAAACCTCCCAGCGGGTGAATGTTAAGATTGCCTCTGTCATATGGGCGAAAGACCCAGGATCAGTGCTTGTGAAATCGTTCTCTTGTGGAGAGAATTTCTTCAGGCCAGGAAGGAACCTATCCGAGCGACGCCAGCTAGTCGGCTACTCTACGTGCTGGACGAGACACATAAGTCCCAGAGGGATTCCCTCATTTAGGAAAATATATGTATATCCGAGAAAATAAATATAGCCCTATGGAATCACTGTGTTACATGAGACGCTCCTCGTTGATGCATTGACAGCAGCAGGAGTGGCTTGTAGGGTGATCATGTGACGTTCAACGCAACGTCGACTGTCCTATCTCTCGCGTATTCCTTCCCTCTCAGGCGCGTCTGATTCCCCAGTCTCCTCCGCTTCTTCGAATAGCGAGTTTCAGCGACTCAATCGGTGCCGTATGCGGATGGACAAGTCCACGGCGTTCGTGTCTTTTGCGTCTGCACAGTCGCCATGTGATGCAACGATGCGCAAGAGCTCCATCGTGTGAGTCCACCACGGGGTGCATGAAGAATAGGCCATATAACCAGTTGTGAGGAGGTATTCACGATGAAAACGACGATGACAAAGTGTGCAGCTGTAGGTTCAGTGCTTATAGGGCTCTCAGTCCTGTCGCTGGGGTCAACGCAACCTGTTCACGCGGCAGATCCGTACGTAGAAGGCGCCTTGGAGTCCGCTCCAATAGGAGAGCGTGGTGTCATGGCATCAGGTGCCGCGGAGGATACGCTCAAAACCTGTATGGCCAGAATTCCCAGGGTCGCCAGTGCCGGGCAACGTATGCTGGCGGAACAAAGCTGTAAAGGTGAAGAGGACACTCGGAAAGCGATCCAGTCGGCACCGAAGTTTTGACGTGTAGCGTGACAGGCCTTCAGGATCTGCAGCAGGGACCCGTCTCACCAATTGGTGAGACGATGAGGGCCAGAGGTGAATGAGCAACCGGACGTATGATTGAAAGCGAGGTGATCACGATGTATCAGATTTACAGTCTGCTTGGCATTATGGTGTTGTTGTGGAGCATTACGATTTGGGCCTCGATTCCCGAAGAGGAGAAAGATGTACGACACTGATCGTTCCGTCTAACCGACAAGGTCCGGCACGAGGATATCGCACGGAACGGTGTTCATTCATGGCAGGGAGGACGCAGCTGTTTCGCGACAACACAATGTGCGCAGCCGAGTCCTGCCTGCGAAAGATCGCGGGACAGCTGATCGGTCGGATTGAAGAGCGAATGCGCATGAAGTTGAATGAGAGATTTGCAAAACAGTATCGCGGATTTACAGCTTGGCTCAAGCTGATCACCTTCTATGAACTCGCGATGGGAATGAAGTCGACCATGAGCCATCTCATCCACTACAAACCGATCACGTTGCAGTATCCGCACGAGAAGCGGGTGTTGCCGGATAACTATCGCGGCATGTTGGCCTTGCTGCGCTATGACGATGGAACCGAGAAGTGTGTCGGATGCGATCTCTGTGAGGCCGCCTGTCCCTCTCGCGTCATTGCCGTGGTGAGTGCCGAAGTGCCTGAGGAGCCGACGAAACGATACGCGCGAGAGTATACGATGGACATGACGCGGTGTCTGTTTTGTGGACTGTGCGTCCAAGCCTGTCCGGTCGATGCCCTTGCGATGACGAAGGAATATGAGTGGGCGGTGTATGACAAGCGGGATTTGTTTCTCGATAAGCAGCAGTTACTTGGGATTGGGGATCGCACGTTTCAGAAACGCGAAAAACGCCTAGAGTTCCAGCATCCGAATCTGGCGGTCTTCAATATCGCTTCATCGAACCATCCGTCCAAAGCTTGCTAGTCTCCAGGAAAGGAGGCCTGGCATGATCAGGTGGTGGGCGTTCATTGCCGAGGCGTGGTGGCATGGCTTCTATCGAGGTTCCACCGATTCCATATATGCGTCCCTTATCTGGAATGGAACTTTGAGAAGAGTGTTGTAGGGAAGCTGAGAGGAGGAGTTATGCGCTGTGTACGTTGCCAAGGCCTCCTGGTTGCAATCCAAATGCAAGATATGGGGCAGCCTCCGGTATCTGGATGGCGTTGCTTGCTCTGTGGAGCGACGACGGACCCAGGGATCGAGGCCAATCGAGCGAGCCACAATCAACCAATCCGGAATGGTGCACGTGTCCCAGGGTCACCTGCAGCGAAGTCGAAGAAAGGGAGCGCCCAGTGAACTTCTCATGGCGATCAGTTCGAGATGTCGCTGAAGTCCTCGATGCAGGAGGATGACATGGTCGTTCAACAGGATGCCGTCAAAGTCGTCATGGATTCACAGCGCGCCCCGTTGCTGGTCGGTACGGAAGTCGATGACGTGGACCACACGCAGGGTTCGGGTGTAGTGATGAAGAATCCGACAGCTAAGACCACGTGCGGACGCGGCAGCTTCTTCAGCGCGTAGGACCGCTAAACACCGGGAGGAAGTTATGAATAGGTGGCGTGATTTTCGGCGCGCGATGTCAATGGAACTCATCTTGCTTACGTATGTGATTGTGTGGGTGACCGTTCTGCTTTTGACCCATACGTTGGCAAAATAACGAGGTGTCCATGCGTCGTTACTTTCCTGAAGGTTTCCTGTTAGGGGTCTGAAAATGCAACGGGTCTCTAAGGCTTTGAAGCTCACGGTAATAGTAGAGCAGGGTTGGCCGTTTGTTTTTAAACGTCAGTGTGCGCAGAAAGGTGAGTTCCTCCTCGGTCGTATCTCCGCTCAGCAAGGGATCTTGTAGAAATTCCTTCAGCCCAGGTTCTTCCTCTGAAGTCTTATCCGGTCCTTTCTCCATGAACTCGTACGTTTTGTGGTGTCCTGGCGCCACTCGGCGGTTTAGGACAATCTCAATACAAAAGGTGACAAGGTCGATATCCCAGGATTCGATCAAGGGATTGAGGAACGCGATGCAGTTCTCGCTGGAGAGATCGAAGACCGTCGTATCTAAGAACTCCAGCACGGTGACACGCATCTGGGGATAGCTTGTCTTGCTTAGTCGCGCCACCTTCCGCACCCATGTAGGATTGTCGAGTTCCTGCCGAGCCACACTTTTGACGACACCCAGCAGCTTCTGCGTGACGAACCGCTCGAGTTCGCCGAAGGGTTGTTTCTCGAAAATTGTGCGGATCTGCCGGGTTTTTCCGGGGTGACACTTCCGGAGGATCAATTCCCGCACATCGTGCAGCAAGGGGCTCGGAGGGTCTTCCAACCGCTTCCTCAGCTGTTCCCGGCGCTGCTGTTCGGCCAATTTGGCTAATTGTCCATGCGGCAACTTCAGTACTCGTCCGATCTTCTCGTACATGTCGGTCCGGTTCGGCGCCGGAGGGAGTTTCTTCTGCGTAAGCAACTGGGAGATATATGATTCAGTCACGTGGGCTGCACGGGCGAGATCTCGCTGTCCCAGTCCCAACTCCTTCAGTCGATTCCTGATGATGAGCGCAATGTCCATAAACCATCTCCTCCTTATGCGATGCTGGGAAGAAGTTAATCAATGGCGGTCAAGCGAGTTAACTAATAATGGTTAATAATAGATCTGCGAGAAGTGTATGGCAAGATAATACTTGACTAGTAATAGTTAAAGCGAGTAGCATCACTGTATGTAGGGAGATGTTCCTGATGTGGGCGATGAGTAGCATGATCGATGCATCGATGGAGTCTCTGACGTTCCAGCAACGCCGACTGTCCTAGGTTGCTCGCGCTGTTCGGTTCCTTCACTGGCGCGACCGATTCTTCAGCCTCCGCCGCTTCGACGCCAGAGACTGTCTTCAGACCACGATCGTTTGACACGATTCGTGATTCTTGGCCGCGCATGCTAGGAAAACGCCTAGTTCCATGGGGAGAGGATCGATGCCAGGATGTGCAGGGGGAGGCTTCCTCAAACGACCGCAACTCTGGAGAGGAATTCACGATGATGGACTATGCAGCGATGTTTCTATTCTTTGGAGTGGTTGCCGGGGGCTTGCATTGGGCTGGAGTAGCCACGGTCGCGACTCAGAGTTCCTGGGTCCTGCTCGTAAGTGGGATCGTGCTGCTGGTCATCCACGGGATGACGCGGCGCATCATCCCGGCGCCCTGACTGATCAGATGCACCACGGTGATTCACACGCAAGAGGTGGTTGATGACACCCGAAGAACACATTTCGAAGATGAAGAAAGCGATCGCTCAGGCGATCAAGGTGATGGGAGACCGGTTTGGATCGACGGAACAGGATGTCGCAAGGGCGATCCAGGAACTGAAGGCATCGATGCAGGGGTCGTCGGAGCCGAGTCTTCCCGTGGAAACGCTGCCGCAGCCAGGCAACCAGTCATCTCAGGCGATGTGAGCTGCATCAAAACGTCATCGCATCTGCAACGAAAAGGAGCATAAACCATGAAGGCTCAATCCGTCGTTCATAGTCATATCGACGTCACGGACACGCTGGCCAGATTGTACCTCTTTCTGGCTCAAAGCATAGATCGCTGTGTGAGCGAAGCCGCGCAGATCAACTATCCCGAGGCCGACTTACAGTCGCATCTCGCTGCAACCAGGACTACGGCGCTGGATATGCTGGCGGTCAATCCAGTGGTCAAGGCAAAGGTCGAGCAGGAGTGCAATCGGGTGGGCTCGCTGATCATGGCGTGCCGCGGGGACGGAGCCGAGAAGGCGCGTGCGCGGGATGAGCTGATGGCGGAGCGGGCCGTGCTGACGCATAAGACCATGGCATTGAGTGATCTGCTCGCGGTATTTCGGACGACATGACGAGGACAGCACAACGGGGCCCGTTGTGTCAGGCTCGGCTCGAGTCTGAAGCAGGGGGCACCATTATCACGGAGGACACTATGAAGACGACATCACGGACGTATGTGTTGACGCTGAATTCACCGTCCCGAACAGGCCTTCGGCTGTGGATGGGGGACAGTATCCATGCCCTGCGCCATTGCTCGGTCAAACAGATCGGGCAGGCATTGAGGGAAATGCAACAGCATGTGGAGAGCCTGCAGGCCCCTGTCTCGTCGTCGGGCGGATCCTATTCCCTGAACCGCGGTCGATAGTGTGACGTCTCGGTCGAATGAGTAGAGCGTGCGGTTGGGAGTAACTGTGTCGAGAGCGGACACGAGCCATGTGCATGGGCCCTGGCACATGGCCGAGGTCGTTCGGTGCGACCACGGTGTTCCATCACATCAACGGCTGGCGCAGTCGCTCCAACACGTAGAGGAGGTCGATCTATGGTACGCATACAAACGCCGTTCAATCTGGACACATTCCTCAGTAAGGCTGACACGGAAAAAACGATCCTCTCGTCCCCCAAGAAACAGATTCTCTTCTCACAGGGGGATGCGACGGAGGTGGTGTTCTATG
Organism: Nitrospira sp.; assembly: GCA_029881435.1. GTDB lineage: Bacteria > Nitrospirota > Nitrospiria > Nitrospirales > Nitrospiraceae > Nitrospira_D. Next base: position 32,530 of record JAOUMR010000029.1, read on the forward strand.
TGCAGACGGGCAAGGTGAAAGTGACCGTGGTGTCGGCCCAGGGCAAAGAAGCCGTCGTGGCGATTCTTGAGCGTGGTGCGTTTGTCGGCGAATCGTGCCTCGTGGGCCAGACGGTGCGTACGGCGACCGCGACCACCCTGGAAGACTCCAAGATTATCTGCCTCGACAAAGCGGTCATGCTCCGCCTGCTCAAGGAGCAGCCCAGGTTTGCCGAGGCATTCATGTCCTATTTACTGACGCACTCGATCCGCATCCAAGAGGATTTGGTGGATCAACTGTTTAATTCCAGCGAGAAGCGGCTGGCGCGGGCGCTGTTGTTGCTGGCCCACTTCGGGAAGGAGGGCAAACCGGAGACGGTGATTGCGAAGATCAGTCAGGAAACGTTGGCCGAGATGATCGGCACCACCCGGTCGCGCGTCAGTTTCTTTATGAATAGATTCCGCACGCTGGGGTTTATTGATTACACAGGCGGATCGCGGAGGAATGGCCTATTGCACGTGCATAGCTCGCTCCTCAATGTCGTGCTCCACGATTAGGATCTCTATTCTCTAGCCGCGTTCTTCATTCAGCGCAGGCGAGCCCAGAGAGGTCTGGCCTCACCGCCATCTCGTCATCGTTCTCGACTGAGCAATTGTGAACAGACGGCAGCCGACCGCTCCATTATGCTTATCCACTGGGATGATGTCGTGGATGCATCTGCCACAGACAAGAGGCCTGGTCCCATTGGGCAGGGAGAGTCCGGATGAGCCTATGACAACGACAACCATGACACCAAAAGGAGAGTCGGCCATGGGCGAGCACAATGCAGTCGTTGCCATATGCAGTACCCACACCGAGGCCGAATCCGCCATTAAAGAGCTCAACCATGCGGCCTTCAATGTCAAGAAGCTCTCGATCGTCGGGAAGGATTACCACACAGACAAACATGTGGTGGGTTATTACCACACCGGCTATTGCATGAAGTATTGGGGCACGGCCATCACGGGGATTGGCCCGGTGTTGATTGCGGGACCTCTCCTCGGGTGGGTCCTCAGTGCGCTTGAAGAGACCGTGGTGACCGGGGGCCTCACGGCGATAGGAACAGCGTTGAATAACATGGGGATCCCTAAAGACGATGTCCTTGGCTACGAAACAGCGCTCAAGTCCAGCAAGTTTATCTTGTTGGCCCACGGTACCGCGGAAGAGATTGCGCATGCCCAACGCATTATTCAAGCGAAACGGGTGCGCTCGATTGGTGCGCGCGCGATTGTTGATCGAGAAGCGCGCGCAGTCACCTAGCAGGCCAGGAAGATGGAGTCATGAGACAGGGCTGTCACGATCAATTCCGATGGAAGGAGCCCCAACGACTGCGCCACATACTACGATGCTCCGCAAAGAAAACGAAGGAGTGGTCAAAGACTCCTTTGGGTTGATGGATGTTCCGGACGAGTCGAATCCAACACAACAGGAGTTGCAGGTGGAGCGATGCCAGGCTAACGCGGAGACGGTGGTCGAGACAGAGCCTTCTATGGTTGTCCACATGAGTTACCGATGTACAAATCCGAGAGCTGTTCACATATGTCTCTTAATATCTGAGGCCAACGACTTATGACATGGGACCCAAAAGATCCGTGGAGCAAAAAGGCTGACCCGTTGGAGGAGGCCCTCAAGCAGGCCCAGTCTCAGCTGAAGAATCTGTTTCCGTCCGGCGGC
>JAOUMR010000030.1 GCA_029881435.1 Nitrospira sp.
ACCCAGGGCCATCAAGCGACGACCAAAACCGTACTCGCTACTCACCAAACCACGCGCGATCGCCAGAGAGGACGCCCGTAAATATGGCCATCCCGCAAAGCTTAAGTAAGTGCCATTCGGGTCGGATGGCTTTGTCTGACTCAATCACTCCATTCGGTTCAACCCACGCCACTTCATGGAGGCTTGTAAGTAGGCCAGAAGACGCCCTAACGACATACTCCCCTTCTATGATGCGGGCGAAGTCGATGCGATGCGATGCTCTGGAATCTGTACGGCGGTTCTTGACTCATCAATATTCGTTGTTATATTTCTTGGTCATGGTTGCTGGTGCTCTCTCGACCAAGAAAGCTGTGGCGCTGTTTCACGCCCTATCGGACGAGACGCGCTTGGCGTTGCTCGACCGATTAAAAGATGGAGAACAGTGTGTCTGTGAACTGACGGATGCGATGAAAAGCGGCCAGTCGCGTCTGTCCTTTCACCTCAAGGTGCTCAAGGATGCCGGCCTGGTCGAGGATCGCCGTGATGGGCGGTGGATGTATTATTCGCTGCGTACTCAGGCCATCGAAGAGCTGGAAGACCTAGTGGATTTTCTCAAGAAGGCGGCGAAGGCGGCAAGTTTAGCGCGACGTTGTTGCTGATTTTTTGGTCTCATGTATCAATATTTCTTGATAGGAGGTGCGTCATGAGCGAAGACCAGACTCTAAAGGAAGAAATCAGGACCAGATACGGGCAAGCAGCTCTTCAAGCGCAACAGCAGGAACGGCGGTCATGTTGTGGAACCGGCACAGTGTTGGAGGCGGGCAAGCTCGATCCTATCACCTCTGGTCTCTATGCGGATCAGGAAACCTCCACACTTCCCGAGGACGCGGTGCGTGCGTCGCTCGGCTGCGGCAATCCGACAGCGTTGGCGCAGATCGCCCCGGGCGAAACGGTGTTGGATCTGGGATCGGGCGGCGGTATCGATGTGCTGCTCTCCGCACGGCGGGTCGGACCGACCGGCAAGGTCTACGGCCTGGACATGACTGACGAGATGCTAGAGCTGGCGCGTGCCAATCAGGCCAAGGCCGGGGTGACGAACGTGGAATTCTTGAAGGGCGATATCGAACACATTCCATTACCGGACAATTCTGTCGATCTCATCATCTCCAACTGCGTGATCAATCTATCACCGGACAAAGATTTGGTGTTGGCGGAAGCCTTCCGAGTGTTGAAGCCGGGAGGGCGTCTGGCTGTATCGGACATTGGCGTCCGAGGGGAGATGCCGGAAGAAATTCAACGCAGCATCGAGCTGTGGGCCGGGTGTGTTGCGGGCGCATTGGAGGAAGGAGATTATATCGCGAAGCTTGAGCGCGCGGGGTTTGAACGAGTCTCCATCGAGCCGACTCGAGTCTATACCGCCGCCGATGCTCGAGATCTCTTTGAGGGCACAGATATCGATCTCGATGCTCTCGCGCCGGTCGTCGATGGCAAGTTTATCAGCGGGTTCGTACGAGCAACCAAACCGGAGGTGAGCCCGGCGGCCTGCTGCTCGGCCACGTGCTGTTCATGAAGCGGCTGCCAATCTGACGCATATTTCCACAGTGCGATTCTGATCGGCGGCGCTCAATGCGACAGTCCTTGCTCTCGACAAGACCTTCGACGAGACATCTCACGACTAACAGTCTGGAACACGACTTGCGAGGCTTTGCGACATGCCAACAATAAGCAAGCAAGCGCTGGAAAGATATCTGCGCGCTCGGTTTGGTCCGGACGTTCAGCTATTGTCCCATGGGGTCATCGGTAAGGAGAGTTCCAAGGGGGAGCAGAAGCGTTATGGGTATGGTACGCCGGTCAAATTGACGTTCAAAAACGAGGGTAAAGTTCAGTCCGCCGTACTCGAAACGATGAAGCCAGGCCCGTTTGGGCACGAACATATGGCCGATCGCGCCCAGGCGATGTTATGGGACTACGAGTCCTATGGGCGCCTTCCTCGCCATGTGAAGTCTCTGGATGTGGGTGCATTCGACGCCACGCAGAGGTTGTTTTCACTCGCGGAAGCCCGCGAGTTCTTTGTGCTGAATGAATGGACCGACGGGGTGAGCTACCATGTGGATCTTAAGCGGTTGGCGAAGGGTGGGGCGCTACGAAAGCTGGATCGCCAACGCACAGTGGCGTTGGCGCGTTACTTGGCACAGGTTCATGCAAAGAAACGACGGGATGCAGACCTCTACAAGCGTCGGTTGCGCGAATTGATCGGCCACGGGGAATGCATTATGGGACTAACCGACAGCTATCCCAAACGCTATGGCTTTATCACCGAGGATCTGCTGCGAGCAGTGGAGGAATCCTGCAACCGGTGGCGGTGGCGACTCCATGACAAGGCCTATCGGCTTTCCCAGGTGCACGGGGATTTTCATCCGTACAATGTGCTGTTTCGGACTGGGACGGATTTTGCGGTGTTGGATCGGTCACGGGGTGAATGGGGCGAGCCGGCCGACGATCTCACCGGGATGACGATCAACTATCTGCTCAACTCGCTGATCAGGTGGGGCAAGCTGCAAGGTTCCTTCGACGTGCTGTTCCGATTGTTTTGGGATACCTACCTGGAAGCCAGCGGCGACAAGGAAGTGACGGAAACGGCTGCGCCGTTCTTCGCCTTCCGTGGCCTCGTCGTGGCTAGTCCGCTCTGGTATCCCAAGCTGTCGATGGATATCCGGCGCCGTCTCTTTTGCTTCATTGAGAATGTGCTGGATGTCCCGCGATTTGAGCCGGAGAGGGTAAACGCATACTGCGGATGACGATTCACGCCGTTTCACCAGCCTTCGCCGTCTGGCTCACCGGCCTGCCCGCCTCGGGAAAAAGCACCATTGTGGCGGCGCTGAAACCGCAACTCGAAGGTTTGGGCTGCGTGGTCGAGGTTCTGGAATCCGACGCGGTCAGACGGGTGCTCACGCCGACTCCCACCTATTCGCAAGAAGAGCGGGACCTCCTTTACCGGGCTCTAGCATTTATGGGTGCGAGGCTGGTGGCGCATGGCATAACCGTCATCTTCGATGCCACGGCCACCAAGCGTGCCTACAGGGACTTCGCTCGAAGCCTGATTCCAAAGTTCATCGAGGTAGCGGTGGAATGTCCGCTGGAACTCGCCATGCAGCGTGACTACAAAGGGACCTATCAACGGGGCCAGCGCGGCGAATCGTCGACGGTTCCGGGCTTGCAAGAACCCTACGAAGCACCCCTGAACCCAGAGGTGAGGATCGAGACAAGGAAGCTCTCTGCGAAAGACGCAGCAGGGAAGGTGCTGGAAGTTGTGAGGGAGAAATTCAAGGCCGATACGACTCCTGGGCGGTTTCTCGCGTGATGTCCGCAATGGACAAGGTGTACGCTGTGATCACCAGCAGCTGTAGGACTAGGCATCCTTCACTGTTGCTTGAGGAGGTCCTCCCCCTCCCTTTATAGTGTGGCGCTATGCGCAAGAAGTCTGTGTATCGCCGCAGAGAGGGGGGTGGTTCCCATTTGGACGCGAAGGCTCGTCCCCTCACTCCTGCTCCTGCCTCGGCCGCCCTTCTTGCAACATTTCGTGCCCTCGCCGTCAACGATCTGTATTCGATGGCTCCTAAACTGTCGGTGCTTAGGGGATATGACTATTACAGGCAGCATCGGCTTCAGCACTATGTCTGGAGTAAGGATGGCGCCACGCTCACAGCGCAGGTGCAGGGAACCATCCTGTACGAGGTCGTCTTTTCTCTCGAGGACGAGTTTCTCTCTTCGTTTTGTGACTGTCCAGCTTGGGATTTCGATCGGCTGTGCAAACATGTTCTTTGCGCCTGCTTCGCCACCAAACATCTACTGTCGCCCGAGACGTTCCGATTGTCTGGTCGGCAACACGTCCACCTGGCTACGCTCCGAACCGAGTTACTCGGCGACGTCGCTGAGACTGGTTCGAGGAAGGGGACGGTTCCCTCGCGGAATGGGGACAGTCCCCATGAGGCGGGCTATGAAATCGTGATCGATGCCGCCCAACCACATCCGCAACTTGTGATCCACCGGAACGGTGTGCAACTCCCTGCAGGATGGGTTCCCACGTTGCCGTTCGAGCTGCGGTCACTCCTGAATCCGTCTTGGCTTTCGAGAGGGTACGGAGATGATCCCTTATTGCGCTATCTCCGCGTCTCCAAACGCCGATTCCCGATCGTGCTGAAAACCGGTCGGGAATCCGTTGTCCTTCAATGGGCCCCATCGGTCCTATGTCGGAGCAAGACGGAGATCGCGCTTGCCGGTGATGATGTCAAGATTCGCGCGGTCGGTGTAGCCGACGGAACGGTGCTCGACCAGATCGTCCGTTTTCGCAGCTTCGTGGCCGATGTGAAGGGCCGTCGCTTGCTCTTCTTGGATGACGAAAGCGGTTGGGCCTCGTTTCGTGCGTTGCGCAACGGGTTCCGAGGTTGTAACGGCTCTGAATATGGTGGCGGGCCGGTCGGGACGCTGTGCGCGGTAACCTTGCCGGATAACCAGGGCTATGGGCGATGGCAGGACATTCACCATAAGGCGGAATTCACCGTCTCGCGAGACGTGTTTCAATCCGCCCAGATCGACCTCATCCACAAGCAAGCGGACAAAACCTTGCACGATCTGCTGTTGTGTGTGGATGGGAAAGAGGCGCCGATTCATTCTTCTGCACCCGTCTCGGCCGGTGAAGAGGTGTCGTATGCGTTGATTCTGGCACCTTTCTCCGACGAGGCCGGCGCGCCGACCGCCGCTTGGACGTTAGAGGCGCAATGCCGGCGCGGTGATGATCGGTTTGCTCCAAGCGCCTCAACCTTTTCATTCATCCAGGCATTCGAGCAGGGCCGCGCCGTGTCCGCCCCGTTGCGGGCGCAGAAACGCAAGGCCGTGCTCTACGATCTGTTCTTCGGATTGCTCACGGTTCGCGAGGCCAAGGAACGAGACCGCCGCATCAAGACGGCGCTGGACCAGACCGATTGGGCACGGAGCATCCGTCTTGAGGCCGCTCAATGGTTGAGAGACCGTCTGGCGGTGTATGCCGGTCAGGATGTGCGGCTACAGGTCGAAGGAGGGCAGTGGACATTGCAGGCGATCGACAAGTCCCATGAAGTCTTGCTGTATCGAACCCCATACGAGGTTTTCGGTCTAGACGCGTTTCGCGGCATGCCCTCATACGATGCCATGATGATCGACACTCGTCTGCTGTTCCAACGATTGCCGGATCTTTTGGATAAGCTGACGGCGGCCGGGATCGCATTGCTATACAAAGACACGCCGCTCCGGCCCATTCGGTGGGACTGCTCCGTCCATGTTGGGCGCCAGGACCGAGAGGGGATCGGGATCGATTGGTTCGAGATCCGGCCGGAGATTCGCTGCGACGGGGTGCTGATTGAAGAGACGGAGTGGCGAGCGGCCATTCAGCAGGGCGGAATGATCGACACTGGTCGCGGTCTGCGGGTCTTGGATGGTCAGACCCTGGAGCGGCTGCGTGCGATCATCGGCCTCACCGGTGATACCCCGAAGGACCGGAAAGCCGCGCAGGTCGTGCGTGTGGCTCGGTTACAGATCCTCGATTGGCTGGTGTTGCGCGAGCAAGGCATCCCCGTGTCGCTGCCAGCCGAGGACGAGGCGGTGTTGGCGCGCTTGCTGGGATTTGAGCAGATCGAGAAGCCGCCGTTGCCAACGGCCCTCCAGGCGATCTTGCGCCCCTACCAGCGGGACGGCTACGCCTGGTTGGCGTTTCTCTACGAGCATCGATTCGGTGCCTGTTTGGCGGACGATATGGGATTGGGTAAAACCGTCCAAACCGTCTGCCTGCTGGCCGCCATCAAGGAGGGACGCATCAAGATGGCTCGCGGAGTGAAGGGCCCTCATCTGGTCGTCGTGCCGACGAGTCTGCTCTTCAACTGGGAACAGGAGCTGGCGCGCTTCGCGCCCGGTTTGAAGGTCCATGCCTATAGTGGAAGTGAGCGGACCTTCCACGCCAAGGACGGCGAGGTGGTGCTCACAACCTATGGGCTGGTCCGCCGGGATATCGACACCTTGGAGCGGATGGCGTTTAACGTGATCGTGTTCGACGAAGCGCAAGCGGTGAAGAACATTCAGGCAGACACGACAGGCGCAGTCCGCCGACTCCAGGGGCGCTTCAAGATTGCGCTGACCGGCACGCCGCTCGAAAACCATCTGGGCGAATATTTCTCCGTGATCGACCTGTGTGTGCCGGGACTCATGGGCGAGTACGATCGGTTCAAGACCGACCTAAAACGTGTTGCGGGTCGCACGCTCGATCAGGTGCTGCGCCGGACGCGGCCATTTATTCTGCGTCGGACCAAGGCCGAGATCCTCCAAGAGCTGCCGCCGAAAATCGAGCACGAAGTGTTCCTCGAGTTGTCTGATCGCCAAAAGGCGCTCTACCAGCAGACCGTCGACCAGGTTCGCTCAACGATCGACGATGCCTATCGCACCAAGACCTCCGGACAGGCGCAGTTCATCGCGCTCACCGCCATTCTCAAACTGCGGCAAATCTGTCTTTCGCCCCGCCTCCTTACGAACCAAGCCGACGAGACCTCGCCCAAGCTCAGCTTCCTGGTGGAGCGGCTGCGCGTCTTGCGCGACGAGGGGCACAGCGCCCTGGTGTTCTCGCAGTTCACCAGCTTTCTAGACCTCGTACAGGAAGCGTGCACTCGGCACGGGTTGCCATACCAGCGGTTGGACGGCTCCACGGCACAGGCTGCGCGCAAGGCCCGCGTGATGGCGTTTCAAACAGGTGAACAGCCCGGGGTCTTTCTCTTGAGTCTCAAGGCGGGAGGGCAGGGGCTGAATCTCACCAGAGCGAGCTATGTCTTTCATCTGGACCCCTGGTGGAATCCGGCGGTGGAGCGCCAGGCGTCGGATCGCGCGCATCGCATCGGGCAACGGCAGACGGTCTCGATCGTGCGGATTCTCATGCGCCACAGCATTGAGGAGAAGATGATGGCGCTCAAACAACGGAAGCTTGAGTTGTACGATGCAGTCATGGCCGGCGTGGTGCGAGGCTCCGGACAAGGTGTGCTGACGAAAGCCGACTTCGACTTCCTGCTCTCGCCGAGTGTCGGCAGATCGGAGCAGCTTCGGCAGCCACCAGCGAAATGGTGAGAGTCGAGCTTCCGGTTGCTTCGTTGCGGAATGACATCAGACGGAACTGATGGCCGATTGGGATCGCCTGCAAACAGGCCACAAACCTTTGCCTATTGCTCCGTTGACGTAGAACGATCATGAACTATCCTATTTATCAAGTACGAACTGTCGAGATCATCGAACCCTACACGCTGCGAGTGCGATTTACTGACGACACGGAGCAAGTCGTTTACCTCAAACCAGTTCTTGCAGGCGAACTCATATGGTCCGCTACTAGACCTTCAGCTGTTCGACCAAGTGGCTGTAGATCCAGAGGTGAAAACACTCGTTTGGCCGAACGGTGCTGACTTCGATCCTGCGACCTTACACGACTGGCCCGAGCACAAAGAGGCCTTTGCCGCTCGTGCCAGAGAATGGGAACGGGTATCTACCTAACGAATCACTTCATCTCCCGTACGACACACTTCACGTCGTTCTTGTTATTCAACTCCTTTCAGATACCGCCGAAACCATTTCCCCGCATGTTCTGCCACCTGTTCCAGCGTACCGGGCTCTTCAAAGAGGTGCGTTGCCCCGGGGACGATGATCATTTTCTTCTCACAGGTCAGCAACTCATATGCTGCCTGGTTCATCTCAATCACCGGTTCATCGTGGCCTCCGACGATCAACAAGGTCGGAGCGATGACCGATGGCAGATATGGTTCTGCCAGGTCCGGTCGCCCTCCTCGTGACACCACAGCCTTGATGTTCGACGGTTCCCGTGCTGCAGCCTGCAAAGCCGCTCCGGCGCCGGTGCTGGCTCCGAAATAGCCGATCTTCAGGTGCTGTGTCTGAGACTCTTTCTCTAGCCAGCCTTTCGCCAGCAACAACCGATCCGCCAGCAGATCGATATCGAACACTTTGCGCCGATCATCCGCTTCCACTTTGGTCAGCAAATCAAGCAGCAAAGTGGCCAGCCCATTCTGTTGCAGGTGGCGGGCGACGAAATTGTTACGCGGACTCAAGCGACCGCTCCCGCTTCCATGTGCAAAGACAACCACGCCGCGTGGACCAGCCGGGAGGCCGAGGATTCCTTCCAGGACAAGTTCCCCTTTTGTGATCCTGACGCTGTGCTCATGTTGCGGCGTCATCGCACCTCTTTCTTAGGAGAACTGCAGGGCGATGGACGACTGAGTCCAGGCGGCAATTTGGTCTGGTCATCGACACAGGCGGTATTGAGTTGTGTCTGCGTGAGGCCGGTGACGGTCGAGAGTATGGCGCCTTTGATGTTCGCACGACGCAAGTCCGCTGAGTCCAGCCGAGCGCCGCTCAGATCGGCTCCGGCCAGGGTCGTGTCCTGAAGGTTAGCTTCTTGAAAATTGGTCTGGGTTAAGTTGGAATAGCTGAAATTCGATCCGCGGAGATCCGCACCGACGAAATTGGCCTCTTCCAGATTGGATTTGTTGAATTGGGCGTGCCGGAGAGAGGATTTCGGAGCGTAGACTTCGCGCAAGTCACTGTTCGTAAAGTTGGTACGTACTCCCTTGGCACCGATAAGGACCGCGCGATTCAAATGGGCGTCGCGGAAGTCGGCGTCATCGAGCATGGCGTGATAGAGAATGGCCATACGGAGATTCGCGGCGTTCGCGTTGGTTTTGACTAGCAGGGCTTCTTCTAGGTTGGCTCCTTCCAGGTCGGCCTTCTGCAGGGATGCGCCATGGAGGTTGGCGTACCGCAAATCTGTGCCGCGAAGGATGGCTTCCTTCAGGTTGGCCCCGCGCAGATTCGCTTCGTCCAGATAGGCGCTTTCTAAATCGGCTTCAACCAACCGGGTCCCATCAAGTCGGGCACGGTCTAACAGCGCGCCTTGAAGATTGGCACGAGACAGATTCGCATCGGTCAAGACCGTGCGGCGTAGGTCGGCGCCAGTCAGATCCGTGTTGACTAGGATCGCACCTTTCAGTGTCGCTCCGTAGAAATAGGCCTCGGAAAAATTGGCGTCAGTCAAGTCGGCAGAGGTAAGATCGGCTCCCTCCAGCTGAGCCCGCTCGAACGAGGCCTCATTCAACTTGGCGCCGATGAGAACGGTATCGAAAAGCGCAGCTTCGTCGCCGATGGCGCGTGAGAGATTCGCGCCTGGGAGTCGGGCACGGCGCAAATCGGCTCCAGAGAGGTTACCGTCTGCTAAGACTGCTCTCGTGAGGTCAACACCGGCGAGGCTGGCCTGGATCAGCGAGGTCTGCGACAGATTGGCCTGTCGCAAGACCGCGCCTTCAAGCTCAGCCCGTTCGAGATTGGCGCTTGCGAGGGCTGCGCGACTCAGGTCAGCCTGGCAGAGTTCTAGGCGCTTCGCAGTCGGGTTGCCTCGATACTCAACCCATCGTTCGTGAGAACGGACGAGGGCTTGCAACGTCTTGGCTGGTACGGGCCTCTTCTTGTAGAGGCTTTCGCAGAGAAGAGGAATGGAAGGCGAGGTTGGTTGGGAAGCTGAGGGATTGGTGGCCTCAGTCTCTGTGACGGCGAGTGCAATGAGGAGGACGATGCTCACACCGACGGTCGATATGGAGGGGCGCGTCATATTGTGTCTCCTTTGATGTTAGAAGCTGCGTCGACTGCGTGAGCTAAACTCTGCAAAGCTGGAGAAATCTGAACCTCGTAGGCCGGCCCAGTCTCAAGGGTTCGCAGCGATTCCGGAAGCTGTCTCAGTTGCGCAGCCGTATGGTTCCGCAGTTCGGCCAAGTCCGGCGATGAGGCAAAGCGGTAGCCTCCCTTCATCACGGATTGGAGCAGCGGTTCGTCAGGTAGTTGATCGGTGAGCGTCGTGATGATGTCATGATCTAAACGTCCATCGTCCGAATGATACCGATAGACCTGTTTGCGGCCGGGCCAGGTAGCCTTGCCCTCAGATCGTTTACGGCAAGGACGACCTAGATATTCTTGGAGTTTGTAGGCACAGTCCAGCGAAGGTGCATCTGCTGAGGTCGTCATCGCTGTTCCAACTGCGAAGCTGTCGATCGGTGCATGGTCTTGGGCCAAGTCTCTCAGGCGATATTCATCGAGGTTGCCGCTGGCGAGGATCAGCGCGTGGGACAATCCGCCTTCGTCCAAGATACGGCGGACTTTTCGCGCATGGTCGGCGAGATCACCACTGTCTAATCGTACTCCTTTGACAGCGATGCCTTTGGCCTTTAGTCTCCGAGCCAATGGCACGACTTTGCCCGCGGCTGCTTCCGTGTCGTAGGTGTCGATCAGGAGGACGACGTTGTCCGGTTGCGTGTGGGCAAAGTGCTCGAAGGCGATGATTTCGTCCTCGTGGGCCTGCACGAACGAATGAGCCATGGTGCCGTACAGAGGAATGCCATAGACCATACCAGCCAGTACGGTTGCGGTTCCGGCAAAACCGGACAGGTAGCTGGCTCGCGCGGCGAGGAGACCGGCTTCGGCACCGTGCGCGCGGCGCAGCCCAAAATCGATGAGCGGCTTTCCTTCTGCGACCAGGACCGAGCGTGCTGCTTTGGAGGCCACCACGGTCTGAAAGTTCAACAGGTTCATGACACGGCTTTCCATGAGTTGGGCTTGTGGAAGCGGCGCGACGATCCTGAGGATTGGCTCGTGAGGAAAGAAGACCGTTCCTTCGGTCATTGCTTCCACATCTCCAGTAAACCGCAGGGTTTCCAGGTAGTGAAGGAGCCTCGAGCTAAACCACCCAGATTGATCCAGCCAGGCAAGTTCTTCCTGCGTCACCTGAAGCTCTGCGAGATAGTCCAGCACCTGTTCGAGACCAGCCGCTACTAAGAAGTTTCGGTGGGCAGGCAGTTTGCGGACGAAGAACTCGAACACGGCAGGCCCGTTCATTCCCTGTTCCAGGTAGGCCTGGGCCATCGTGAGCTCATACAGATCCGTCAGCAGGGCGCTGGTCGAGGGATTCATGCTTCAAGCATCTCCAATCGAACAGGCACGGCTCCCAGGCCGATCATCTCCTCTTCGGCGTGCCGACCGTCATCAGGCCGAAGATTGACTGCCTTGATGCCGTCCACCAACAAACAGACGTCATAGCCCATTGTCCGCGCGTCCTTGACCGAAGTCAGTACGCAATAGTCGGTCGCCAATCCGCCGACGAACAGACGCTGCACACACAAGACTCGTAAACGACGATCCAAGCTCGTATTCTGGAACGCTGAGTAGGCTTCTTGGTCACGGTCGGTAGCCTTGTAAATAATGATGGCCGATGACGGTATCGCAAACGACGACGGCGGTAGAGAACCGGGCGAACCGGCGACACAATGCGCAGGCCACGGCCCTCCTTGAGACACGAACGAGCAATGATCCGACGGGTGCCAATCACGCGTCAGAAAGACGGGAAGACTGCTCGCCTGAAACCGCTGAATATAGTTTTCCAGGATTGGAATTATTTCATCACCACTGCTGATCTCGAGTGCTCCACCCGGCAGAAAATCGTTCTGAATGTCTGCGATGAGCAACGCATCGGAGGGAGTGAGAGCAATCATAGGGAGGCTGTAAGGAGTCAAGGAAGTGGATGACCCGTTGCTCATCAAATGTGTGGTGGACTCAACAGTTCATCAACTCGTTACCTAGGCACTTATCGTGCCTGTTCTGACAGCAAGCGAATGTACGCCACGACATCCTGCATTTCCCCATCGGTGAGCTGTCCGCGCCACGCATGCATCGGGCTGAAGACGACGCCGTGCTCGATCGTCCGCAGTAATTGCTCATCGGATTTTAGGAACGATTGAAACCGTTGAAAATTGACTGGGGGGACTTTCAAGGAAGCGGCGACAGGTCCATCGCCTCGACCAGTAGGGCCATGACAGGTCTGACAGTGACGTTCATACACGGCTTTGCCCCGTACAAGGTCGGCAGGATAATCTTGAGCGTACAGAGGGGATATCACCGGACCGCTCACAATACAGATGCCGAGGAGCCCTGCTGCAAACAGCCGATGTCGTAGGTGCTGTCGCGGAGCTGTGAGCATGGTGTTAACTCTTCTTTGTGGTGTGAGCGATGAATGGGCTAAAAAGTTGCTGCAGCTTCTTGCTTCCGCAGGCCGGGCATGTGATATCGCCCGCTTCGTGTTCCTTCAACGTCACCACGATCAATGATTCCTTTCCGCAATTGACACACTGATAGTCGTACATCGGCATGGTGAGCCCTTTCGATGATGAGTGGTTCCTTATCCAGAAATCATGAGTGGATAGGTTCCCTGGTGCAAGAGGGCATGTGAAACGCTGCCGAGCACCATGCGGGTGATACCGCGGCGCCCGCGCGATCCCACGATGATCAGGTCCGTATTCGATGCCTTGGCTTGCTGCAGAATTCCATCAACCGGAGTGCCCAAGGTGGTCGCGACGCGGGTTTGGTAGTCATACTGTTTGAGCTTGGCGGCAATTTCCTCGAGGAAGTCCTTTCCCGTACGGAGAGAATGGGTTTCCATGTGCTCGGCCGAAACGGCATCTACCGGCCAGGGTGGCCTGGTATGGGGAAGGACGGTGAACAGGGTTATCGTGGGCGGCTCACGAAAGGGTTTCTGTTGAAGGAAGGAGAGGGCATGCTCTGCATCATAGCTCCCTTGCAGGGGGAGCAAGATATGATGAAGTGCCTTCAAGGGGCCGGGAAGAATTAGTTTTGCGCCTGGTCCGTACGTGAGCACTCGGTGGGAGACACTTCCAACGAGCCGTTCCTTGATCGGTCCAAGGCCTCGGGCACCCAAAAGAATGAGGCCCACCTTGATCTGTTCAGACAACGCCACAATCTGATCCACCGGAGATCCGACGATCAGATGTCTCGTCACAGGTCCCACATCCAAGGGCAGTAACGACACGATCCGATCCATCAAACGCGTCCCGTCGTCGCGCATGTTTCGCTCGACCGTTTCATACAGTTCCTGTGACACTTCCGGCATCATCATCGGATAGGCTGGCCTAGGGACATCGAGCACGTGCAGGAGATGCAGTTCCTCGGCACGAGCGAGGTATTTGAGGGATCGCACCGCCTCATATGAGTTGTCGGAACCATCAACGGCGAGCAAGAGTTTCATAGTAGGCCTCACTGACAATCTGCAGGACAGAAGAAGACAAGGTAGATCACAATCGCGACACCTAACCCCACAGCTCCCAGCAGAAGCCACTGTGCACGTGTCATCGTTCCCCCCAATGCCTGTAGACGGTAATCAGCAAGTCCGATGCCCGTATGTGACAGTGTGAACTGGGGCTGAAATAGAGCAGTGGAGAGTTGAGATTCGGGTAGATGACGCTTTCTGCTACAGGAGTCGAACGGCCGCTGTAGCAGAGATCCCCTGCTTGAGGAGGCGGACCTATGATCGATAGCCGACCATGTAGGAGCAAACAACGTCAAATCTATGAATATCCCTGAGCCCTCGACCATCACGCACGGTCTTGTGATGAGTGGCACCGCGTTTGCTCAAATCGTAATCAGGAGGATCGTTCATGGGGCGAGATACGAATCTCTTCAATGCCATCCTGGTTCCGGTTGATTTCTCTCCTTGCTCAGATCAGGCGTTTCGGGTGGCATGCCAGATGGCGCGTCTTTGCGGGGCGGCGATGCTGATCTTGCATGTGATTGATACCAGTGCCCTTGCCGCATTCAATCGATTGGGATTGCTCGCCGTCCCGTCCGATGCGACGGCACAGCGCCGCCGGTTACGTCACCATGCTCGCTTGAATGTACGTCAATTGTTGGAGTCGAAGGTGGCTGAGACCGTGAAGGTCACTCGCATGATTGTGGAAGGGGCACCGTTCGTTGAAATTGCGAAAGTTGCACGCACGGGGAACATTGATTTGGTGGTGATGGGGAGCTACGGCGGCCGGTCCGGCAGCGTGGATAAGATTTTCTTCGGGAGCACAGCAGAAAAAGTCGTTCGCACGGCGGGTTGCCCGGTCTTGACCGTTCCGATTCCGGTATCCGCTTCTCAACGGGGAGCGTCGCGTTGACGCATAGCATAGAGGGAGGAGACTATGACCCATGAGCAACATCGTGTGCGGTGGCGGTTGTTAGTAATGGTTCTTTCTGTGGCGTGCCTGGCCTGGATCTATGGCGGGATCCTTCTTGCGCAATCTGAACAGGTAGTGGATGTGACCATCAAGGATTATAAGTTCGTGACGAAGCAGAGTACGTTGCGACTGGGGTTCCCCACCGTCATCAAGGTACGGAATGAAGACGCGGAGCGACACGATTTTAGTTCAACCATGTTTGAGGGGATTCCGACTCAGATCGAGAAGGACGGAGTCATCGTGTACGGGCGTGGTGTGGGAGGTGTCTTCCTCGACCCGAAACAGGAGGTAACCATTCGATTTGACATGACACGGCCAGGTCGGCATGTCTTTCGATGCTCCATCCACCCGACGATGAGCGGCGAGTTACTTCTGCTCAGTGCGGAGGCAGTGTGACTTTGTCTGAAAGCGGACCGAGACTTCTTCTGGCGACCGACGGGTCGCAGGGATCGGCGGTTGCGGAGGATTATGCCTTTGCGCTGGCCCAATCATGGGGTGCCTCGCTGAGCGTGATGAACGTGTTGGAGTGCCCCCCTGGGCTTGATCCGGAGAATCCCGTCAATCAACTGTATTTGACCGAGCTGATGAAACAGGCTACGAGCGAGCTGGTCGCGCTGAAAGCACGGGCGGTCGATCGCGGCATTTCTGTTCACACGCGGATTGCCACAGGTATCCCAAGCGAGGAAGTCCTTTCGGTGGCCACTGGGGAAGATCCGGATCTGATCGTCGTGGGCACGCGAGGGAAAACCGGTTTGGCCCATGTGTTGCTGGGAAGTACGGCAGAACGGATTATTCGGGGGGCGCCCTGTCCGGTGCTGGCCGCGCGCGCTGAAAGACAAGGAAGGGAGCCGGTTGAGAAAAGCCGACGCGACCCTGCTGGTCTCGAGCGGATTCTGGTGCCGGTCGATTTTTCCGACTGTTCGCTCGATGCGCTGGAATACGCAGCGCTGGTTGCGCAACGATCAAAAGCCTCTCTCAAACTTCTTCATGTCTTGGAACCAATTTCGTATGGATTGGACTTCACGCTCCCCCATAGGGCAAAGCGGGAATCGATCAAGGCAGGGCACACGAAACGGTTATCGGATCTCGTATCCAGGCTTGCGACTGCCGGTGTCCCATCCGAACTCCTGATCATGGGCGGACTGCCGACTGATTCTATTCTCGATGCGGCTCGGACGCAGCCGGCTGACTTGATCGTGATGGGAACTCATGGACGCCGCGGCTTGTCCCACGCGTTATTCGGCAGTATTGCGGAGTCAGTCCTTCGGAAATCTTCGTGCCCTGTTCTGATGGTCCGGAGCCCGAAATTTCGCCCTGGCCATCGCCGTGTCCTTTCAGGACAATCCCGGCCAACCAACGTGTAACCGAGGAGTGAGTCATGCGAACGAGCGTCAAATCGGCCAGTAAAGGGAAAGCCAAATCCTCCTCGCTAGCGGGTGCAATTGGGAAGCCTATCGAGTTACCGGACGGAATGTGGGACCGCATCTCGCAGAAAGCCTACGAGCTGTGGGAGCAGCGAGGTTGCCAAGAAGGGAATGCACTCCGCGATTGGCTTGACGCAGAGGAAATCGTCATGGAAGAGATTCATGAAGCTCGCGAGTGACCAGGCGGCCGGGTTTTGGACTCCGAGACCTCCGTCCCTCGATGCGGTGCTCGCGCGGCTTGAATCGCTGTCGCGCAAGCCCGCATTTGCCCTGCAGCGGGAGATGGGGATGGCACGAGCCCTCAGACCCTATCTGGGAGTAGGGGCTGGGAGAATTGTCGCGCCGCTCGCACAAGAAACTGAACTCGCCAACCTCTCGCTCATCTGCGATTTCTATCCTGAAGACGGCCAGTTGACGCTCATCGAACAACTGAGGGATGTCATCACCGAACATATTCCAGATGAGGAACGGCGGTGGCTCGATCCGCTGAAGCATTCTTATCTCGATCTGTTGGAACTAACCTCCGCACTGAAGACTGAGGAAACGCTTACAGTGCGGTCGCTTGGAGATCGAACCTCGTACGTGGTGCCAGGCGTTCAATCCCTCAAGGATGCTGTGGTGGGACAGGTACTACTGACCCGTGTGATTCGTGACCCGGATGCCGGTACATCAGATAACGCGGTATGGTCCGGCAGCGGCATTATCCTGTCACCGGCTGATGCCAACGCGTTGCTCGCGATCACCACAGAATGGCGCCGGGAGATGGAGGTGAGTTCTGGGTCCTTTGGGTTAGGGGAGTGGCAGGAGTTCACCAAACGTTTTGGGTACATGCTGCTCTGGGCGTTCGCGCAACTCCGCATGGATGCGTTGGTGGACGCCGTCGTCCATATTCGCTATCGCCGTCCCGATGGCCAGCCCTATCTCTATGCCGTGGCCCTGTACGACCACCACGAGTATCGATTCTTTGTCGATGGGCTGTCCGAGATGAAGGAGCTTGAGTCGGAGAAGACGGCGTCTTCGGCTGGAAGACAAGGCCCAGCTGGAGCGTTCCCATCAGCGCGCACGTGGGTCCAGCGGGATGGAAACGGAGGGTCCGACCGTATTGTCGCCAGAGTGACGTTAACGTCGTCTCAGCTGATGGTGGAATGCGACGGACCTGAGCGGCTCGACCGGATCAAACATCGACTGGCCGCTACGTTTGGGTTTTCACTGCATTTCCGCGATGAGACGCTCGTGCCACCGGTCCGGCAACTCTCGATAGCCGAGCTCATGTCCGATGAACCGCCCACGTTGGTCGTGATGGGGGAAGAAGACCGTAGGCTGCTCAACCAGTTTCTGGAGAAAGCCTACCTGGAGTGGTCGGATCAGCCTCATCTCGCGTTGGGTGCTCAGACCCCTCGACATGCGGCTGCGTCTTCGGCTTTGCGGGGGAAGGTGGGTGAGTTGATCGAGGAAATGGAGCAGCATGATCTGGGCCATCAACGATGTGGCCAACGTGCCTTCAATTATAATCGTCTTCGTGGCCATGTAGGATTGGAGGAAAAGCCTGAGTGACCCATGGTGTCCATAAAGCGGTCCACCATCGCTCTCGATCTAAGCAGCACGCGTCGCGACCGCAGTGCTTGCCTCTGGCTGAAAGGGAGTATACAACCAAGCCGAAGATTATGAAGAAGTTGGAGGGCCGATGGGAAACAGCGTAGGGAGAAACAGATGACGGAGCAGCGAACAACAGTCGGTATTCTCGTCGGTGGGGGGCCGGCTCCTGGAATCAATAGCGTGATCGGCGCAGCCACGATTCGCAGTATTCTTGGGGGCTCGGACGTCCTCGGGATCATCGAAGGGTTCAGGTGGCTCATGGAAGGGGGCACCGGACAAGTACGGCCGCTCTCGATTGAAGAGATTAGCCGAATCCATTTTTGGGGCGGATCCTATTTGGGGACCTCCCGGGCCAACCCGACGAAAAGTGTCGAGTTGCTCGACAACGTCCTATTCTCGCTGTCGAGGCTCGGCGTCACGCGTTTGATGACGATCGGTGGGGATGACACCGCATTTTCAGCTATGAAACTGGAGGAGCGATCGAGGGGTCGTCTGCAAGTCGTTCACGTTCCCAAGACGATCGACAACGATCTGGATCTTCCTTATGGTATTCCCACGTTCGGGTTTCAGACCGCCCGTCACATCGGGGTCGAGATTGTGAAGAATCTCATGGTTGACGCTCGCACGACATCACGCTGGTACTTGGTTGTGACCATGGGGCGCAAGGCCGGGCATCTGGCATTGGGTATCGGGAAGGCGGCCGGTGCCACGCTGACGATCATTCCGGAAGAGTTTGGAGACCGTCCGGTGAGGCTCCAACGGGTCGTGGATCTCTTGATAGGGGCCATCATCAAGCGTCGGGAACAGGGTCTAGCCGATGGAGTAGCGGTGTTGGCAGAAGGGTTGATCGAAATTCTTGATCCTCATGATCTGGGTGGCTTGGAACATGTTGAGAGAGACGAGCACGGTCATATACGCATGACCGAAGTGGATGTGGGCGACGTCTTGCGGCGGGAACTGACGAAGCAGCTTGACTCGTTGGGCTTGTCTACGACGCTTGTGGCGAAGAACGTCGGATATGAGCTCCGTTGCGCCGATCCGATCCCATACGATATCGAGTATACGCGTGATCTTGGATATTGCGCCGCGCAGTATCTATTGGACGGGGGAACGTCGGCCATGGTCTCGATTCAGAATGGACGGTTCACGCCAATATCCTTTAAACAGATGGTGGATTCCTCCACCAGACGAACCAAGGTCAGGATGGTGGATATCGATTCACAGTCCTACCAGATCGCTCGGCAATACATGATTCGGCTCACGAAGGATGATCTAAGCAATCCGGACCTGCTGGGTCGATACGCTGCGTTGAGCGGCCTGTCCAGAGAAGTGTTCACAGAACGGTTCAGCGCAGCGCACTGAACACACGAGGTATATTTCGTCGAAGAATAATAGATGAGGGATAGCCAACATGAAGATTCTGGCGGCGACGGATGGCTCAAAATACGGTAGATGGGCGATTGAATGGTTGGCAGACGTGCCGTTTATCGTGCAGCCGGTTGTTCGTGTCCTGCATGTTGTCGACGTGGCCAGTGTTCGGGCTCCATTCATGGTCCAACCGATCGGTGTCGGGGCGGTGCGCTATGTCCAGTCGGAAGTAAACCGGATGGAGAAGGCGGCCAAGGTGGCCAAAGAAGAGTCGGTCGCCTTGCTGGCCAAGTTAGGCTTGAGTGGAGGGGTCACGGTAGAGCGAGGCGCTGTGGCCAGGACAATCATGAAATATGCGCAGCGTGGGGCGACCCTTCTATCGATCGGCTCTCGTGGACTGGATGCCTTAGATCGCTTCATGCTCGGCAGTGTCTCCAATCACGCCATCCACCACGCACCGTGTTCTGTCCTTGTGGTGAAAGAGCGTCCTCGTCCTGTCAGACACGTCGTTCTAGCGATCGACGGGTCGGCTGCGTCTGACAAGGCTCTTCGGTTTCTCATGCGCCAAATCAATTCAACACCCGATGCTCCGGATCGCGAACCGGTGCTGGTAACCGTGGTGCACGCGATGCCGTACTTGAAGTATCCAGAGGTCAGAGAGGCTGGAAAACGATTGATGCGGCGATATGGAGATAAGCTTGCGAGCTCGGGCTTCCAGATTCGGGAGGCCCTGAGGCTAGGAAAACCGGCAGAGGAAATTCTGACCGTGGCTAAACAGGAGAAGGCTGATCTGATTGTAACCGGAGCCAAAGGGTTTGGCGCGATCCGTCGCGTACTGCTCGGCAGCGTGTCCACCCGTGTCGTTCAACATGCCCATTGTGGGGTGCTGGTGGTTCGCTGATTGTCGAACCTTGGAAATGACCCAAGAGATGGGGTTGACGGGAAAGACTAAAGCGCAATAGACTACCCCCCTCGCCGACTAACTATTAGGGAGAGAGGGGGGTTGCATGTCAGCACTACCGAAGATCGACCAGGACTCACTCCCTGATCGTTTGGTGACAGGGCTTTCAAAAATCGGTTTGGCGATGAAGAGCCGAACCTGGAGGCGAAAGGGACGACAAGGCATTGGCCCCCTACAAATCCAAGTGCTGACGTTTCTCCGGTCTCGTCCGAACCATTCGGCGACCGTTTCGACAATTGCTCGGGAACTCTCCGTCAAGCTGCCCACGGCCTCTGAGGTCATCCGAACCCTTGAACAAAAGCGGTTGGTCAGACGGCGACGCCGTGAAGTCGACAACCGTGTTGTGACCGTGCATCTGACCGCACTGGGGGCTAAAGCAGGTCATGTGGAAAACCGATGGCCTGAGATTTTGGCGTCAGCGACCGACAATCTGTCGACGCAAGAACAGGTCGCCCTTCTGACGGCGCTTGTGAAACTGATTCGCGCGCTTCAGTTACAAGGAGAAATTCAAGCCGCGCGGATGTGTATTTCCTGTGAACACTTCAGCCCACATGCACATGGGGAATCAGATTTGCCTCATCACTGTGGTTTCTACAACGTCGCATTTGGCGATGAGGACTTGCGCCTTGATTGCCCGGAATATGTGGAAACTTCCGAGGTGGATCCTCGCCAGATGGCCAATTCTTCTGAGGAGGCGAAGCCGGCCCAATCTGCTCTGGTCTGATCGCGGGGGCTCACAGGAACAGTTACCGCCTTGATTTCTCCCTGTGTTCAAGATAGAGGAGGTGGTCCTCCTCAATTTTTCTCGTCAAGTCTTCCAAGACCAACCGTAGTGCTGTTTCAATAGGGACACGGTCTGAATCCGTTACCCATCGTACTGATGAACCCGCTACGGTGTGTTCAGCACGATAGGAGTTGACGGCTTGTTCCACCTCACTCATCTCCCCTTGTAGGACGATCCGGTAATGATAGAGACCTTGTCGGGAGGTGAGGAACAGTTTGGTGGCCATGCGAAGTGTGAAGTCACCCGGCTCACCTGAAACCGATGCAAAAGTACCGCGTTGTCGCAGATAGCTCAAGATTGCCTGGGTGAGATCGGACTGCGACCATTTCAGCAGCGTGATGCCTGGTCGATGGTCAGCGCCTTGCAGTGCGGGAGGGCTGACAATGAGCTGAAGGCTTCGCGGAATGCTGACGGATGAAGGCTCGTCCGGAAGCGGTACCACATGAATTCTGTGGACACAGCTTGTGCACGCTACCCATAGAGATAGCAGAAGAACTACAAACTGAGTTGGGAAAGGCATATGTAGTTAGTAAGAGGAAGTTTCCTCACGGAAGTCGCAATATTAACGATCAAGGAGTTGACTCAGAAGCTGGCCCTGACACGATCTCCAAGTCTTTCAATGCTCGAACGGCCTGTTCTCGGTACGCGTGTTCGGTCGAGTCCGTGTATGTATCGACTACCCGCTGATAGGATGCGCGAGCCCTCTCCGGCTGCTCCTTGATCGCGAAGTATTGCCCCAAGGCAATCCAGTTTTGAGCGGCCGTTTCTCGAGCCGTTTTCATCAGTGCGAACTCACGCTCAACCTGCGTGGTCCCTTGCGCCTGTCCCCGCTTCTTGACCATTTCCGCCATCTGATCGGCTATGACTTCGATCTGTTCATTCTCGTGAACCGCTGCACCCACCCGATTAGCCTTGAGGTGATCGTAGAAGTCCTCAACGTGAGTCTTGATGACGTCGGCTCGCCGTTGATATGGGTCTGGCGCGCAACCGGACATGATCAATACGAACAGGGCTATGACACATGTTGTTTGGAAAGAGAAGCGATGCGGCACGATCATCATGGATCCTCGTGGGTAAACGGCTAAGGGCGTTTCGAACCGTTGGAGTCTAACATAGGCCCTCCCATGCGAACACTAACCCAATCGATGGGGATGTTGAATGGCTTCCTCCGCTTGACCGACTGTGGAGGAGAAGCCACTTGAACCTCTGACGATCGCTGCGCTATCTTAATACCCGATTTCCAGGCGACGGATAATCTCGCGGAAGTATATGGGTGGGCCTTCGAAATAAGGAGGAGGATGATATGGGAAAGAGCTTGAAAGGGACAAAGAGTCACGACAATCTCAAGCATGCGTTTGCAGGGGAATCCCAAGCCAACCGCCGGTATCTGTATTTCGCTCGCCGAGCGGATATTGAAGGCTATCCTGACGTCGGTGGACTGTTCCGAGATACCTCGGAGGCAGAAACCGGCCATGCCTTCGGCCATCTGGATTTCTTGAAAGAGGTCGGTGATCCAGCTACGGGTGTGCCTATGGGCAACACGGATACGAACCTCAAGTCCGCGATCGAGGGCGAAACCTACGAATATACACAAATGTATCCCGGGATGGCGAAGACCGCTCGGGATGAAGGGTTCCCTGAGTTGGCCGAATGGTTTGAGACGTTGGCAAAAGCCGAACGATCTCACGCCAACCGGTTTCAGAAGGGATTGGATAGCCTGAAGGCCTAACGGCCTGGGTATCAGCGCACGTTCAGCGGTCAGTCTTCGGCGACGTGGCGTGAATCCGTCGGCGAAAGCTGGCCGCTAATCGTTTTGGGAGAGATGAATAATGAAAGGCCTCAGTCTCATCCAACCGATCGACGCCAAGCAGCTGGAGAAGGAAACCCTACGGATCTACGAGATCTGTGATGGTTGTCGACGCTGCTTTAATCTCTGTCCCTCGTTCAACACGTTGCTGGATCGGATTGACGTGTATGAAGGCGATGTTGCCGAGCTGACCTCCGGCGATCACCATCAGGTCGTCGATGAATGTTACTACTGCAAACTCTGCTTCAACCATTGCCCGTATACTCCGCCTCATCACTATGAAATTGATTTCCCCCATTTGATGGTGGCTTGGAAGAAGCGCCTGGCGGCTGAGCGCGGCGTCCGGTGGCGGGATCGTCTGCTTATCATGACGGATACGATCGGGAGGTTGGGAAGCACGACCGCCTCGATCACCAACAGCCTATTGGGCAACCGATTCGTACGTCGTCTCCTTGAGCGAGTGATGGGGATTCATCAAGACCGTCGGATCTTGCATTTTTCCCGCGAGACGTTTCCTCGTTGGTTCGGCCGTCGAGCCAAGACAGCTACCGCCGATCCACCTGTTCGCAAGGTCGCCTTGTTTGCCAGCTGCCTCGTCAACTATCAAGCAACGGATGTCGGTAAGGCGACCGTGCAAGTGCTGGAGAAGAACGGCGTTCATGTCGTGGTGCCACAACAGAGCTGTTGCGGAATGCCGAGCTTTGATATCGGCGATACCCAAGCGATTCAACAAGCTGCGTACAACAACGTCGCGTCATTGCTTCCGTGGGTGCTCGATGGTTACGATGTCGTGGTCCCGGCCGCTAGTTGCAGCTTGATGTTGAAACGTGAATATCCGGAGCTTCAGCGCGATGAGCAGACCAAACAGGTCGCCGAACGGACCTTCGATATCTGTGAGTATCTCATGGGGATGAAGAAGACCGGCCATCTGGCGACTGATTTCACGATGAAGCCAGGGCGAGTCGCGTATCAGATTCCTTGCCATTTGAGAGATCAGAATATTGGGTTTAAATCGAAGGAACTCATGGAGTGCGCAGGCGCGCAGGTCGAGGTCATCGAACACTGTTCGGGACATGATGGGGCGTGGTCGGCTAAGACGGAGTTCTTTTCGCTGTCGATGACAATCGCCGGGAAGGCGGTCCACGCAATCGAGCAAACCCACCCCGACCTTGTCGCCTCGGATTGTCCATTGGCTGGGTTGCAGTTGGATCAGGCTGGAGGGTCGGCGCATGTGCCTGGCAAGACCGTCCTGCATCCGATACAGGTTGTCCGCAACGCGTATGGGTTGCCTGCGTAGCGGGGATAGTAAGGAGTTAGACCTCATCCGTGTGGGCCGAACAATGTGAGAACATTTGATGAAGGAACTTACGGCAGACGATCTCATCTCGATCGAAGAGTATGATCGGGCGCGCGAGTCTTTTCGGGCGAGCATCATTGCACTGAAACAGCGGCGCCGGATTTCGGTTGGTCCGTTGATCACCCTGGTATTCGAAAACCGGGATACGCTCAGGTTTCAGATTCAGGAAATGATTCGAGCGGAGCGCATCATCGATCCAGTTAAGGTTCAGGAGGAACTGGATGTGTATAATGCATTGCTGCCGGGTCCCGACGAAGTGAGCGCAACCCTCTTGATCGAAATTACAGAAGAGGCGACGGTAAAGGATAAACTCGATCAGTTCATGGGACTGGATCATGGCAACAAGGTCTCGATTATTGCCGATGGTGACGTGATCTTCGGCGAATTCGAGGGCGGACGAAGTCATGACACGAAAATCAGCGCCGTTCATTTCGTGCGGTTTCGACCGACTGTCTCGATGAAGCGAACCTTCACGGACCTTACTCGTCCGGTGAAGATTCGAGTGGATCACGGGGGGTACCAGAAAGAGGTTTCGGTCCCAGGTACCATGCGGGAAGAGTGGCTTGCCGATTTGAAAGGTAATGCCGAGTTATTAACGATTTGATCCATCTGGTTCATGACTGAGCGCGCAAGGCTCAACACAGAAGAACTATGTCATTGGTGTTACTGACCAAACGTATCGAGTTTGCCGCTGCGCATCGCTATATGCGGCCGGAGTGGGATGAACCCAAGAATCGCGCCGTGTTCGGCCACTGCTACAATCCTCCCGCGCACGGACATAACTATTTGCTGGAAGTGACCGTCTCGGGTGAGATTGATCCCAAGACAGGAATGGTCGTCAACCTATTCGATCTCAAGCGGGTTCTTCTCGATGTAATTGAAGAATTCGACCACAAGAACCTGAACCTCGATATGCCCTATTTCAATGACCGAATCCCCACATCAGAGAATTTTGCGCATGTGCTGTGGGCAAAGCTGGCCGTGCAAACGGATATCGGGACACTGCATACCCTTCGGTTGTGTGAAGATGAAGATCTGTATGCCGAGGTCACTGCAGCAGATGGTCGGGAGATCGCCACCGTCACGAAACGGTATACGTTCAACGCTGTCCAAGAGGACCATCAAGGACGGGATTGGGATTGTTTTGTGACGATTCGGGGAAGGATCGATCCGGAAACGGGCATGGTAACCGACATCGGTGCATTGGATCGATTGGTGCAGGATGGAGTCATCAAGCCATTCAATCGGCAGGATCTCTGCCAGGTGCTCGGCTGTGATACGGTGAGGGGAGAAGCCCTCACCAAGACCATCTGGGACCGTCTCATTGGGAAATCCTCAGGTGGAACCCTCCACAATGTCCGCCTCGTCTCCAATCGCGATCTCTCCTTCGACTACGCGGGCTAACAGAGAGGCTCCACAAGCCGCCTGATCATCCCCTGAAGATTCTTGTCACGTCCAACTTGCTGATCTTTCTGTTGTTCCTCAATCCTGAACACGGGAATGGAAGCCCATTAGTCACTCAATAGGGCGAGCGAGGATTGGCCTGCCTTAGTTCCTCCTCCCTAGAGTTCGCTCATCCGCGCATGTTAAACAGAAGCCATGAGTGCGACGGGTTCGTTGATCATCGGGATTGTCGGGGCGCTGATGTTTCTGATCAGCCTGTTTGCGTTCAGTCAACGCAATTGGAAAGGCGGCGTATGTTGGTTGCTGTCCGGCGTGGGGCTGATCGCGCTTTTAACCTATATGGACAAGCCATCCTCGAATTTGTGGCCCTGACAGGATTCGAGGAGATACCCTATCAATGCGCTGGCGCCTTACGCTGGTGGGGCTTTCCGTCTGTGTGTGCGGATCCGCCCTTGGTCTGGCGCGGTGTAAAGCGAGCGGCGTGAGCTTCCTGTTCCGGCAGCTTGATGAAGACGATGATCCCGGTATCCGGGTTGATCGTAAAGGTCCCGGTTCCCTTCAGCATGTTCTCTCCGGACGGTTCTAAATCCACCTGAGTACGGGCTTTTTCGGTTCCATGTTGGATGGTGGCTTTCGCTCTTGCGCCGTCAGTCGTGATACTCGTGTCCGAATGATCCGTCACGTACAGGGTCAGTTCTCCATCCGTGGCGACCAGTTCAAGGTGATAGGGGCCCGCGGTGAGCGCTTGTCCGCCGTGGAGGGCGGTGACAGGGCCTGAATCTTTTGCCTTGTGGGCGGTAACTGGCACTGCCCCGAGGAGTATTGTGCACAGCGCGATAGAACCCAGTAGATGTTTCATGATCCTGTCTCCCAGAAAGCCGGCGTCATCTCATTGCAGAGGCTGATGTTGAATATCAGTGCTTCGGTGAATGGTGGTGATGGTGATGCTCGCCACCGTCGGTTTTCGATGGATCCTCCCGAGGTTTCTCGCTCGGGTCTGGTTTTGGCCTGAGCGGCATGAAACGGGCGGCGTAACCCTCCTGATTCGGCAACTTCATGAACACGATGACGACGGTACTCGGTGTCAGCGAAAAGTTGCCGGAGCCCCCGACGATATTGCTTCCGACCGGATGCAAGTTTACCTGTGCCTTCGTTGATCCATTCTCGATGTTGGCCTTCGCCAAGCCGCCATCGACGTTAATGGGGTTATCTGCGTGGTCCGTGACGTAGACCGTCAGGGTTCCATTCTTGGCGACCAATTCCATATGGAATGGCCCGGTCATACGCAATTGTCCGCCATGGGGCGCCTCGACGGATTCGAAATACTCATCAGTATGCGCCCAACTGGGCAACGCTGGGGCCAAGAACGCACTGAATACCAGGCAAAGAATCAGCTTGTTCATTCTCGATCTGCCTCCTCACTGGCGCGTCACTCAACGCGGCTGATCTTGATGGTAGAAAGGTTTCTTCAGGTCACGGACTCAGTGTGGGGTATCCCCACTACTTGAGCAAGTGGTCTGAAATGAGTGCGACGAGTTCGGCCGGCTCAACGACTCCTTCGCGTGTCAGTAATAATTTACCATGCGCGAAGAAATGAGTGGTAGGGTACGTTTCAAACGTGTGGGTCTTCTTGATTTCTCGGCAGCGACCGGGCACATGCATCTTGGCTTTGCCGACCTTCAGCTCGGGAAACTTCACAGCCACGTCTTCGAGTATCGGGTCATAGGCTTTGCAGGGTTCGCAGGTGGCCAAGCCGTACACGACAACCGCACCGGCGCTGTCGGTGAATTCTTTGTAATTGGCGTCGCTGACGTCGAGGACTGTGCTCATAAGTGTGCTGGGTTCCGAGTGCTGAGTGCTGAGGTGGAAAGGTTAAATCCTCTCGGCTCAGCACTCAACGCTCATCACTAATTAGTTCAGCTTCGAGAGCGCATCGAGAATCTCTTTATCCTCGCGTGCCGTCTTGATCTCCTGCACCTTCGCATAGGCGACCTTGCCGTTCTTATCGACAATGACGGTCGCACGCTTGGAGCAGTTGAGCGGTTCAAAATAGAGACCATAGGCCTTCGACGTTGTCCGGTGCACATCAGACAACAGACGGTGTTTCAGGTCTAGGGAGTCCGCCCACGCTTTGTGGGAAAAAAAGCTGTCGCAGCTGACACCGAACAGCTCGGCATTCGCGGACTGAAACTTGGGGAAGTCATCAGTCAAACACTTATTTTCCCCCTGGCAAACAGGGCTCCAATCCAGCGGGTAGAAGCAGAGGACGACGTTTTTCTTGCCTTTAAAGTCGCTCAACTTCACGTCCTTCTGGTCTTGATCCTTCAGATCGAAGTCCGGTGCCGAATCGCCTACCTTAATTTCCGGTGCTACATCGCTCATCACAAACCTCCTTATAGAACTGTATGGGTAATTGCTGGACTGAGGTCTTGAATTGGAAGGACCCCACTGCCTAATGCGCTTAAACTTTGTAACCTGTGTTTTAAAAGCTTGTCAACAGCCTACGAAGGTCCGACGCAGGGTGTGGGATGATAACATGTTGAATAAACGATGAAGTCAGGAATTTCTCAGCTCTCGGAATCCTACCATCCGCCCGGCAGGTGCCGCAGTCCGATAGTTCCTGATCTGGACCGAGCGGCCAAGCTGAGGAAGATCGAGCGATGTTCCGACTTTTGGAGAATGTCCCGCCCGCAGTAGTTCGCCGGCTGATGCTGACAGGACTTCCTTGGCGGTACTGTCGGAGAGTCCCTTGTTCGTGAATAGTTCGACCTCATCCAGTCCGAACTTGCTCAACCCCAATGAGTACGACCACACCAGGTCGTCGTGTGACGTGTCGTCATGCACGATCGACAGATGGTCGTCCAAGACAAAACTCGTGAGCGCGCGCTGCTGCCAGTCCGATGGATTGATGTACGCTTGCGTGGTGACATCGTACGCCGTGCCTTGTGACAACAGCGTCAAGCAACGAGCCAGGCGTGCCGCAAGCAGGATAATATCAGGCATGTCCCGAGGGGAGGCAAGCGATGGGGCGACGGCACCCATGAGCTCGTGTTCCCAGGTCAGTTGCTTCATGACTTCAGCCACATGACTCATCGGCAAAGGCATCACCACATGGGCCGACCAGGGGCCATGTGTGGCCTGCCAGGATTCTGGCGATCCCTCTTCATGACGGATGACGAGAGGGCCACCATACTCGCGGTCATAGACTGCCTTGACCTCATCGGTCGCAGGCGCCGTACCCCGATAGCCGAGAAAGTAGAGAGGTGGGCGTTTGGCGGACGGTTTGGGAGCTTTTTTTCGAATTCTCATGCTGAGAATCGCCTCAGAATCATTTGCCGGCTTTTCGTGCCTTGCGGCGGTCGTCCGGGTTCAATAGGCGCTTTCGCAGGCGTAGATTCTGTGGAGTGACCTCGACCAGCTCATCGGCTCCGATATACTCCAAGGCGAATTCCAGCGTCATTTCACGCGGCGGGGTAAGGACCAAGGCTTCGTCAGAACCCGATGCCCGCATATTGGAGAGGTGCTTTTCCTTGCACACATTCACATCGAGGTCTTCATCTCGGCTGTTTTGTCCCACGACCATTCCTCGGTACACCTCGAAGCCTGGACCAATGAACATGGCGCCGCGTTCCTGAGCCATGAAGATGGCATACCCCGTGCTCAGACCATCTTCGTAGGCGACCAGTGAGCCGTGCGGAGCCACGATCAGGTCTCGTTCCTCGGCCGGTTCATACGCCGTGAAGACATGGTGCATGATGACGGTTCCTCTGGTCTTCGCCAGCAGCATATTCTTCAACCCCATGATGCCACGGGTTGGAATATGGTATTCGAGGTGCATCTCACTGGTGCCGACATCGGAATGAATGAGTCGCATGTGGCGCATTTCACCGCGGCGCTTCCCGATTTCCTCGATGACCGTGCCTTGATAGGTCTCCGGCACCTGGATCGTCAACTCCTCGTATGGCTCCATGACGGCGCCGCCTTCACGGTGGAGAATGACTTCCGGTTGCGAGACTTGCAGCTCGTATCCCTCCCGTCGCATCTGTTCGATCAGCACGGAAAGGTGGAGTTCGCCTCGGCCCGCCACGAGGAAGCGGTCAGCGCTGTCAGTCTCATTCACGCGGAGCGACACGTTGGTCTCGAGTTCCTTAAAGAGGCGCTCACGCAAATGGCGTGAGGTCAGGAACTTCCCTTCCCGTCCGGCGAAGGGGCTGTTGTTGACGGAAAACGTCATCTGAACCGTCGGTTCATCGATTGTCACGCGCGGGAGGGCCACCGGCTTGTCGGCATCGGCGATGGTGTCACCAATGCTCACGTCATCGAGTCCGGCCACCGCGACGATTTCGCCGGCCGCTGCCCGTTCGGTATCGGCCCGCTCAAGGCCCGAATACACCGCGAGGTCGGATACCTTACCGGGAATCTGTGCGCCGTTTTTGCCGAGCACCATGACAGTCTGCCGCCGGGCAATTGACCCGGACTGAATCTTGCCGATCCCCATCTTGCCTTTATAGGGATCTTGCACGAGAGCCAGGACGAGGATCTGGAGCGGGGCGTCGGCATGAATGGCTGGGGCCGGAATCTTCTCCAGCACGGTCTCAAGCAGCGGGACGATGTCGGTCCCTGGCTTATTGACATCGAGCGTGGCGATCCCTTTGATTGCCGACGTGTAGACGATCTGAAAATCAAGTTGTTCGTCCGTGGCCCCTAGGTGGACGAAGAGGTCGAAGGTCCGGTTGACCACATCGTCGATGACCGCATCCGGCCGATCGATTTTGTTGATGACGACAATAGCTTTGTGTCCGAGCGCTAAGGCTTTCCGCAACACGAACGTCGTTTGCGGCATGGGGCCTTCTTTCGCATCGATCAAGATCAACACCCCATCCACCATGCGGAGTGTGCGTTCCACTTCACCGCCGAAATCGGCATGGCCCGGCGTATCGACAATGTTGATCTTCACGCCGTTGTAGATGACGCTGGCATTTTTAGCGCGGATCGTGATCCCGCGCTCCCGCTCCTGGTCCATCGAGTCCATGATGCGTTCGCCCATGTCGTCGATCTTGCGATGGACATGGGTTTGGCGGAGCACCGCATCGACCAAGGTCGTCTTGCCGTGGTCAACGTGAGCGATGATGGCGATATTCCGGATATCGTTCCGGCGGTCATGTGGGGCGCGTACGGTGGACATAGTGACGGGGCTTCCTTGATGACAAAAAAAGACGCCTCGACAGTGAGGCGCAAACTCAGTAGTATACTCGAACTCTATCAGCTCAAACAAGCGAAGGATGAGACCCCGTGTAGAGAACGGCTCAGCCTCTGTCTTCTGTCTATCGGGTGGATGAAAAAGGCGATATCCTCGTTGAGTGTGTTCAGTTTTTTAATCTGAGACGGGATCCGATCAGGGATGGACGACTTCAGGTGCGGGTTGAGCGCTTGGTTTCGGCACGAACAATGCGACCGTCCGTAGAAGATGTTCCGGTGAGAAGGGTTTCTTGAGATACTCCGCGGCTCCCAGGGTGGTCGCCTCGTCCAACGCTTCTGGGCTCGAGTTGGCAGTGAGCATAATGACTGGGATCGACTGCCATCCCGGTGTCGATCGAATGGCGCGCAGGACCTCTAACCCAGACATGGAGGGCAGTGAGATGTCGAGCAATACCACGTCGGGAGGCGCACTCGTTTCCGTCAGACGTTTGGCATTTCGCCCATCAGGGGCATGCCGGACCGCATAGCCGTGACGTTCCAGGATGAACCGGACCAAGCAGGCCGTGTCGTCGTGATCTTCGATCATCAGTACCGTCGGCACAGAAGAACTTGATGCCGTACCCATTGGGCCTTCCTGTTCTGCTCGATTGCGCTGTGGAAGCAGGTTATTGATGTGCTCCCGGTACGTGGCCGGTTGGTCGCGTCATGCGGCCCGTTTCTTTCTCTGACTGCCGCGGGGTCGATGGCGTCCCGAGGTGCGACGTTTACGAAGAGCTGTGGCCGTCTCTTTCTTGACAGTCTGGTCCGGCGCAAGCGCGGAATACACAGGGGTCGGCATAACTCGCCTCACCTCCTGGAGTAACACCTTCGACCCCTTTTGCTTCGTCACATACGCCGTTGCGCCGTCGTCCAGTGCTCGTTGAATATCCGGTTCATGGGAATCGGCACTAAGGACGATGATCGGAGTGTATTGCCAATCGGGATGATGGCGGATGAGCTTCAACAATTCCGATCCGCTGACATAGGGGAGCACCAGGTCCAACAAGACGAGTGAAGGGGGTTGTGTCGTATCGACGAGGGTGCGGGCTTGGCGTCCGTCTTTGGCTTGAATCACCGAGAAGCCTTCCCGCTCCAGAACACTTTTCAACAGATTGGCCGTATCCACCTCATCTTCCACCAGTAGGATCTTGTTTTTCATAGGCCCGCTCCTCTTGTTCATAGGCATCACTCGTAGACCACCTTGATCCGATTGAGATAGGAACCCAGCGCAGGAAGATCGCGTGCGATGGTCGAGGCGTCGCCCGCCTTTGCCGCCTGCTCGATGACGGCGGCTATTTCAGTGATCCGGTCGAAGCCGTAACTCCCCCCAGCGCCCTTCATCCCGTGCGCCACGGTACGGACTGTTTCAAAGTCCTGGACGGCCAGGGCTTCCTGCATTGTCACGACTTCTTTTTTGCGGTTGGTCATGAATTTCGGGATAAGCGGTTCAAACGAGGCGTCGACGGACACGAGGATGTCGCCTGGGTCATCAGCAGCCTGGTGTGGCTGAACCTGTTCCATCTGTGCGTCTCCTCCCAAGTCCCAAGCGGTTGAGCCTGTTCTTGTCCAAGATGGCGTGTTGAAGAACGGGATTGTGCGCAGTATCTGATACGACGGCTGGTCTCTGTACAGGTGTGAAGGGCTCGACGGGTCTTGCAGGCCATCCATTCACTCCAGTTCCGCACAGGCGGTCTCAAGCCACCTCAGTGACTGACATGGTATCGGACGCTTTCCCCTCGATCTTGAGCGCCCCCTGGTAGCCCAACAAACACCTGCGCTTCTGAATCGGGCCTGCCTGAAGCGCGCATCAGCTGGCAACCGGTGTGTGATGGTGTCCCCTTATACTTCATGGTGTTAGAGGATGAACGCGTCGGGAAAGCGTGGCTTCTGGTGGTCATGGCTGTACCACGGACCTGCTCGTTGCAACCCGCTGCTGCATCACGGGTGTGCCGACCGTGTACGCGCTCGCTCGACATAGCTCAGCAAGGTTTCTCGCTTGAACGGCTTCAGGACGTACTCCTGCACCTTGAGAGCAGCCGCCTTCTTGATGGATTGCGGATCGGTGACGCCCGTCAGCATGACCACCGGCACGTGCTCCCAGTCGGGTGTGGCCCGGATCGTCTCCAGAATCGCGATGCCATCGACATGGGGTAATTGAATATAGAGCAGCACGAGCGACGGGGCCGGCATCAAGGCGATCTTCTCCAGCGCGACCTGGCCATCCGGGGCATGCACGACGTGATATCCCTGTTCCTTCATGATCAGCGTGACGAGCTCGGCCGTATCTGGTTCATCCTCGACAAGCAGCAGGTGCGGTGTGTCTCGTGAGGGCTGGTCGTTCATAGAGGGCTCCTTGCGCTAGGCCGCCTGGCCCGCTGAGGCGGTTCCATATTGGCTGATCGCCGTGAGGAGCGTCTTCTTCCTGATCGGTTTCGTCAGATGCGCTGTGCAACCGGCGGCCAGGCTCTTGTCTGATTCTTCTTTGAGTGCATTCGCCGTGAGGGCCACGATCAGTGTGGGCCTGCGCTGGTTGCTCGCGTTCCCATTGGCGAATGGCCGCCGTGGCTTGGAGACCGTCCATGACCGGCATCTGCATGTCCATGAACACTAGATCGTACTCCGATGATTGAAATTTTTGGACGGCGATCGCGCCGTTTTCGGCCTCCTCGATCTGGTACGGCGTGTCTTTGAGGAACAACGCCACCACATCGCGGTTGTCTTCCAGATCTTCGACAAGCAAGATGCGGAGCGGCGGCAGTACAGACGATTCCGTGTCGACTTGAGCCGGTGTGGTCGCCACGGGCACGGGAGTGGAGGAAGGCTGGCTCAGCGCGATCGCCAGCGATTCCAGCAGCCGTGTGCGGCTGACGGGCTTGTAGGCATAGGCCGTGATGCCCAGCTCGTCCTTGCCTTGATAGGCTTCTCCGCGAATATCCGAGGCATGCATGATCAGCGGCAGCGAAGCATAGGCGGGCCGTTCGCGAATGGCCTGTGCTAGCTCCAGCCCATTCATGTCGGGCATATGATAGTCCAGGATCGCAAGGACGATCGGTTCACCCATGCGCTGGGCTTGGTCCAGTTCCGCCAGGGCCGCGGCCCCGCTGTCCGCCTCGATCACTAGGGCCCCCAGCCGGCTGAGGTGGATTCGAGCGACCAGCCGATTCGTACTGGTGTCGTCGACGACGAGAATGCGGCGCCCGCGAATGTCTGGGACGGGCGGCTTGGGAGCGGTGTCGGGTGTGGGGGCTTCCGGCAGACGCACAACGAAGGAAAAGGTGCTGCCGACTCCAGGGCGACTGTCGACATCGATGCGACCGTTCATGAGTTCCACGAGGCGCTTGGTAATGCTCAGGCCGAGGCCGCTACCGCCATACTTGCGGGTCGACGAGGAATCGAGCTGGGTGAAGCGGTCGAAGATCGTCTGGAGTTGCTCCTGCGCAATCCCGATCCCTGTGTCGGTCACCGAGCAGCGGAACGACCCCGATTCGGACTCCGCTGGCTCGACACGAATCACCACCTCTCCTCGTTCTGTGAATTTGATGGCATTGCTGACCAGGTTCACGAGGACCTGGCGAAGGCGCGCGGGATCGCCGGTCACAAAGACAGGAACGTCCGGATGCACGAGCGCCACGAGTTCGAGTTTTTTAGCCCGGGCACGGACGGCCATGATCTCGGCGGTCTTGTCGACCAGATCATGGAGATCGAACGGCACGGACTCGAGGGTCACCTGCTCGGATTCGATCTTGGAGATATCCAGGATGTCGTTGATCAACTCAAGCAGGTTCGTCGAGGCGCGCGTCAGCCGTCCGACATACTGTCCCTGGTCCGGCGCGAGCGGGGTTTCTTGGAGTAATTCCGCCATCCCAACGATCGCGTTCATGGGCGTGCGGATTTCATGGCTCATCGAAGCCAGAAACGCGCTCTTGGCCCGTGTCGCCGCCATGGCCTTGTCATGTGCCGCCACCAGGTCTCGATTGCGGAGCTCTAGCAGGCTGCGGAAAAAGGCGACGTGAAGGAGGTAGAAGCGCCCCAAGTTCGGTCGGGCGTCGCCTCGAAGTCCGTCCGTGCGGGGCGCCCTCCCACCGTGGACACCCACAGTGGGCGACGGGG
>JAOUMR010000031.1 GCA_029881435.1 Nitrospira sp.
CTTATCTCCACAAAATCGTGAACCCTGATTCACTATCATGCAGTCATTCCCCTGATCGATCATGAGGGGAACCTCTTGCTGCATTGATAATAGATCTACCTCTTGTAGATCACTGTCCCATTGCCGAATCGTTAATACCGTGTGACATGTCTCTCGCTTGAAAAGTTTACAGTCCTGTAATGGCCACCTAACGCCGGTGCAACGAGCGCTTGGTAGTGTGAAGCCAATACAAATATTAAAAGGAGGATTCCATGGTGACAGTCGGCAATCTGATGCGGAAAGAAATGGTGACGGTGGACGTCGGCACCTCGGTCGTCGAGGCGGCGAAGTTAATGAGAGCCTGCAATGTTGAGAGCGTACTCGTCGCGCGTCAAGCGCAGATTATCGGCATCGTGACCGAATCAGATATCGTCAAAAAGTTCGTCGGAGCGGAGAAAGCCGCGTACTTCGTGTCCGTTGAAGAGATTATGAGCAGCCCGATCCCAGGCATCGAAGAGCGGCGGCCATTGACGGAAGCTGCAGACCTCATGGACCGGCATTGTACGCTCCACCTTGGTGTGACCAAAGGGGGTGCACTCGTCGGTCTGGTGTCGGTCCGGGACTTTCTCCGGCCGGTTTCCATCGACGATTTCTAATCTTTCTCCGCTCCTTAAGCCCGCTGCCTGCTCGGCTAGGCAGCCCCTCCCTTCTCCTCTACTTCACCGGTCGCGCGGGGAGTTGCAACTCCCACCCTCACACGTCCACACTAGGACAATCCACTTCTGCGACACAGCTCCTACAATGACTCGATCAGACACACATTTCTCGCCTCGTCACCGCTCCTCCCCGATGTCGTCACAACCCGAACGAGAGCTCAAGTTGGGCGTTGATCCCGACTTCCGTCTGCCTCGCCCACCCGGCACTCCGTTGTCTCGACGGCTGCTGATCTCAACCTATTACGACACGGCCGCCTATGATTTGGCCCATGCGCGGATGACGTTCCGCCATCGCATCGAACGGAGGAAAAAGACGTGGCAGCTTAAACTTCCGTTGGGTGACGATCGACAGGAGGTGGAAGCGCCGGGTGACCAGGCAGGGCCACCTGCCTCGTTGCGTCGTCTGCTCGCTCTGCATCTTGGACATCGGAAACTGGAACCGGTCGTGACGCTGCGAGTCTGGCGGACCAGCATGCTGGTGCACCATGGCCGAGTTCCCGTCGCGGAGATCGCCCTGGACACGGTGTCGGTCATCAAAAACGGCTGTCCCATTCAGCAATTTCGCGAGCTTGAAATCGAACAACGACAGGGCGATGAGACTTCGCTTCGTTCCCTTGAACGGCAGATGCGTGAAGCCGGCGCCACTGATCACGACGGACGACCAAAGTTCTTTCGTGCCCTCTCGCTGCAGACTCCAGTCCCAGTCCCCCAACCTGACCCCAAAGCGCCGGTGGCTGAGCATTTGACGTGGACACTCGCCCAGCACGTCAGGTGGCTCCTCGCCCATGATCCCGGCACGAGACTCGGGACTGAGCGTGAGAGCCTGCATCAAATGCGCGTCGCAGCGAGGCGCCTGCGGGCAGTGCTTCGCACAGCTCGTCCAATCCTGTTGTCAGAATGGGCTGCATCATTAGACCAGGAGCTCGATTGGTTGAGCGAGCTGCTGGGGCCCGCCCGCGATCTCGATGTCCAGATCGCATATTTTTTGGAGGAATCAACGGGATTGCAGGCACGAGATCGCAAGCTGTTGGCCGACTTCATCTCCCACCTTCGATCACAACGGGATGCCGTACAACAGGTGGTTCTGCGCGAACTTACCAGCACCCGATACTTCGATCTCATTAGGCGATTGCAGCAAGCCGCACACGATCCTCCAGTCGTCGAGTCTCTATTGACTGTGCGTCAGCTCGCTAGGCGGGCCTTCAAGAAATTGCGCAAGGCGATCAGGGGTCTGAGA
This sequence comes from Nitrospira sp., assembly GCA_029881435.1. Lineage (GTDB taxonomy): Bacteria > Nitrospirota > Nitrospiria > Nitrospirales > Nitrospiraceae > Nitrospira_D. Next base: position 1,933 of record JAOUMR010000031.1, read on the forward strand.
GCATCCCCGTCGGATACCGCACTCCACACAATCCGGATCAAGACAAAACGCGCGCGCTATGCAGCGGAATTTGCTCGCGTCTCGGTCGGCAAGCCTGCCACGCGTTTCATCAAAGCAACTCGGGCAATCCAAGATCGGTTGGGTTTCCATCAGGACGCGATTCAAGCAGAACGTTATGTCAGACAGTTCCTCAAGTACTCGACCAGCGTCCGATCCGGATTTGTCGCTGGACGCATGGTCGAACGCCAACATCAACGATGCCATAGCGTCCGCAAGGATATGAAACCACTGTTCAAGACGCTGTTGAATCTGGGGAAGAAGGCGTGGGGATAATCGAGGCTTACTTCACTTTCGACAACTCGGCGGGAATTCTAATTTCTGTTCCGTCTTGCAGGTTAACCACAAACACCGACGTGGCATTGGGGTCAAACTGTTCATAGGCAAAGAGGGCGGTGAACCGGGATCGGAAGGCCGGGCCGTTGCCTTCGTTCTTTCGTCCCCGCTCAGCTTTACCGATGTCGATCGCCTTGATGCGTTTCGACTCTTGGTGCAGCTCGATCAAGGCCCCTTCGGCGAAATACTCGTCATCGCCGCACAACTGCACCTCAATCTCCATGTTGGGCATGTCCATCACTTTTCGGATGAACTCCTCGGGCATGCGCACGTCTATCTTTCGCTTCTTCGATTCCGCCGCTTCTTGCCGACCAAACGCTTCCAACCGGTAGTGCTTAGTGCGCAGAATGGCACTCGCACCGCAGGGCTCTTTCTCCGGATCGGCGCCCACACGACTCGCTAAGGACGCTTGCTGTAGGACTTTCCTCACATCTTCCGGAGAATTGGCTTTTTCCATCGGCACTCGACCGGTTTCGAGCGCCTTGTGCGCGTCTTCCGACGACAAATTGACCTCGATCGCCCAGGCGGCACTCTGCCCAATCACCACGGCTCCAATCAGTCCCCATGCCAGTGTGACTTGTTTACGAAGAATCATACCTTCCCTCTTGTACACCGCTGTACACCGCCAGACGAGCTTGTCGCGAACGCAAGCAGCGAGGCGACTGGCGAGCATCGAAGCATTGTAGGGGAACAGCCTAGCCGTTGCAATCACACCGCGAAGCGAAACCAATTCGCATAAGGACGTCGCCGGTAGAGCTCTTCGACATGCACGGGAACGGGATACCCGGCTAACCCCAGCAAGCGCGCCACGAGCTTGAGCGGAAGTCCCACCACAGTCGTATAGTCGCCATCAATACGATCCACTAGATCCCCGCCAAGCCCCTGAATTGCATAGGCCCCGGCCTTCCCCAACGATTCTTGCGATGCAAGATATCGGTCATACCGGTGATCAAGATCGAGTTTCATTCTTACCTTCACCGTATCACTCTCGACGAACTCCATCTCTCGCTCACGACTGCACAGAGCCACAGCGGTATGGACGTGGTGTGAGCGGCCGGCCAACCGTGCGAGCATGATGCGAGCGTCCTGAAGATCGACTGGTTTTCCCAAGAGCTGACCGTCGAGCTCAATGACCGTATCGCTGCCCACTACCAACCCATGTAGCTCCGGAGCGGCTATCACTCGCGCCTTTTCGAGAGCGAATCGTCTGACCTGTTCAATGGGTGCCAACTCAGGCGTCGGTTGTTCATGGACATTCGGCGGGATAACGTGAAAGGACAGGCCCAGCAGTGCCAACAGTTCTTGGCGGCGCGGCGAACTCGATGCCAGGATTAGCTGCATCGTGACGCCAAGAGGCTCATGCCATCGGTCGATTCAGATGGTGGAGACTCCTCTTTCTCCTGTACCCGTCCCTTGAAGTCCGCGAGCACCTGGTTCAACTCATCGACCGAAGAAACGCGCACCATTTGCGCGCGAAGCGAGGCGGCATGCGAAAAGCCTTTGCAATACCAGGCTAAATGCTTTCGCATCCGGTAGAATTGTTGTTGACCAAAGAGAGCCCGGAACTGTTGTGCATGGTCCACCAGAATAGCAAAGCGCTCTTCCTGCGGCACCACAAGGCCAAGATCCGCAGGGTTGCTAACTGTACATGACTCACACGCTTGCTGCCGCACCTGTTCCTTCGCGTGAAAAAACCATGGCGCGCCCAGAGCGGCGCGCCCCACTAACACGCCGTCCACACCTGTCTCACGGACACGCGACACAATGTCCTCTGGGCGTTGAATGTCACCGTTCCCCAGCAATAACGTCCCTGATCCCTTCGCCATCGCAGCTGCGCGCGCGATGGCCGACCAGTCCGCAGATCCTCGATACATCTGCTTGAGCGTCCGTCCATGAAGGGAGATCACGGTCGGCTGTTCTCTCAGCAGGTCGTCAAGCCAGGTTTCGACCGTCACTTCGTCATAGCCAGCTCGGGTTTTCACAGAGAGAGGCAACTTGCGTCGCGAAGCTGGAGTGACGCTGCCGCGCCGGCAATTCAGACGGTGGAACGCGTCGATGCGAGCCTGTTTAAATCCGGCTTGTTGGAGAGTCTGTCCTTGCACCCAATCATCGATACCGCGCCTGGCCGCCTGAATGATGGAGCGAGCCAGATCCGGGGTGCGGATCAGTCCGGCCCCCGATCCAGACGAAGCGACGCTCTTCGACGGGCAGCCCATGTTAATGTCCAGCCCATCAAATCCTAGTTCGCATACGGCATGGGCCGCCTGGTAGAAGAGATCCGGGTCCTTTCCATAGAGCTGGGCGACGATCGGACGTTCGACTTCGCTATAGAGGAGAGTCTCCAGTTGGATCTCAGGCCCACGGCAGACATCATGCACATGCGTGAATTCTGTAAAGGTGACATCCGGCTTCCCCTGGGTGGCGATCACAGATCGGAAGCAGGCGTCGGTGACACCATCCATCGGCGATAGCCCTATGATTGGGCGTGGAAGATTGAGCCAGAAATTCATCTCACTGCACCTGCGCGACAACGTGTGATTCGTTTACAGATCGGTAGGCAAGCCGAAGCTCACAAGCTTCCCGGTCCACCATGCCCTGTAGTTCCGGCGCAACCTCATGTACAAACTCGACAAACCGTTCGATTTTCAGCAAAAAGAAATCATACGCTCCAGAGAGAGGCCGTGTCTCCCGAAACCAGAAGGTGACAAATCCATCGAGGGACACTCCTATCTCTTCGAGACGACGACAGGACTCTACGAACATATCCTCCAGCTCGCCTCCCCAATGGAGAATCTCATGCGGAAGATAGCTGCCTCGATAACGACCCAACTCTTCTCCATATGCCCAAGATTGCTCCCATTCCGGTCCCACCGGCTCGGCCTTGCCTGTTAGGACACGGACATACTGATCATAGGCGTCGTTCAGGTCAGATCCGGTCCTTGTTACACTCTGGTCCTCATGAATGGAACCGGCTTCGATCGTGCACGAGCGTTTGTCGCCCACCGGCATACGATCGAACGCTGATGCGTAGCGTTGCGAGAACTCGGCAAATTCCTCGACGATCAGTCCAACAGGTTTCGTGTCGACCTCCAACGCGAGGCCTTTCAGACTGATGAGCCGTGGATGGTTCAGGATCTGATCCAGCATCTCGAACAAGACAGGGGGGATGGGGGCTTCATGCGCATCGATCCATGCAGGAAGGACATCACCGTTCGTGTGGCCTGCGGGAATTGAGAAGAGGGGTTCGGTTGAAACATGAATGGCCAGACCTGCAACATGAATCTCTACAACTCGCTCCATGGGGAGTTCATCGAGAAACGCGCTCACAAATTGCACGAGCGACTGAGTTCGAGATGCCCCAGAGTAGCGGAAGACCGTCCAGAGATGACCAACATCCAACACCAGCCCACAAGACGCCTGTTCACAGACGATCCGATAAAATGATGGAACAGACAGAGTACCGGCAACGAAATAGGTGAGTGGCGGCATTTCGAGCAGCACCAGCGGCGTGCTGCCACGTTCCAGTTCACACTGTTGATCAAGAAGGCTTTGGATCTCCCTGATATTCTCGCTCACGATCTCTGCGCTTGATCGAATGTAGAGCGGAGGGAGATAGGTTCCAAAGTAATGCCCGGCGAGAACCTTCGTCGCACATTCGTGATTCAACCAGGCACTCTGCAAGATGGAAAGATGCTCGACCGTTTCTCGGAGGGCCTCTTGAAAAGACCTCGTTTCCGTCACCTCGGGTTGGGTGACCCACAACCCTTCTCCGTGATAGGCTAGTAACTCGTCGCCAAGGTCTTTCTTTATCGTCGACAAGGCCATGGCGGTCGTACTGAAGACCTCCAAATAGCCGAGCGGAAGGTGTCGTTCCTGGAGAGCTCCCCGCAAACTCGCGAGGGCAGGAGCATGGATATCGACGGAAAGGCCTAGCCCGTGCCTAGGAATTGCTTCGAGCCGGTCAAGGAACTCATGATGGAAACACCTTCGAACTGTCATTGTTCTACTCATTCCGTCGGTCACAATTTTCGCCTAGTGTATGTCGTAAAACCATTGAATGACAACCCTTTCCCCTCTTCGTGGGCACACCAGACCTTCTGCTATACTTGGCATACATCGCAACGGCCAGGGGAACAAATTACTGGTGAAAAAGGACCTGGCTGAGCAATGTTGGACAAGGACGATCAACAGCGGAACGAGACAGAACAGCAGATCGCATTGGTTGCACACATGATGACACCCGGCGTCGTTCAGATTCCTGGAGATGTCTCCGTCACCGAAGCGGCATCTCTCTTAGAGCGTGAACGGATGCCCTGTCTCCTCGTCAAAGACTCGGAGTCTCGTTTTGGACTCATGACGCCGACCGATATCGTGAAAAAAGTGGTTGCCCAGGGCCTTGAGCCGGATGATATTGAAGTTCGTACGATCATGACCCGACCGGTCCAATTCATCGAATATGATCGAGCCCTGGAGGACGCGTCGACTCTCATGATGTCCACTGGGACGCCGATCCTGATCGTCACCAAACAAGCTCAACCGGTTGGAGTCCTGACTGCCCGAGACCTGGTGCTTTCGCCGAAGCGGTGCGTGACAAACATGGCAGCAACCATCAGCATCATGGATGGAGAGTCAGTGGGTGCAGAACATCAAGGTACCGTCACCCAACTCAGTCATGCCGGTGCTTCTGTGAAGTCTCCAGCTTTCCTCCTTTCAGGAACAAAAGTTATCCTGAGCTTTTCCCTTTCCCAAGCAATGAGTCCGCTGACGATACGAGGTACGGTCCTGAATAATGCTCTGGTCGAGCAGGTCTCAGGCGCAACCCGTTCTGCCATCTCCACGCCTCCTGGCATCGAAGTTCAATTTACGGATCTCTCTCCGGCCGATCAGTCCAGAATCAAAGCATGGGTGCTGGCCAATCTTCCTAAGTCGTTCGACCCATCTTAAATCGGTCTAGATCGACTCAATCTTTGACCAACCTCCGTTCCACTGATACAATTTCCTCACTCGGCGCAAGGACGACCATGCCTACAACGGGAAAATCATCACAGAGTCGATCTCGTCCAGTCTTGTCACCAGACGAGATTCTTCATCACATCAGCACGCTTCTGAATCGTCCGGAAGATGACTTACATGCGGCGCTCATGCGAGAACTCCTGACGGGGCTATTGAAACTCAACGACGCACACCTCGACCTTCTGGATATCAAGATCGTCAATCGGGCCGTTAAAGAGTTGCGTCATGCCTTTGGCGTGTTTCATGGCTATCGTGATCGTCGGAAGGTCAGTATCTTTGGCTCGGCACGGACGCCATCGGACGATCCCAATTATCAATTGGCCCACCAATTCGCCCACGCCATTGTGCGAGAAGGGTTCATGGTCATCACCGGAGGGGCAGATGGGATCATGCGCGCCGCTCAGGAGGGTGCAGGGCGTGAGAATAGCTTCGGTGTCAATATCATGCTGCCGTTTGAGCAAGGGCCGAACTCGACCATCGCCGATGACGAGAAACTGATCACCTTCAAGTACTTTTTCACGCGAAAGTTGATGTTCCAAAAGGAAGCGAACGCCATTGCGCTCTTTCCGGGTGGATTCGGTACGCACGACGAAGGCTTTGAGATCCTCACCTTGGCCCAGACCGGAAAGAGTGATCCTCAGCCTATCATTTGCCTACAGGCTCCTGGCTGCGACTACTGGAATGACTGGTCGGCGTTCGTGGTACGACAACTGTTAACACGGAAACTGATCAATGAAGAAGACATGAGTCTCTTTGTCATCGTCGATTCTGCAGAAGCGGCGGTCGGTCATATTCTCCGATTCTACCGGCAATATCACTCTATGCGGTTTGTAGGACGACAGCTCGCCATGCGACTCAGACAAACCATCTCTTCCGAGAAACTTGAGCAAATCCGAGACCGATTCACGGATCTTCTTTCCGACGGGACATTCGAACTCTGTGGCCCTCTCGAGGAAGAGCTCGATGAACCGGCCTTGCGTAACTTGCCAAGACTCGTGTTCAACTTCAACCGACGCAGTGCCGGCCGACTTCGCCAATTGATTAGCCACCTAAACGGGCTGTAATCGACCCCCTTCCTGGCTAGACCAGAAAGATACCTTTTCGTCACGACGTAGGCATGGTATCTTCTTTCATTGTTATGGATACCGTGTCGTCTGCTCCTCCATTTCATAGTTCTCCCGACATCGTCCTGTACCATGCGGACTGTTCCGATGGGTTTGGAGCCGCCTGGGCTCTCTGGAGGAAATTTCCAAGCGCCAGCTTTGTGCCCGTCAAACACGGTCACCCTCCTCCACCTGAGCTCAAGGATCGACGAGTTGTCATCGTCGACTTCAGCTATGGCCGACCAATTCTGGAAGCCATGGCCTCTGAAACCAAGGAACTCCTGATTCTGGACCACCATATCACGGCAGAGAGAACGCTGGAGGGCTTTCCCAACGCATACTTCGATCAAACGAAGTCCGGTGCTGTTTTGGGTTGGGAGTGGGCACATGGCTCCACCGCGCCCTGGTTGCTTCAATATATTCAAGACAAGGATCTCTGGACGTGGGCCTTACCGGGAAGTCGTGAAATCAACGCAGCCATCGCCTCCTATCCGTTCGACTTCACTGTGTGGGACCGCTTTACGCAATCCTCGCTCGAGCAAGAGGGGCGAGCAATTTTACGCTATGAACATGAGCTGGTCGGCAAGCTCGCAGCACAGGCCGCCTTGGTTGAGTTTCAAGGTGTCGTCGTTCCCTCAGTACAAAGTGCGATCCTGACGAGCCAAATCGGCGAACGACTCTCACCACATCATCCGTTTTGCTTGATCTGGCATGATCGTGATGGCCGTCGCTATTTCAGCATGCGTTCCCGTGCGGATGGGACGGACGTCGGTACCATTGCGGCTTCGTTCGGCGGGGGAGGCCATACCCACGCGGCTGGATTTTCCGTTCCTCTACAGGGCGATGGTGCCCCACCAACTGATCCCAGACTGCCACGTTTAGTTATTGATCGACGCCTCAATCCCTAGCTTGGAACCACCGTGATTCCGCTTCACGACGATAACCCCACGAAACTTACTCCAGTCGTTACGGTGACCTTCATCGGCATCTGTGTCGCCGTGTTTCTGTACCAAGTCAATCTTCCCCAAGAACCGGCCGACCTCTTCGCGTTCCAATACGGCGCGATTCCCTCTGTTTTCTTCGGACACGCCTCACTTTCGGAGGAAGTCCGAATCGCTTTTCCAGCGTCTCTGACTCTGATCACAAGCATGTTTCTTCACGGAGGGTGGATGCACCTATTAGGAAACATGCTCTATCTCTGGATTTTTGGGAATAACATTGAGGATGTGATGGGTCATGCGAAGTTTGTCGTCTTTTATATCCTCTCCGGTATCCTTGCTGCACTGAGTCATGCACTCACCGATCCTTCCTCACAAATTCCGATGGTTGGAGCTAGTGGCGCCATCTCTGCAGTATTAGGGGCCTACCTGTTGCTCTTTCCACGGGCTCACGTACTGGTCTTCCTACCCGGACTTGGAATGACCAGAGTCCCGGCAGGAATCGTCCTTGGGATGTGGTTCATCACTCAACTGATCAGCGGAGGGATGAGTGTCGGTGCCACTGGAGGCGGCGTTGCCTTCTTTGCTCACATCGGAGGGTTTATCGGAGGCATGGTTCTCATTGGGTTCTTCAAGCGGAGAGACGTGAAATTTTTTGCTTCATCTCGATCAACGTGGCATGACTAACGCCGCGCGTTCCGTTCCACCCACGCTGCCTACGCGGCGTCCAACGCCTCTCTTACCTTTTCGACAAGACCAGATTGGCGGTAAGGATGTTGCAATACAAACCGCTGATTGATCCGATGGTGTTGAATCGTTTCGTCGTCATATCCAGACACAAACAGCGCCTTCATCTTTGGATGTTGATTCATGAGACGGCTTGCTAGTTCACGCCCGCCGATCTCGGGCATGAGCAATGGGCTCACCGTGAGATGAAGAATGCCGTCATACTGCTGCGTAAGCATTAAGGCTTCTACTGACGACGCTGCTTCCAGAACCCGATAGCGATACCGTTGCAGGGTTGACAGCGCGAGCTTGCGCTCGATCTCATTCTCTTCCACGAGCAGAATGGTTTCATTTCCTTTGGCTGCCATGGCGGTTGAAAGAAGCTCGTCACCTATCCCCGTGGGTGAGGCAACAGGGAAGAACAGGCGGACGGTCGTTCCGTGCCCTGGTCGGCTATTAACGTCGAGTGAGCCTCCATTCTGTTTAACAATTCCATACACCGCTGTGAGGCCAAGGCCGATGTTCGTTTCCTTCGTCGAAAAGAACGGCTCGAACATGTACGCTTGAGTATCTAGATTCATCCCCGTTCCGGTATCCATGATCTCAATTACCGCCTGTGGGTACTTCATGCCTGTCGGCAACGGCAGATTCGATTGTGACGCGTTCTCGAGTATCTTGACGTCGATCGACAAGCGACCTCCCTTCGGCATGGCATCCCGTGCATTCACCACAAGATGAAACATGACGGTTTCTAAACCTTCTCGATCCACTTCGGCCTGCACCACCTGTTTCGGTGTTCGGATGAGCAGTTCAATACCTGAGGGTAGTAGACTCTTCATCAATCCTTGCAAGTCGGCTATTGCTGCATGAACGGAGACCATATGACAAACCGGTCGGTCTTCGAGATTGAGTGCGATCAACTGTGCCGTCAAGGTAGCGGCCTTTTCGCCGATCTTAAAGATCTCGTCGGCAGATGATCTGAGAGGGTCGTTCGCCTGAAAACGCGACAGCATGATACCGGTCTGCTTTCCAATGCCCGCGAACAACACGCCGAATTCTCCAGCTATCCTCGCCGTGACCCGGCCGACAGCTTCCATTTTCTGTGCTTCCTGAAGTCGTCGTTCCAGTCCTTGTCGGACAATCTGGCCTTCGCGCAGCTCGGCGTGTGCCCTCGTGAGGTCCTCTTTGATGGTTTTGATTCGAGTTTCGAGCTGAGTTTTTGTGGTCGATAACTCACCCTCTATCCGTTTCAGCCCCTCAACATCTTTCAGCAGCGATGCTTTTTCTTCTTGAGCAATGGCCGTGTTTTCCAGGGCGACACCGTAGAACACCGCCATCACGAGAAGAACCGGAATCCCCAAGAGTTGCCCAGTGGCCGTCGCGCCGGTTTGGAGAATGCCTTCATAGAGGACAACCGCATATCCGGCGCTCAATAAGAGGGAGAGACCAAGCACGTGGCTCAACCGCCTTACGGAAGCTGCCACAAGCACGAGAACAAAGTACGCAATATAGAGATCGGATCGGGCATTGCCCGAAAGGTAGATAGCGGAGGTTACCAGAATCGTATCGACGGTCACCAGGCCGGCACTGAACCAAGCAGATGCCAGTACAGTCCGAGGCAACATCGCAATTGCGACCAGGGCTAACCAGAATCCTATCACCAACGTGTTGCTCATGCCTCGACTGATGATTGACTGCACACCAAACAGCAATTCGTAGGACACGATAATGGTGACAAGGCCTTGAAGGACGAGGTAACGAGATCCAGGATCCGTGAGCAATTGGTAGAGTCTGTTAACCGCTTGACTATGGCTGGTTTGCACTGAGTCGTTGGTCATCTTGTAGACCCTCCAGAAAGAACAGCAGGTGAGGAGAAGCAAATTACATACCCTCCCACTCCCTATTAACCTGTTATTTTCCCACATGTTTCTGCGCTCTTTCGACCTCTAGCGCACTAACTAGTGACAAAATAGAACGGCACAAGTGATAGAGCGGACTGCTCACCGGATATCCGGGGGGGGGGATGAGTGCTGGGTGGGAACCAGTTAGACGGGCTTTTTCAGAGTCGCGACGAACTGCTGAGCCGTTGCAATTGCCATCTCCCTTTGCGGAGCTGTGAAGGTCACGTGACCCATTTTTCTGCCAGGACGAATCATCGGCTTGCCGTACAGATGAAGTGCCGCGCCTGATGTCGAGTAGAGCGCGGAACAGGCCTCTGCGGATATCACCGATCTGACTTCCTCGCCGATAAGATTCACCATGACTGCAGGACTCAAGAGCCTGACCTCTCCCAGGGGCAATCCACAGGTCACTCGTACTTGCTGTTCGAATTGGGAGACCGTGCAGACATCCAATGTATAGTGGCCGGAATTATGTGGCCGCGGAGCGATCTCATTAATGAGAAGAGGTCCCTCTTCTGTGTGGAAGAGCTCGACACAGAACACGCCAATGCCCTGTAAGGCCGCTACGGCTTGTAGTGCCAGGTCCTGGGCTTGTTCAGCTACACCTACAGCAATGGATGCAGGCACGAGCGTGTCGCGCAAGATCCCCTGCTCATGCCGATTTTCGACAGCCGGATAGACTCGGCACTCCCCCCGCTCATTGCGTACCACGAGAACAGAGAGCTCTCTGGTAAATGCAATGAACTGTTCAACAATCCACCGCTGGCCGGATTCGGCCTGTCCAAGGATCGCTTCAACCACCTTCACATCGGAGTGGCTTCGAAGAACCCACTGCCCTTTTCCATCGTAGCCACTCTTCGCCGTTTTACAGACAACAGGAAGCCCAAGACGGTTGACTGCTGTGATCAGCTGACTGGCAGATTCCACAACAGCAAATGACGGGACCGAGAGTTGACGAGACGACAAGAATTGTTTCTGTTCAATCCGATCTTGGAGAGTACGAAGAATCGTGCTGGTTGGCAGCATCCTACAACGCTCTTCCAACCACCCGCACAGCTCCGCCGGAACGTTCTCCCATTCCAGGGTAACAGCGTGGACAACACTGGCAAACCGTTCGCGGCTGGTGGGATCGGAAAAGGGTGTTGTGTACGAGTGAGCAGCTAGCTGATGGGCCGGGGCATCACGATCCGGATCCCAGACGGCCACACGATAGCCCATTCGGCGTGCGGCTGTGGCAAACATCGCCCCTAACTGTCCACCACCCAGCACACCAAGAATTGAGCCCGGCTCAAGGATTGGCGTGGTCACCGTCGGCGGCTCGCCTCAGTGATCCCCTTTGCCTCAGGTGAATTGAGGATGCTTTCTGTTTGAGCCGTACGATAGCGCTGAATGCGTCGGGCTATATCGGGATGGGAGACAGCAAGAATCTGTGCTGCAAGGAGACCCGCATTCTCTGCACCACCGATCGCAACGGTCGCCACGGGAATACCCTTCGGCATCTGCACAATCGACAGTAATGAGTCGAGCCCACGCAGGTTTTCTGTTGGAATAGGGACGCCGATCACCGGCAAGTACGTCTTGGCTGCCAGCATGCCGGGAAGATGAGCCGCGCCTCCGGCTCCAGCAATGATAACTTTGATCCCTCGATCTGGAGCGTTGGTCGCGTATTCAAAAAGGCGGTCCGGCGTTCGATGGGCAGAGACGACGAGAAATTCGTATGATATACCAAGTTGGGCCAAGACTCCCCCAGCTTTCTCTAAAATGGGAAAATCTGATTTGCTCCCTCCAAGCACACCGACAATCGGCCTATGAATGGGAGTTTTTCTTCTGACCTTACTCGGTGATCCACTCGGCGTCCTTCCGATCCTAGGCATTCTGGACTTCCTCTCCCTCTTGGTGAGAAACATGATCCCACTCGAAGGCTTGGCTGCAAACATTAGCCGGTCTGCTCGTCGTGGTCAAGAAAAGCATTCGTAGCAGGAATGACGGAAGATTCTCGCGAAGAAACGACAGAGCACCACTTCGTACCGCACCCTGGCCTCATCATGCGCACGGTCTGTGGTTTTCAGAAATGTGCGATCTGCCACTAAACGCGAAGATGACCCAGGAGAGGAACTCCTGAGCCATCTTCACAGAGGTACCTTCGTGCGTCGCACAGTCGTGCGGCGCAATTCGACTACTTGATTCCTTGCCCAGCTGACCTTGGAGCAAACATCTCAAAGATGCTTGGTTCCCGCTCCATATAGTCTGGTGGGAAGAAGTTAAATCGTCGCCACAGTTCGTACCAGAGAGGGACACGATTGAGGATCACCCACCCTAAGACTCTCGTTCCTTGCCGCACCTGCGCTTGATCCGGCCAGGGTTGAGAATCCTCAGGGTCAGGCACGACCCAGAATCGGTAGTTCCCTTTGCCATCATCGATCTGATCGACCACCTTGATCACACCAGAGCGAGTACCAGCCATGAGCCCTGGCCAGGCCGGCAATGGAATGGCCGGCACTCCGAAGAACAGGATCTTGACCTTCCGCCCAGGAACCAAGAGGGGAGCATCCAACCCTTCGGCCGTCATTTCGATCGCTGGATCGGACGCAAGTGGTGAAATAGTAACTAGATTATCTCCCTGCTTGACCGTTTCGTTAATTCCAACTCGGGCCATTTTGACAACGGTCCCATCCATAGGGGCATAGAGCTGGGCGGCCTCGATACGTTGTTGGACACCCTGCTGCTTGTAGGACATGTCGGCCAACTGTTCAGTGGCCTTTGCAGCTTCGGCTACCGCAGCATCGCGTGATGCCACCGCATCCAGGAGTTTCTGATTCACATCGGCTGTAATCTGATCGCGACCGAAGTTAAGAGCTGAACGGCCCTGTTCCGCCGCTAGAAGATTAGCCTGAGCTGCCTGCAGAGCCGCTTTGCTCCCGATTTCAGTTTGGATCGTCAATTCGAGCTCTCGTTGTGAAACGAGTCCATCCCTCACCAGTTGTCGATGCCGATCAACGTTCAGTTGGGCTGTATCGACGTCGATCTTGGCCGCTTCGACCTTCTGCTGGGCTTCCCGTATTCGGTTATCGGCCTCGACCACACGGGCTTCAGCCGACGGTACGGCGGCTTGGACCAGTTTCTTCATCTCACCGATCCGTTTGGATAGCTGGTCGGCCTTGGCCAAAGCTGCCTGGCGCGTTTTCCCCAGTGCATCCTTACGTTGTTCGAACAGGGGAAGGATCTCAGGCGCCATATAGGTCGGGTCATAGTCCTCAAGCTCACCGATGAGGTCCCCCTTTTTAACCTTGACACCTTCATAGATATGCCAAGCCTTAACCCGTCCAGTGATTCGGGATTCGATCTTTTGTGGTCGATCGTAAGGCGTATAGGCCGAGACTTGGCCCTGCGCACTGATCGTCTGTGTCCAGGGCACGAACTCAAGGATGATCAGAAACACGAGAAGGATCGTGAGGATAGCTCGCGACGCCGTGAACATCCCACCGGAAAGTTTCACAGCCTCCCAACAGGACAATGTCGACAAGGCTGATCCCTGTTCGATCGTGATTGCCTCCAACCCAACACCCTTCGTTGCGAGCGCACGCTCTCCACTTCTTTCGAGACCACCACCTAGACTAGCCATGGAGCCTCCATAAATTTACCTGTATTGATGGGCCAATTTAACCATTGCTCACTATGCATGGGCATGGTGTAGCATAATCCGACGATCGGCATGATCCGTCAGGTTTGGATCCGTTGATACAAAGATCACCGACCATGCTTCGTCCTTAGAGCACAGGCGACGCAGCACCCTTTCTCTCAACGATGGCTCGAGCGCGTGAATAAGCCCATCGAATATCAGAACTTGTGGATGGCCCAGGATAGCGCGGGACAACAAGATCTGCACGATGTGCGTCGGCGAAAGCGATTCTCCAAGTGAAGAGACCTCTGATTTCACCCCGCGTGGCAAGGCGTCGATATCTTCCTCCAGTTCGGTAAAGCGGAGGGCCCAGCTCAGGTCGTCATAGGTCACATAGGAACGTCCCATGACGATGTTTTCTTCGATCGTTCCCTGGACCAACGTCAATTGAGAATCAAGCATGACGCTGCGGACTTGGTTGAGACCATTGGGATCCATGTAACGCAGATCCACCCCGTTGTACTGCACAACTCCGTTGGTCGGGGTTTCGAGACCCCCTAAGACTCTAGCCAGCGCGGTTTTGGCCATCGTAGTCTTGGCGTAGATGCCAAGCTTCTCTCCGGGCGCCACATCCAAGTTGAAGCCATCAAATACGGAGGCTCCACCGTGAATCAGGCTGACAGCTTTGCAGGTAACTCGGACACCCTGGGTTAAATGCTTCGGCATTCCCACCGGTGATTCAACCGAGACGTAATCTTGCTCTTGCTGAAAGACCGTATCAAGGTGAGTGAGGGCTGTGAAGAAGTAGTACACGAACCCCATGTTCTTGATGAGCGTGTCAAAATTAATAACCAGCGCACCGACCACCGCTTGGACGGCGACTAACTGACCGAGGGTCAACTGGCCAATGGACATAAGATAGGCCGCTATGCCAAGTGCGCCTGCCTGTGCGAACGCTTGCCCTCCCACAGAACCGACGTACTGACGCACGAGGACACGAAATCGTGCCTTTCGAGCGTCAACATAATGGTTCACGAGGTCATTCGTCTTCTGCAGGATATACGCACGGCTGTCGGTCGCTTTAAATTGCAACGAATTCTGCGCAACCTCCTGAACCCATCGAAAGGTATCGTACTTCGCGTGAGACATGTCGAGGGTTGTCCTCAGTGCCCCGCGAGAGAGGACAAAGAATGTGATTGCGAACCCCGCCAGAAGAAGCAAGTTGAACATGAGAAAATACGGGTGGTAGACCATCAGCAAGAGCATCCCGACCGTCCCACCCACGACCACATTGATCAAATCGAACAGCAGGGTGGACAACGCCCGCTGCATAAAGACCGTTTCCATGAAGTAGTTCGCAATGTGAGTCTGCGAGGCCTTAAATCGATTCCGAGGAAGCTGTTCAACCATCGCCACTGTGATTCTGGCAAAGACGCGACGTTGGATGACGTCTATCGCATAAAAGTGGAATGTCTTGAACAAGCCGACGAACAACAACACCAACAGCATGACCGCCGTCAATGTCCAGATCATGACTGGCTGAACCGCATAGGAGAAGGTGCTAACCAACTCCTGTACGGTCAACGGAATGATCAGCGAAAAGAACGCGACCGCCAAGGCGTAGGAAAAGATCAGGTACATGATCCTTTTCTCAGCCTTCATGGCCACGGACAGCTGCTTCATCAACGCTTCAAACAGGCCCGGATAACGATTGCCCTGAGGTTCTTTCATGAGTACCCCCGGTTATTAATCAGGATGTGAATCATTGGTCCCTTACTGAATTTAATGACGCCGGCACTTAACCACATTCACGATTCTGCAGCCAAGCCCCCCGAATGAACTATCTACCCATGCGAACGTTAATCACGCCCACGAGCCACACGGCCAGACGAACCAGCCGCATGCAATGCATCACCGTATTTGGCGAGTACGTTCTCCGCGAGCGGCTTCGACAACGATCCTTTGGCCCACAACATCCCTCCCCGGGACACTGCATAGTCGGCTTGGGCACGGTAGAGCTCGTAAGCCGCCTCGACGACCGCACGCTCCCGCAAGTTGACGAACAGCACACTCGTCGCCCCCATATTGAACCGAGCCCGTTCGCCCTCTTCTAACGTCTTGGCCAAGCGAAGGGCTTCCGTTCCAGCTTTCACTCGGTCCCGAGCGCGCACAATCGCTGAGAGCCAGTTGTCTACGTCGATCTCGACCTGACGCTCGGTGTAGGCTTGCTTCCAGGCCAATCGTTCCTGCTCAGCCTGAGCGTGAAGGACCTTCCCGCGGGGGCCCCGATTGAACAACGGCATACTGAAGCGAACCTGCATATTGTAGCCGAACCCGCCAATCCAATAGAGAGAGCCCACTGCCGGCCCACCTGAAAACGTTAGCTTTGGAAGCAAACTATTCTTGGCCAATTTTAGTTCGATATTGTTTAATCTGGCTTCGATGTAGAGATCGCGTACTTCCGGGCGATCCTCCGCAGCTTCCACCTTAAAGGCCGCTACATCCTCTTCGCTCGGCAACGGCGTTTCCCCCTGAAATTCCGGGGCCCATTCAGGGCGAGGTGTCACAGGTTGGCCGTCTTCCCAGAGAAAGAGCGCAAGCTTATATTGCTCATACTCGACCTTCCGTTGCGCGGCAATGGCAGCCTCTCGACGCCGCTGAACTTCTTCTTGGGCCTCGACCACGTCGATCGGAGCGACCGCACCGCCTTTTGATCTCCCCTCAACCATGCGATACCGGTCTTCCGCGACGGCCAACGCACGCTTCACCATCTCGGCCTGTTTGACGGCGACCTGCCAATCCCAGTATTGCACGGCGCCGGCGAGATAGAGATCTTGCCGTTTCTGGGCCACCTTCACTTCGGCTTGCGGCCCGGCGAGCTCCGCCTGTTGAAACTCGGCATACTCTTCGTTGATCATGAATCCCCGCAGGAGATTCATCGCTCCGCCGACGATCAGCATTTGCTGCGGCCAGTACAGTTGGAGGTCTTGAGGGAAGGCTACCAAACTCCCGCGGGTTCCTGAATTGATAGTGTGGCGATCACCGAAACCATTGCGAATACCCCCGAACACCTCAATGCCCCAGGGATGCGCCACTTTGAGCATGGTATCGCTATAGCCGCTCGTCAAGTCATTCGGTATGCCGGACACGTTCGTCAGATTATAGGTGACATACCGATCCATCTCGACCTCGTTCCGAACCCTCGGCTCCCATGCACCCAACGCTTTCAGCACTTTCGCGCGAGCCTGCGACCGCTCCAGCCCGGTGGCCCGGAGCAACGGATGGGTCAACTCAATTCTGGCCAACACCTCTTCAATGGTCAGGGGAGCTGTCCGCACAGACTCGGCGCTTGGTGCACTCGCCGAGGCGTGAGGTTCTGCCGCGACGGCCGCCGGGACAATCATCAACGAGATCAACAATAGAAGAATCAAGGAAGGATGCTCCTTTGTTGCTGAATTAATCGCGTCCTGACACTGGATGACCCGAAAGACCAGCCGCCGTTAGCGGATTGCCATACTTCGCCAAGGATTCCTCCGGCCATGGCTTCGACAGCACGCCCCGTGCCCACAACATCCCTCCACGCGCCACGGCGTAGTCGGCCTGCGCCCGATACAGTTGGTACGCCGATTCCACCACGTTGCGTTCACGGAGGTTCACAAAGAGCACGGTGGTCGCGCCCAAATTGAATCGGGTCCGTTCGCCCTCTTCCAGCGTCTTGGCCAGCCGCAGCGCTTCCGACGCGGCTTTCACCCGATCCCGGGCCCGAACGATCGCCGAAAGCCAGTTGTCCACGTCGACGCTGACCTGTTGCTCGGCATACAGCTGGCTGAAGACCAATTGTTGCTGCTCCGCCTCTGCAGTCAGGACCTTTCCCCGCCCTTCCCGCTGGAGCAGCGGCATCGCAAACTGTAGTCCAAAATGATACCCCACGCCCACAGCCCAGTCTCCGGGGGTATCCATCCGTCCCCCCTCAAAATTCAACTTCGGGAGGAGGTAGTTCTTGGCCAGCTTGAGATCAATATTGTTCATCTTGGCTTCGATGTAGTAATTGCGCACTTCCGGCCGATCTTCCTTTGCCTCCACTTTATAGCCCGCGATCTCCTCCTTAGTCGGAAGCGGCGTTTCGCCCTGGAATTCCGGCGCCCATTCAGGGCGCGGCGTCACTGGCTCGCCATGCTCCCAGAGAAAGAGGGACAGGTTGTACTGCTCATACTCCACCTTCCGTTGCGCGGCGATCGCCGCCTCGCGCCGATTCTGCACCTCTTGGTTCACCTCGACGACATCGAGCGGCGCGACCTTCCCACCCTTGGCCAGCCCTTCGACCTGGACCAAGCGGTCTTCGGCCACGGCCAAGGCGCGCGTCACCATCTCGGCCTGTTTAACCGCGACCTGCCAATCCCAGTACTGCACGGCCCCGGCGAGATAGAGGTCTTGCCGTTTCTGCGCCACCGCGATCTCCGCCATCGGCCCGGCGAGCTGGGCCTTCTGGTACTCCGCGTACTCGTCGTTGATCATGAAGCCGCGCAGCAGCTTGAACTTTCCGCCGAAAATCATTTGCTGCTGTTCCCAGAAGAGATTTAAATCAGTGATGAAGCCAGATTGATTGAAAAAGGAGCGATCCCCGAACCCGTTGCGGATCCCGCCATGGACCTCGAAGCCCCAGGGATGCCCGACCACGAGCTTACTGTCGTTATAACCCACCGTGTGCTCATGCAAGTTGGATAGAAAATTGTAATCCTGATACCGATCGACTTCGGTAAAGTTATTGAACTTCGGTTCCCAGGCCCCGAGCGCCTTGAGAATTTTCGCCCGAGCCTGTATCCGCTCGACCCCGGTCGCCCGAAGCAAGGGATGCGTCAACTCGATTCGAGCCAGTACTTCATCGATGGTCAGAGGTTCGGTGCGCGTCGCCTGCTCCTGCACGACACTCGAATCGATCACCGGTTCCGCCAGTGCCGTCACTGGGAGCAAGATCAGAATCACGAATAATAGAGCGGCCATCAAAGGATGCTCCTTGTGCCTGATGAATGTACCTGACTAATCGCGGCCCGGCTGTTGAAACCCGTACGTACCGGCCGCCGTCATCGGATTCCCATACTTCGCCAAGGACTCCGTCGGCCATGGCTTCGACAGTACGCCCCTGGCCCACAACATCCCTCCACGCGCCACCGCATAGTCGGCCTGCGCCCGATACAGCTGATACGCTGATTCCACCACGTTACGTTCACGGAGGTTCACAAAGAGCACGGTGGTCGCGCCCATGTTGAACCGGGTCCGTTCGCCCTCTTCCAGCGTCTTGGCCAACCGCAGCGCTTCCGTCGCCGCTTTCACCCGATCCCTGGCCCGCACGATCGCCGAGAGCCAGTTGTCCACGTCGAGGTTGACTTGCTGCTCGGTATATTGCTGTTTCAACGCCAATTGTTGCTGGAGCACCTCCGCGCCCATGACCTTCCCACGCGCTCCCCGCTGGAACAGCGGCTGCTCAAAGTGAAGATTGACATGGTAGCCGACTCCCACAATCCAGTCGGTGGCAGCATCCGCCGGCCCCCCCTCAATATCCAACTTCGGGAGCAGGTGGTTTTTGGCGAGCTTGATGTCGATATTGTTCATCTTGGCTTCGATGTAGAGGTCCCGCACTTCCGGCCGAGCTTCATTCGCCTCCACTTTATAGGCCTCGACCTCGTTTTCGGTTGGAAGCGGCGTTTCGCCCTGGAATTCCGGCGCCCATTCCGGTCGTGGCGTCACCGGCTCGTTCTGCTCCCAGAGAAAGAGAGATAGTTTGTACTGCTCGTACTCCACCTTCCGTTGTGCAGCAATCGCCGCCTCTCGCCGCTTCTGCACCTCTTGATTCGACTCGACGACATCGAGCGGCGCCACCTTCCCGCCCTTGGCCAGCCCTTCGACCTGGACCAAGCGGTCTTCGGCCACGGCCAAGGCCCGCTTCACAATCTCGGCCTGCTTGACGGCGACCTGCCAATCCCAATACTGCACCGCCCCGGCAAGATAGAGATCCTGCCGTTTCTGTGCCACCTTGATCTCCGCCTGCGGCCCCGCGAGTTCAGCCTGTTGATACTCGGCGTACTCTTCGTTGATCATCAGGCCGCGCAGCAGCTTGAACGACCCACCGACGATGAATTGCTGCCACTTATGGAGCCCCTGTAGGTCAGGGATAGCAGAAAGAATATTACTGCCGCGATCCCCGAAGCCGTTGCGGATCCCGCCATGGACCTTGAATCCCCAGGGATGCCCGACCTCGAGCTTGCTGTCGTTAAATCCCGCCATCAACCTTTGCGGCTGAAGCGGGTCGCATAATGGGTCGGGCGAACTTGGTGAGGCGCAGGTTAAGCCGGCGACGGGAGCCGTCGTGAGATTCCACGTTTCATACCGTTCAGCCTCTGTAATGTTATGGAACGTCGGTTCCCAGACCCCGAGTGCCTTGAGAATTTTCGCCCGGGCCTTGGTTCGCTCGGCTCCGGCCGCCTGAAGCAGCGGATGCGTCAACTCGATGCGAGCCAGCACTTCATCAATGGTCAATGGAGCAGTGCGCGTCGACTGGGCCTGCACGGCACGCGAGTCGATCACCGGTTCCGCCAGTGCGGTCATTGGCAGGAGAGTCACAAGGGCCAATACCAGAGCGATCATTGAGGGATGCTCCTTTCACATTGGGTGGCGGACGGCGCCCACACTAGCAATCTCCCGTTCGTTTTTCAAAATAGATAAAACGGATTGGAGTTATCGGCTAATCCGATGTATAGTGTCTCCCTCAATTGGAGCACTAGAGCCATATGGAATGGCTGAACTATCATCACTTATTGTATTTCTGGTCCGTCGCCAAACACGGCACCATGACGAAGGCGTGCGAGGAGCTCCGCCTCGCGCAACCCACGATCAGTGGACAGATCCGTCTCTTGGAAAACACGCTGGGGGAAAAGTTATTTATCCGCACCGGACGCCGCCTCGCGTTGACGGAGATGGGCCACCTGGCCTTCAAATACGCAGAAGATATCTTCGCCACCGGCCAAGAGCTCCTGCACACGGTCAAGAGCCAAGGGCATGAGCACCCTACCCGGCTGGTCGTGGGTATCGCAGACGCCATCCCGAAACCCCTCGCGACGCAGCTCCTCAAATCGGCCCTAAAACTGTACCGGCCGACTCGCTTGATCTGTCAGGAAGACAAGCTGCGCCAACTGCTAGCCGATCTGACTGCGCATCGGTCGGATTTGGTGATTGCTGATACCCCGGCTCCGCCGGGGATTAAGGAGCACATCTACAACCATCCGTTAGGTGAATCTGGAGTGACACTCTTCGCGACTGCGAGGTTGGCCGGCCAGTATCGTCGAGATTTTCCGCGCTCGTTACGCAGCGCGCCCATGCTGTTGCCCACCCCGAATGCGATGCTTCGACGGTTATTGGATCAATGGATGGTCCAGCATGGCCTCCATCCGGTCATTGTTGGTGAGTTTGACGACAGCGCAACCTTGAAGGCGTTCGGCCAGGACGGATATGGCATCTTCCCCGGCGCAACGGTGATCGAGAAGGAGATCTGCCGCCAGTACCGGGTGCAGGTGGTCGGACAGTTGGAGGCGCTCAAGCAACATTTCTATGCGATCACGGTGGAACGACGCGTCAAACACCAGGCCGTCCTGGCGCTCGTGCGCACGGCCCGGCGAGAACTGCAGGGCTGACTCCCCCTCGACCTTGTGGCACCCGGTATTTCTGCTCGACTCGCAGCTATGACCTTTATCCGACCGCGATAGTCAGCCCAGACGACGCCCTATCGCAGCCAGCAACGACTCTCGTTCCTGCGTCGTGAGCTCCTTCCATTGCCCCACGTTCAACCCCTCGACGGTAATGTGCATGATCCTCGTGCGATGCAACTTGATTACCCGATAGCCCAGCGCTTGGCACATACGCCGGATCTGCCGGTTTCGCCCTTCTGTGAGAACAATACGAAACCGATCGCCTCCCACTCGAATCATTCGGCACGGCTTCGTTTGACTCCCAAGAATCAGCACGCCTCGAGACATCTGATCGAGAAATGTGTGGTCAAACGGGCGATCCACTTGCACAAGATATTCCCGCTCATGACCGAATTCGGTACGGAGAATTTCGTTGACGATATTGCCGTCATTCGTCAACAAGATGAGGCCGGATGAATCCTTATCCAGCCTGCCGATTGGGAAAATCCGCTCAGGGCACCCGATCTCCGCAATAATATTGCGGGCGACATGGGGCTCACTCGTCGTCGTCACCCCGACCGGCTTATGGTACTTGACATATAGCGCGGCCTGACCCCAGGGGATCACACTGCCCTCGCGGGCAACGATGTCTGAGGGTTCTACTTGGTCGCCGAGTATGGCCACCCGACCATTAATGGTGATGAGGCCCGACTCGATCAGACGGTCGGCTTCGCGCCGGGAACAGATCCCATGTTCCGTGAAGAACTTATTGATGCGGATGGTGTGAGCCACAGAATGACGACTCTATCGACGTGTGAGGCTGGCCCTAGTGAACGCGCTTGCCGGCCTTGATCCGACCGAGCATACGATAGATCAAACGCGCGACGGAGAACTGCGGCGCGACGAAACCTTCGATTGGGGCGATTTCACTGACATCCATTCCTACGATTCCCGGCCCATTGGCGAGCGCAGTGATGAGATTGAGCGTATCGTACCAGCCGAGTCCGCCCGGCTCAGGAGTCCCAAGCGCGGGCACGAGCGACGCATCCAATCCGTCGCAGTCGAATGTGAGATAGACAGGCGTTCGGCAAGCGGCCACCACGTCCGGTATCCATTTCGCGGCCCTACCTTCATACGGACCTGACGGATCAAGGATGTTGGCCGCAAAAAACGTCTGGATCCGATCCGTGGCGTTGATACGAGCCACCTCTTCCGGACTGATCGATCGGATCCCCACCTGGACCAGGGGCAAACCATCTTCCACGACCCGCGCCATGACGCTAGCATGGCTGAACGGATTGCCGAGATAGGCATCCCGCAGATCTCCGTGGGCATCGATCTGTACGACCGTCATCTGCTGGTATTGTTTGGCGTGGGCTCGGATCGCCCCTAAGGCACCGGTGTGTTCGCCCGTCAGCGTGACCAAAAACCGTCCGGCTCCGACGTGCGGCGAGACAAACGCTTCAATGGCATCGACTGCGGAGCGATCGACCTTCCCATTGAGATTCAACGGCGCAGTCGTCGCAATCCCACCCCATTCACGATAGGGTTCACATCGGAGCTGTTCATCATAAAATTCGACCTGGCTGGAAGCTTCCAGGATGGCCGACGGCCCGCGGTCCGATCCGCGGATGTAGCTGGAGGTGTGTTCGTAGGGAGCCGGCAGCACGTAGACACCCGCTTGGTCCGGATGGCACCAGGGTTCATCAATGCCGAGAAAGTTGTGGCTCGGCCCCTCCCAACCAGCGGGAAGCGTCACGGGCGTCCTCCCCTTAAGTTAGGTGATCAGCTGAGGTCTCACCAACGCAGCCAACCCTATCGACCCTATCTGCGGGGACGGTTGGGAACATTCTCTGGTGGAATGAAGACCGCCAGCGCGATGACCGTCGTCCACTTCCCCTTCTTGCCGACGGCGGATTGGGTGATGTTCAGCGTCTTCACGATTTTCCCACCCATCTTAAAGACCTGTTCGCGCTCTTTCCACGCGACATTCGGATCAAACTCGACCCCTAAGGTCGTCGCGAGCATCTGCGCAGCCAGATCTTCCGTATACTCTCCGGTCTCCTCATCCGTCTCACCATGCGCATGGTGCTCTGAGAGGTAGCCGTATGTGCCGAGATCCGTGGGCTTCGCAAGGCCGACCGACGCCGAAATCAGCTGGTTCCGCTCGTTGGTTTCTGAACGAGCCATCACGCAGAACGTAATCTCGCCAGGCTTCAACAATTGCTCTCCGCGTTTTCTGGGGACGACCTTACAATGTGGTGGGAGGATGGACGACACACTGACGAGGTTGCAGTACGCCACACCGGCGCTGCGCAACGCTTCTTCGAAGGAGGCCAATTTCTCCCTGTGAACTCCCACACCTCTCGTGAGGAACATGTGCGTAGGTACCATCATCTCCCCTTTCGTCTGGCAATCGACTTTTCTGGCTGCTTGGAAGTTGTTTGGTGACGTGTTCGCGAGCGGTCAGCCAGACAAACAAACCGGACCAGATTAACTGCGATATCGGGCGTTTGTTGTAGCAAGATTGGACTGGCTTCGCAATATCTTCTAGACACTTTTTTCGGTTGAGCTGGGTGGGTCCTTCAAATTCATGATGAGCATACGCGGCTCCGTCATATCTTCGATCGCCGCGCGGATGCCTTCGCGTCCTAAACCGGAATCTTTCACCCCGCCGTAAGGCATATGATCCGCACGAAATGTGGGAATCTCGTTCGCCAAGACTGCACCGACTTCTACGTGACGAAAGGCATGAAAAATCTTATTGATGTCCTGCGTGAAAATGCCGGCCTGTAGTCCGAAGTCCGATTGGTTGAGCAACGCGACGGCCTCACTCAGCTGTCGATAGGGCGTGACCGTCACGACCGGTCCGAACACTTCTCGGCACGAGACCTTCATCTCAGGGTTCACATTCGACAGTACCGTCGCCTCAACCAGCGATCCCATCCGCTTTCCGCCCAGCAACACGCGCGCCCCACCTGCCACAGCTTCGCCGATCCAACCTTCCACTCGTTCAGCGGCAGCATGGTCAATGAGGGGTCCGATGCTCGTCGTCTCGTCGGTCGGATCGCCCGTCTTCAACCGAGCGACATGCATGAGCAACTTGGTCGTAAACAGGTCGGCGATCGAATGGTGCACGAAGATTCGCTGCACGGAAATGCAGGTCTGGCCGGCGTACCCAAATCCGCCGGCAGCGCAGCGCTGGGCGGCAAGCTCGATATCCGCATCCGATTCGATCACGACACCCGCATTGCCGCCCAGCTCAAGTGTGACTTTTTTCTTTCCGCACTTGGCCTTCAACATCCATCCCACCGCGACACTGCCGGTGAAACTCAGCAACTTGAATCGCGGATCGACCACCATCCGTTCAGCCAGGAGATTGTCGCACGGGACAACATTGAGCCCACCCGGAGGAACTCCCGCCTCTAGGGCAACCTCTCCAAGCAAGAGGGCGGTCAGTGGTGTTTGAGGAGCTGGTTTGATCAGAATCGAATTACCAGAGGCGAGCGCCGGCGCAACCTTGTGCGCCACCAGATTGAGTGGAAAATTGAAGGGCGTAATCCCGAGAATCGGACCGATGGGAAAACGGCGAAGCAGGCCTATATGCGTATCGAAGCCGGGGGTCCAATCGAGCGGCACCACTTCCCCTGGAATGCGTCGTGCTTCTTCGGCCGCGACCGTGAACGTTTGAATGGCCCGGCTGACTTCCCGCTGCGCATCGGTGATGGGCTTGCCTGCCTCCACTGTCATCGTCTGCGCAAACTCATCTCGACGTCGATAGAGAAGTGCGGCTATCTGTTGGAGAATATTGTATCGGGCATGGGACGGTAGTTGACCCATCGGACCAGCCGCGCTGGATGTCGATGCCATGGCCTGGTCGACGTCGAGCTCCGTCGCTTGAGCAACCCGCGCGACAAGCTTCCCGGAGAACGGATCCACGACCGGGGCCGCAATCTGCCCCTGCTTCCATTGGCCATGAACGAGGAATGGTCGGAATTGCTGCACAGGAAGACTCGCTGGAGTCCGTCGTGAAGTTGGTCTTAATCCGCCGCTTCAATCGGCTCGGCAGATTCAACGGGAGGTGGAGTTGAATTCGCTGTCTCTTGTTCGGCAACAGCCTTCGCGATCAGCTCTTCTGTTCCCCAATCGCGAATTGCCTCCAAAGTAAAGCCTTCATACGTTGACACACCATGACAGGATGGACAACCCGGCATGGGAACTTTTCGGTAGAAGACTTCTGTCAGACAAGACATGCAGACCCAGAAGTCATCATCACGATGGGAAACGGGCCAGAACGATTGTATCGACGCCATACGCCCCCCTACCTTTGCTTACGCAACTGGACTATTGAACCGGAACACACATCAACATCACTCACGTTGGCCCACCCACCTCCAGCACAATCCCGCTACGGTTGGGAACTCGCCAGAAGTCGGTCAATTTCTTCCGCGAACATCTCGAAGGGAAATGCGCCAGGTATCGCGACGGCCGGCTCTTTCTCAGTCGGTTCACTGGCCGTTCTCATAAGAATGAACCCAGGAGTTCCATGGAACCCCCACCGGTTGGCTTCCTGGCGATCTTCGAAAATCGCGCTGGTGTATCGTCCATCCTTGAAACATCGCTCAAATGCGGGCTGATCAAGACCGATGGCCGATGTATGGCGAAGGTACACGTGCTTGTCAAGTCGGCCCCCTTCGGCAAACAAGCGATCATGCATCGCCCAATACTTGCCCTGCGCTCCGGCACAGCGCGCCGCCGTCGCCGCGTCGACGCCCGGACCTTGATCAGCACGGGGATAATCGCGGTAGATAAATCGGACCTTCCCGGTATCGACATACCGAGCTTGAATGTGCGGCCAGGTGTCTTTGAAAAATTTCAGACAGTACCCACAGGTGAAATCGGAGTATTCGATCAAGGTCAGGGGCGCATTGGCCTGCCCCCTCACCCGGACGTCGGTATCCGGCGAATCTCCGGCGGAGGCTGCTGAAGACCATACGAGGATGCTACCGACACACAGGGGAACCAGCCATCGGCCAATCGTCCGTCTCACGAGTGACGCACCACGCCGGCCTTTTTTCTCTCGAGCAGCCCCATCATTAACAAGGGCCATACGACCGTGGCATCGCTCAACACTTCGGCAAATTGTCCGCCGTCCTTGGGAGTCACAAATTTTCCCCAGGAGAGCCCCTCTTGATACGTGCAGCCACTGAGCCCACCCCAGTAGTCCGGTTCTGGGCAGATCCTCACCCCATACTGAAATCGAGGAGGCTTCACGGACAGCCCTAACCGCAAATTGCCGATTTCGATGTACGGACCAACTTGTTGCGCCCAGTTCCGTGGGACGCCCCCTCCGATCGTGAAGATGCCAAGACGTTTGGCCGAGAGAATATGGTCGGCATAGCTATTAAGATCAAGATACGGGTTAAACGACGGATAGGATTGCAAAATGGTTTGCAAGACGGCCAAATCGCCCTTGTGACCGGCCTGCGATCGTACCCGATCAACCTCTCGGGCCATCGCCCAGGTTCCCATATCGAGTCCCACTTCCGAATCGGTGAAGGCCGGGATATACACCGGCACCTTTTTCAAATAGGCGCTCTTCAGAATCCCCTCGCCATCAAACTCCTCGGCCAAGGTCTTCCCCAATTCTCTCGTGAGGACTTCTGATGACAGCGGCCTATCATCGTTGAGGCGCTTCACTGTTCGGGTGACGACATGCTCGACATAATTCAAATTCGATTCCATCTCGAGGGTATCATAGACCCGGTTATATCCCTTCTTGAAGAGTTCTTCGTCGCTCATCGACGGGTCATGTCGATAGTGTGTCTTTCCAACAGACTCACTGAGCCCATGCGCCATCAACGCCCCGGTCGAGATGATGCAGTGCACCATGCCTTCATCGATCATCTTCGTGATGATCTTCCCCATCTTGGCAATGGTCATGGCGCCGGATAACGTCATGACGACTCGGCAGTCCGGATCCTCGATCATCGCCCAGAGCACATCGAAGGCTTTGCCGAGATGCCGTCCGCCAAAAGCGGTCTTGCCCATGGCCTCGAGTAGATCAGTAAACGAGGTGATTTTGTCGGGATCGAGCGGCTCCAGCGCCTCTAACCCATCTTTTGCACCGTCACGAAACTCACGCGCGTACATACGTCCCTCGGAAAGAGTTCGGCACTGTACGTTCGGTTATACACAACCAAGAACGGAGGCGTCAATGAAAGGTTCGCTCACGCGAACACGCAGACACCATTCGAACAACTACCGGCTCAGGTGTTGTTAGGCAGGCACAGTCCCCGCGGAAGACTCCGCAAGAATTCGGTCGATGTCTAACGCATCCAGCGATTCTTTGACCAACAGCGCCTCGGCTAACGCGTTCAAGCCGGCCATGTGGTCGGTCAGCACTCGCTTGGCTCGCTCGTAGTTTTCGGTGACAAACTGCTTGATCTCGAGATCAATCTCCTTCGCGACTCGTTCGCTGAGGTCCCGTTTGGCGGTCCAGTCCCGCCCCAGGAATACCGAGTCGTTTTTCTGCCCGAACGTCAACGGCCCCAATTTGTCACTCATGCCCCACTCACAGACCATCTTGCGGGCGAGATCCGTTGCCTGATTGAGATCGTTCCCTGCGCCTGTCGTCACATGTTTGAATACCAGCTCTTCTGCCACTCGACCGCCCATCAGCACGGCCAGCCTGTTGCACAGGAATTCTTTGGTATAGCTATGCCGATCCTCCGTCGGTAACTGCATCGTCACACCCAGCGCCCGCCCGCGAGGGATAATGGTGACTTTGTGCACCGGATCCGTCCCTGGTAAGAGCCTGGCCATGAGGGCATGGCCCGCTTCATGATAGGCGGTAACCCGTTTCTCTTCTTCGGTCAGAATCATGCTCTTCCGTTCCGCTCCCATCAGGATCTTGTCTTTCGCCATCTCAAAATCGACGGCGTCGACTTCGGTCTTGTTCTGACGAGCGGCCCACAACGCGGCCTCGTTGACCAGGTTTTCGAGATCGGCTCCTGAAAATCCGGGCGTCCCGCGCGCAATCGTATTCAGCTCCACGTTGGCTGCCACCGGCACCTTTTTCGTATGAACTTTGAGAATCTCCGCTCGGCCACGAAGGTCCGGCCGATCGACCACCACCTGGCGATCAAAGCGCCCGGGGCGGAGTAGGGCCGGATCCAGGACATCCGGTCGATTGGTCGCCGCGACCAAGATGACGCCTTCCGTCGTGTCGAACCCATCCATTTCGACCAGCAGCTGATTCAGGGTTTGCTCTCGTTCGTCATGGCCGCCGCCCAAGCCTGCTCCCCGCAGGCGACCCACCGCATCAATTTCATCGATGAAGATGATGCAGGGGGCGTGTTTCTTCCCCTGTTCAAACAGGTCGCGCACCCGCGATGCCCCGACCCCGACAAACATCTCCACAAAATCAGACCCGCTGATGCTGAAGAAGGGCACACCGGCCTCGCCTGCGACAGCCTTCGCCAACAAAGTCTTCCCCGTGCCGGGTGGACCGACCACCAACACCCCCTTGGGAATACGGCCTCCGAGCGACTGAAACTTACGAGGATCTTTCAGGAATTCGACGATTTCCTGCACGTCGTTTTTCGCCTCATCGACTCCAGCCACATCAGCAAAGGTGACCTTCTTATGCTCCTCCGTCAGCATCCGCGCACGGCTCTTGCCGAACGACAACGCGCTATTGCCACCGGCTTGCATCCGCCGCATGAAGAACAGGAAGAGTCCGAGAAACAGAATAAAGGGACCCCATGTATACAGAAACGTGATGTACCATGGGGTCTCACCAGCCGGTTTTACCTCGATCTGAACTCCCCGTTCCCGCAACATCGTGATCAGTTCAGGATCATCCGCGGCATAGGTGTGAATTCGTGTGTTGTCCTTCAGGACTCCACTGATGTGATGGCCTCGGATGATGACCTTTACCACCGCACCTTGGTCCACCTTCGCTATAAAATCACTGAAATAGACTTCTTCTTCCGGCACATGCGTCGGAACGGAAAACATATTCAACAGCAAGGCTATGAACAAGCCGATCATGCCCCATAACAGCAGATTTTTTACTTTGGAATTCATAGCTCCCCCCACTCTATCGAACGGAGCGGCCCACCGAGCATTCACCGCCCCTTCTCGTGTCGTTGCTCCTCACGATTCATCCTGAACTTCTACAGGCTTAGCTTATCAGTAGTGACCCTCTTACGCAAAGCAAGTTCTGCGTCATGCAGAGTAGCCTCCGTGACCACCGATTGCACGCAACATTCTCCATGGACGAGCAACGTATCCGAATTTTCTCAGGCATGATGGACTGCGCTCCACATGAGCCGGCGCTGCACAATCCTAACAACAAGAATCTTACGTGAGGTGTTTATTCAGCGCCTTCAATTACGATACGTCGCTGAACAGGCG
This sequence comes from Nitrospira sp., assembly GCA_029881435.1. GTDB lineage: Bacteria > Nitrospirota > Nitrospiria > Nitrospirales > Nitrospiraceae > Nitrospira_D. Next base: position 31,726 of record JAOUMR010000031.1, read on the forward strand.
CCGGTTCAACCAAAGGTTGGTGTGGTGGTCCCAACGGGATTCGAACCCGTGTTTAAGCCTTGAGAGGACCGACCAAATTGAAGAAAATCAACAAGATGACACTTCGGAATCGTCCAATGAGTAGCATGGTTTTACAACGATTTACAAGACCCGTGTCCTATATAGGACAGCGATTAGGTCTCTACCGTTGCCAACGAGCCGAAGGGTTTCCTCATCCCGACTGATATCATCACGCAGACCGTCACTATCCTGGCTCGAAAGCGCGGAAGGGAAGACCCGCATGGCTTCTGTGATCACAGACGAGCTTTGCAAGACCAAGCTGCCGTTTATTGAACACCAGACCATATCACATCACCCAGAACATCTGCGTTGCGGGCCAGCGGACGTTGCACCTGTTCATATGTAAAGATCCATCCCCAGCCAAAATCGTTCTTCAGGTGAAAAGTACCGATTGTACCCAGGAGACACTCGCGTTCTACGGCGCAGTGGCCCAGAGGATCATGTCGTGCTCATTGAGAGCCACTCTTGCCGCTAATGGGTCCTCCAGGGGACAGCCGCCCGTGACGTGGTGGTCGTAGAATTGCAACTCAAGCTTGCGGAGGTAAATTCGCATGGAGTACACATGAGCACATGTCTACAATAGTCCACCCGCATATCACGAGCGATCCAAACATTTGTGGTGGGAGTCCGTGTATTGAAGGAACGCGCATTACCGTGCGAACCATTGCGATTTACGCGTTGCATCACGGGCAGACTCCGGAAGAGCTACTCACGCACTATCCTCACCTCAGTCTCGCATCGATTTATGATGCCCTGTCCTATTACTACGACAATCGTGACGTACTGGATAAGGACATTGTCGAGCATCTGTCAGCACCACAAATTGATTCACGACCGTAATCCCACACCCCGTCTTGCCTCATGAGCCTTGTGGCATGAAAGCCTATCTGGATGAACAGATCCATCTGACCATGGGGTCGTTGTTTCACGGGCGATGGAAAAAGGAGCGGGAGCACACTGTCCTCTCTTCCTGCTTCACATCAGCCATCTCTTTCATTGCTGCGGATCTTCCGATACAATTTGAAGAGTTCCAATGATGAGGTGACATGATGGGCCATACCATACGGTTTGAATGGGAGTTGCCTGAGCCATTCCTTGGCATGATGGCAATAGACGACGCGACACTGGCCGAGGATGTCAAACGAGCAGCCGTGCTTGATTGGGTGCGCACGGAGCAGCTTTCTTGGCGAGCAGGCGCCGAGTTGTTAGGGATGCCTCTGCGCGAGTTTTTGACGCTAATGGCCGCACATAAGATCCCTGCCGCAGAATACGAAGCCGGATGGTTAGACAAGGAGTTGGAGGCCTTCAAAGCAGCCACATCTCAGGATACCGCGTGATCGTCGTCACAGATAGTGGCCCGCTGATTCACCTTGCCGCTGTCAACCAGTTCCGTCTCCTCAACCAATTCTTCCAGCACCTGCTGATCACCCCGCAAGTCCATGAAGAAGTGGTCACTCAGGGAACAGGTCGCGCCGGGAGTCTTGAATTGCAGCAAGCCCTCCAGGAGAAGTGGATCACGGTCGAGGATGTGGCCGATCGCGCGTTGATCGACCGGCTCACAGTGCCGAACATCTCGAAAACAGATGCCACGGTGATTGCCACTGCACTTGTCCATCACGCCACAGTGCTGTTGGCTGATGACATCGCCGTCAGGACAGTGGCCATGCGTGAAGGGCTCACCGTCATGGGAACCATCGGTATCCTCGTGCATGCTCGGTTGGAAGGAATCATCGATAGGCTACAACCAGTGCTCGATCAACTCAGGGCATCCGGGTTTTATCTCGACCCGGCAGGGCAAGTCTACCAAGATGCCCTCCGCCGCGTGCAAGAACGCTGATGAGTCCCCACGAGGATCGCCTCCCATGGCACGCCTATCGACCTCTATTTTTTCTTGACGATCACACAAAGACTCCCGGCCCCGTTGATTTCAACTGAGGATCGGACGCTCACCACGCGACTGCGAGAAGCTGGAGACCTGCTGGGCATCAGACTGCTCGACCATCTCATTCTCGGTGACGACCGTCTCTATAGTTTCGCCGATCAGGGCTGGCCGCTGTGAGGCGACAGCGAAAGTCCTGTCGCACCTCACGTCGATAATCCTTTTGAGCACATGACGCATGTCGACAGATTCGGAAAATTCAAGTTCCCTACCACACGTAGTGGTCTGC
>JAOUMR010000127.1 GCA_029881435.1 Nitrospira sp.
CACGCAGACAGCTAGTGCTCAGATATCCTCTGCCGCATCCAGCACGGACTCTGGCTGGCTCGGCAGACTTTTCTGGATGGCTTACGTCCGGATTAGGGGCAGTGCCTGTGGCCTAAGGCGACCAAAAGCCCCCTCTATTGGAGGGCTAGGATGGAACGATCTGCGACGCGTATGCTGAGCGTCACCGAGTCAGAGTAGCGATGAGAAACATTCGTGCTACAGGACTGGGAGATGGAAGGAGGAACATGCCCCACGCTAATAAGTTCGTGATCCGCACCTACCACAGGATTCCGGTCCGCTGTGTCATGTATTACTTGGGTGGAGATTTTCTTGGAAAGGGAACGGTGATGAATCTCTGCCGGAACGGGTTCCGGGTGCTGGGGGATCATCAAGTTGTAAACGGGATAGCACTTGTGGTTCGAATTACCCTTCCAGACAAGGATGAGCCGGTGGAAATCCAGCGGGTTGTAGTCCGGTGGGTACGCGGGCTCCTGTTTGGTGCTAAAGTAGTGACGATGACCCCGGATGGAGAAGATCGAATCGGAGCATTTCTGAGTTCTCGCCTCCGCGCCTATTGTACGTCTTCTTAGGTCCACGACTGGTTCATTTGCTTGACCCCTGAGTAGCCTCACGCTATATTCCACTCGCCTCACGTACTTGCAACGGTCATCATTCTGTGCGGAGATCGCTTCCAATGCTTGAACCGGTTGAGAAGATCTGGATGGATGGGAAGTTTGTGGCGTGGGGGGAGGCCAACGTCCATATCCTTACGCATTCGCTCCATTACGGCCTGGCAGCGTTTGAAGGTCTTCGGTGTTACAAGGGAAAATCAGGATCCGCCATCTTTCGGCTTCAGGAGCATGTCGATCGACTCTTCGATTCGGCACATATCGGCATGATGGTCATGCCGTATGACAGGAAACAGATCACCGATGCCATTGTGGAAACGGTTCGCATCAATCGCCTCGACGCCTGTTATATTCGCCCATTGGTCTACATCGGATATGGTGCAATGGGTGTGCATCCAGGAGAGAATCCCATTCAGGTCGCCATCGCCGCTTGGAAGTGGGGAGCGTATTTAGGAGACGACGCGCTGGCCAATGGGATGCGAGCCTGTATCTCCTCCTTCACGCGACATCATGTGAACGTGTCCATGACCAGAGGCAAAATATCCGGCTATTATGTGAATTCGATTATGGCGAAGCAACAAGCCAAAGCTGATGGATACGACGAAGCGATTCTGCTTGATCCGGAGGGTTATGTGGCCGAGGGAACGGGTGAAAACGTGTTCATTATTCGTCGAGGTGTGCTCAAAACGACGCCGTTGACCTCGGTGCTTGAAGGGATTACAAGAAACTCCGTCATGCAAATGGCTCAAGAACGAAACATCACCGTCGTCGAGGAACGATTCACACGGGATGAAATGTATATTGCCGACGAGGTCTTTGTGACGGGAACGGCCGCTGAGCTGACCCCGGTCCGAGAAATCGACAATCGCCGAATCGGAAACGGCACACCCGGACCGATTACGCGCACCCTTCAAAATACCTTCTTTTCCATCGTGCGTGGCGAAGATCGTACGCACGAGTCCTGGTTGACTCTGATCTAACCGAAGGTAAATCCTTACAGCGGTGGTCGAAGGGATGGTTCCATCGGCACGGCGCTGGCTTACGCGGCCAGCAAAGTGCTAGGGACTTGAACCGGATCAGTGACTACCCTCGGAAGTCTCCTCTGCAGGGTGTGAGTCCTCTGAAGGCTGGGCAGGAGGGGCAGCCGCTGGAGCTGCAGGTTCGCTCTTCGGCTGCATGTCGATGACAGTAGAAGAGAAGTTTCGTTGTTTCGCTAAAATTGCCAGACTGAATGAGGTCACCATGAAGATCGCCGCGACGACCACCGTCAGCTTGCTCAAAAAGTTGGCCGGGCCACGGCTGCCGAACACTGTTTGACTGGATCCGCCGAAAGAGGCGCCGATCTCTGCTCCTTTCCCTGATTGGAGAAGAATCGCCCCGATCATCAGAAAACAGACGAAGACGTGAAGGACGACGATCAGCGTATACATCATGAAATTTTAGGCTCCGATTGATCGAGCGGCTGAAGCAGCGCTCGCGATTGTAACAAAGGAATCGACCTGGAGACAAGCGCCTCCGATCAGTGCGCCGTCCACCTGGTTCGAAGCGAGCAGGGATTCGATGTTGTCAGGCGTGACGCTCCCGCCATAAAGAATCCTGGTGGAATCGGCGATGGCAGGAGAGATTGTGGTGGCAAGGACCTGCCGAATGGTTTGGTGAGCGGCCACGGCTTGCTCTGCCGTTGCGGATGTCCCGGTGCCGATCGCCCATACCGGTTCATAGGCGACAGTGATTCCATCCAACGCCTCAGCGGTAAAGCCGGACAGGCTCTCACGCAATTGTTGGGTGAGCACGTCATCCGTTGTCCCACGTTCTCGCTGCTGCAGCGATTCGCCTATGCACAGGATCGGGTGGAGCCTGTGTTTGAGTGCCGCCCGGATTTTCTTCTGGATACCGTCGTTCTGTTCGCCAAAAAGTGTTCGCCGTTCTGAATGACCAAGAATAACGTATCGACACCCGAGGTCTACGAGCATCGGTGCCGAGACTTCTCCCGTGTAGGCACCCTGATCTTCCCAGAACATATCTTGTGCTCCGAGCTGCAGGCGAGAGGAAGGGTCTAGTGCCGTGCGGACCGCTTGCAGGGCAGTGAACGGGGGAGCAACGACAAGTTCAACGTGTGAGGGGAGGCCGCGAAGGCGTTCGCTCAACTCACGGATGAACGGCGCCGCGCCGGATGCGGTCTTGTTCATTTTCCAATTGCCGACAATCAGGACTGTGCGCACGGTATTTCCTGGAATATTGTTATCGTTGCGGAATGGTGATCAAGTTGAGCGGTCAGGTAGGGCCGCAAGGCCGGGAAGCGTTTTCCCTTCGAGTAATTCCAGAGCGGCACCACCTCCGGTTGAAATGAACGACATGCTTTCCGAGACGCCGGCCCGGTGAACGGCCAGAGCTGTCTCGCCGCCGCCGACAATCGTGAGAGCATAGGCATCGGCGATTGCATGGGCCATCGCAAAGGTGCCTCTGGCATACGCATCGATTTCAAATACGCCCATCGGTCCGTTCCACAGGATGGTCTTGGCATTTTGGACCGCTTCATCGAACAGCTTGACGGAGGCTGGACCAATATCTAATGCGTACCAACCTTTGGGAATCTCTTGGACGGGAACAATCTTTGTTTCCGCGCCCACCTCTCGACTGGCAGCCACCACGCAATCCACCGGCAGATAGAACTTGACCCCAGCTGACAGGGCATGGTCTTCGATGCCTCGGGCAAAATCCAGCATGTCCATTTCAACGAGTGAATTCCCGATCTCCATGCCTTTCGCCTTGAGGAAGGTAAAGGCCATACCACCGCCGATGATAACCTTATCGACCCGCTTCCCAAGATTTTCAATGACACCGATCTTTCCGGACACCTTTGCCCCACCGAGAATAGCGACGAACGGCCGCACAGGATTAGCAACGGCGCCCTCAAGATATTCGATTTCTTTTTTCAGCAGGGCTCCGGCTGCCGAATCCTTGATGTATTTGGTGATGCCGACGGTTGAGGCATGGGCCCGATGGGCCGCTCCGAACGCGTCATTAATGAAGACATCACCCAGCGAGGCCAGGGCCTTGGCGAAGGTATCGTCGTTTTTTTCTTCGCCGGCGTGGAAACGAAGATTCTCCAGCAGGAGCACGTCCCCGTCCTTCATCCTGGCGACCAATTTTTCGACGGCCGGGCCCATACAGTCTGGAGCGAAGGTCACGTCTTTCCCCAACAGCCGTCCCAGGCGTTTGGCAACAGGGGCTAAGCTGTATTTTGGATCGAACGCACCATTGGGGCGGCCCAGATGCGAGCAAAGGATGACTTTGGCGCCCTCATCGACGACGCGATTGATGGTCGGCAAGGTAGAGCGAATGCGGGTGTCATCGGTGATCTGCAGCGATTCGTCGAGCGGGACGTTGAAATCAGCTCGGATGATGACCCGTTTACCACGAAGTTGCACATCGTCAATCGTTTGTTTGTGCAAGTTCATGCGCACTCCTTGCAGCCACGCTCGGAAGGTGAGGAAAAGGATAGGACAGATTTGTATGGAGCCTGCTGGATCATCCCTGTCACAGTCGTTCAGTGAGTGGTCGATTTTCCAGCCAGGACCTTGACCAGGTCACGGACACGGCAAGAATAGCCCCATTCGTTGTCATACCAGGCCGTCACCTTGACTAGACGCTTGTCCACAACGTTCGTCAATGGGGCATCGACCGTGGCCGAGTGCGCGTCCCCTTTTTGGTCGATCGAGACGATGGGCTCTTCCGAGTAGTTGAGAATGCCCTTGAGTGGACCGTCCGCCGCCTTCTTGAAGGCCGCATTGACGGAGGCGATATCGCAATCCCTTTCAGTTTCGACGGTGAGATCGACCAGCGAGACATTCGGTGTCGGGACACGAATGGCGAGCCCATCCAGCTTGCCTTTGAGCTCGGGAATCACGAGATGGAGCGCTTTCGCTGCGCCGGTGCTTGTCGGAATCATCGACATGCCTGCGGCGCGTGCACGCCGAAGATCCTTGTGTGGAAGGTCCAACAGTTGCTGATCGTTCGTGTAGGAATGGATGGTGGTCATGACCCCGTGCTTGATCCCGAACGTCTCTAACAAGACTTTGGCGACGGGCGCGAGGCAGTTGGTCGTGCAGGAAGCGTTGGACACGATGTGGTGTGATTTCGGATCAAATTTATCATCGTTCACGCCGAGCACGATCGTGATATCGGGATCTTTCGCCGGTGCGGAGATGATCACATGTTTGGCGCCGGCAGACAGATGTTTGCCAGCTGATTCACGGTCGGTGAATCGACCGGTTGATTCAATGACTACATCGACGTTCAGCGCTTTCCACGGCAGTTCTTTTGGATCTTTGACGGCAAGCACCTGAATAGGCTTCCCATCGACAAGGATCTGATCGTCTTTGGCTTCAACATTGGCTGGTAGGGTGCCATGGACCGAGTCGTACTTAAGCAAGTAGGCGAGTGTCTTGGCGTCTGTGAGATCGTTGATCGCGACGATCTGAAGATCCTGATCACCCATCGAGGCGCGGAACACATTGCGCCCGATGCGTCCAAATCCATTGATTCCAACACGAATGGCCATGGTGTAATCCTCTACATGAAACTATGTTTGTTTAGTGCACGTTGGGTGGTCCAGCACAAAGATTGATACTATCGATGCCATCTCCTTGTTGTCAAGGTACAAGGGAGCGCGCACCGGCATGTCCAACCCGCGCAACTGAACCGGAGTTCCCGCTTCCAGCAGTGCTAGATCTTGTTTCTCTTCGAGTTACTTGGTTAGAGTTCGGAAGGTAATCAGGAGGCAGAATCCCACATGAGCACGACAGTATCTGAACAGGCAGCGCAGGCTGTGGAATGGCCTCGTGTGTTGGAGTTCCTTTCGCAACACGCCCAGTCGTCAATAGGAGTCGCTCGATGTCGAACCCTCGCCCTGTCGGGTGAACTCGCGAGTGCGTCCCTGCGGCAGCAAGAGACGGCTGAAGTGGTGGGCTTACTGGGGGGAAACGATCCGCTTCCCGCACTGTCCTTTCCAGATATCCGAGAGCAGCTGACTCGGTCGCATAAGGGAGGGGTGCTTGAAGCCGGTGAATTACGAGATTGCACGATCGTGCTGACAGTGATGGCAGAGGTGGAGCGATATGCGGAGTCTCATCAAAGCGAGATCCAGGCCCTCATCCGGGTTCTGGAGCCGCTCCATGCCACCAAAAGCCTCAACGGAGTCCTCAGGGCGATCGAGGGCGCGATTCAACCGGACGGCTCTATGAAAGACACGGCGTCGCCGGAGCTGCGACGCCTGACGCATCACGCCCAGGAGTTGAAGCATGAGATGCGGCAGAAGCTCGAGCAGATCTTGCAGTCCAAGAGGTATGAAGACGTCCTTCAAGAATCGTATTTCGCACAGCGAGAAGGTCGGTATGTCGTGCCGATAAAAACAGACATGCGAGGGAGGATTCCTGGGATCGTCCATGATGTGTCAGCCAGCGGGGCTACTGTCTTTCTTGAACCGCGTGAATTGGTTGAGTTGAACAATTCCATCAAAGTGGCGGACCTGGAGGTGGAACGCGAGGTCCATCGGATCTTACGCGATCTCACCAGCTTGGTAGCTTCCAAAGCGGACGAGATCAGCCGAGGGATTGAGGTGCTGGCCGAATGTGATGTTATCAAGGCCAAGGCTGAAATGAGTCGGCGACTGAAATGCAGCCCCGTCGTCTTGAATGAGAAGGGGCGAGTCATCCTCAAACAGGCTCGGCACCCACTGTTGCTCATCGCGAAAGATCACGTCCTGGCAAACGACATTCACATGGATGAAACGGTTCGGGTTCTCGTGATCTCCGGACCGAATACGGGCGGGAAAACCGTCACGCTCAAGATTGTCGGACTGTTTGCGCTCATGGTCCGGGCCGGGCTGCATCTTCCGTGTGCCCCAGACTCGGAGATGGCGATGTTTACGGATCTCTATGCTGACATCGGCGATGCCCAAGACTTGAGCCGTGATCTCTCCAGTTTTTCCGCGCATATGACACAGATGATCCGTCTTCTGACCGAGAGCGCTACCAGCCCGACCTCAAACGAAGCCTCCCTCCCGCGATCGCTTGTGCTCCTCGATGAGCCGGTGACCTCGACTGATCCGCATGAAGGCGCGGCATTGGCCGAGGCACTGCTGTGCCGCTTGGCTGAGCTCAACATGAAGGTGGTGGCGACCACGCATTACGGTACGCTCAAAGAATTAGCACAGACGACCCCCGGTTTTGCGAACGCCAGCGTGGAATTCGACGTTGAGCGTTTAGCGCCTACCTATCGATTATTCATGGGCATCCCGGGTGGTTCATCGGCCTTGGAGATTGCCGGCCGTCTGGGTATGGATCACAGCATCTTGACCGATGCGAGGAAGCGGTTGCGTCGCGAGGATCACCGGCTGGACGCGTTGATGGCCGATTTACAGCGGAAGCAACACCAGCTCATTGAAGATAGCGAGAAGGCCCGGCAGGCTAGGCACGAAGCCGAACAAGCGGCTCGGGACGCCCAGGCGCTTCGAGCGCAGCTTGAAGAGGCTCACCAGGAGGCCAGACGAGGGCTCAAGAAGAAACTTGGTGAACAATTTCAACGTGCGCGGGCCGAGGTGCAGGCCACGGTCGACTCACTGAAGCGTGAGCAGAAGCTCATCAAGGCCAAAGAGGTGAAGCAACGGCTGCAGGATTTAGAGGCGCAGACCAGTCATGAACTTACTCCGCCCGGCAAGGCAATTCCAGTCGAGCAGCTTGGTGTTGGGGATACCGTGGAAATTGCCGGCTTGGGCATGACGGGAAGTCTGTTGGAAACGCCACAAGGGAAAAAGCGGGTGCGTGTCAAGGTCGGGGAGGGCGAAATCTTAGCCACCGTCTCGAATATTGTTGGCATCACGCGTGAACCAGGTGCGGTGCCAGCACAACCGACGTCATCGGTTACAAGTCCTCGCCGAGCGTCAACGAGCAATGGACTGGGGCTGGATGAGCAGACCGTGGTGGACGTGCGAGGCCAAGCGGCAGACGAGGCACTTGAGCAGGTTGTGGCGGCATTAGATCGGGCGACGCTCAGCGGCACACCGCATCTGCGAATCATTCACGGCCATGGAACCGGCCGGCTCAAATCCGTCTTGCGCGAGTACCTCAAAGACTCGCCTTATGTGGCGGAGTTTCGTGCCGGTGATCGAGCTGAGGGAGGTGATGGAGTGACGGTGGTGCGGATTCGATAAGGAGAGCACGCAGGGTTCCCCATCACATCTCTGGAAGTCTTCGAGGCGCTCGGGCGTGGTGTTGAATCAAAATCGAAGTCCTACACCCACCAATACATTGTGATCTCGAAAATCGACGGCGAGGCTCTTCCAGTGGTAGTCTGTAGAGAAATAGCGGTATTCAGCAAACAGCATAACTTTTGAACTCAGGAGCACTTGCGTGCCCCCGAGAAACTGATGCCCAAAGGCTCGAGCGGAGCCAAAATCGTCATCGTCTCGCCCCGCGATGTTTGGGTTAAGGAGCACGCCGGTGGCCCAGCCTATGCCGACCCCGACGTACGGACGAACCCTCTCGCCTGGGTAGCGGAGAATCAGGTTGAACGTCGACGTAAACAGAAGCAGATCCGAGCGGCCATGCCCGTGATTTTGTCCGTTGGCGAGGTTGGGAAAGGAGAGTCTCCCACTGTGCGCGTTGGAATCAATTTCGAGGCCCACGACCCGATGCAACGCGGCCGGAAAGAGTCCCACTTTCAGCCCGGCACCAAAGCCTTCCTGGATCGAGCCCGAAACCGTCGTTCCTTGATTGAACACATTCTCATCACGCGGCCAGCTCCCCAGGGCATAGAGGCTTAACTCTATGTCTCCGAATTCAGCCGGTCGGGCGATGTCGGTGAGGTACAAGCAGCAGAACAGCACGCTGGGCAGAACAACAAGACGTGCGAGAGAAACAAATCCCACAATCGGACGATACGATGAAGACGAAGCACGAAGGGCCTTTCGGGGAGTGATCCCGAAAGCCCTTCGTACAGACGAACTATTGGTGACTAGTCACCACGAACAATCGTGCACCATTCGCCGAAGATGCCCAGGAGGTTCTTAGCGGAGTGGTCGACCGAGGCGACTTTGGCGATGTTCCCGGCTGTCTTTGCAGCCTGGATGCTCGCATCACCGGTCGCAACCCAGCCCAAAATCGAGGTGGCGCAGGCCTTGCCTTCCTTGGTGGCTACTGCCTCGTCTGTCGCGACATCGCCGTATTTCGTTTCGTTGTAGATAACGCCGGCCAACGGAGATGCAACGATCTGACAACCTGCCGAGCTCAACCCGATGAGGACTGCGAGGGAAAGTAGTAGGGACGTCCGCTTCATGGATCCTCCTTGATAAATAAAGTTAGGCACTCGTGTGATTGCCTAGGCATTCCAAGGCAACCACCAAGGCGGAGTATAGTTGTACGCTTGGTTAGGGTCAATTAGTAATTTGGCCCATTGGTGTCCGGTTAAATGACCCGCGCCGAGGCAACGATCAAGTATTGGTGCGGTCTGTAGGCTGTTTTTGTTTGGTGCCGACGTGAACTTCGTTTGCCAAAAACCATGTACGTTCCCCGGGGTAA
>JAOUMR010000128.1 GCA_029881435.1 Nitrospira sp.
AGTCGGCCACTGAAGGCCGAGCACTGAGGCCCTGCGTCGCGGGGCTCCGAGGGGTGGCCGGATTCGCTCGGAATCGGTGGCCGGATTCAGCGGAATACGCACACTGCAAGAGTCTGACGAGAGGTTGGTCAAAATATCTATGAAAATATCTATGAATGTTTCTGCCGCATCGTAGGTGACGTCAAATGATCGTCGAACTGTTTCATCCGTTACTCGGATGAGATTTCCTACCTGGTCTAGTGCCTTATGCAAAGTGGTGGCCTAGAGCTCGTTTCAAAGCAGTAGGTCTGCTCTCCTCATTGAAATCTCTAGGCTTATGGTCACGAGACCGATTCATGTTCTGGCTGGGAGGTGACCGGTAATTCCTCAGCAGTGGGGTCGGAAAGTTGAGGTGATCGCAGTTGCACTGCGCGCATGGTGCGCAATAGGGCATGTCTCTTGATGATTGCTGACAATCTGGGTGTGGGCGTCTTTCGAGTGTCCAGGGAGTCTTTTTGTCAAGCGACCAGGCTCTAAATCAATTTTGGAGTGGTAAGGAAAGCCACGAACACCTCCCGGCGTTGCGATGCATCCCTGAAGCGGCTAGGCTGGTTCTGCGAGTTGAGAGAATCCTGATCAAGAGTTCCGTTGCCGCATACCTTTGATCGAACAGTAGAGCGCGTATCCCTGGGCCACCATTCCGGTCACCAGCAATCCAAGTGCAGCCTGTAGCCAATGTGAGTCAGGATGATCGAGCCCATACATTCCGAGAACAAACCCAAGCGCGATGGCCACAATACCGACCGATCGTGCAATGATAGCGTTCAGCCGCCAATTCTTTGGTGATGGGGTTGTTGCAGGCTGCATAGATCCACTCTCCATGTGATTCGACAGAAATGTCACTTAATCGTTAAATAACAATAAGTTATCTCTGGTAGCAATTCCTCACTGGATCGTCAGGAGGGGAGTTAGCCGCGCAGGTGGGGCCCATGGGACGCGGCGCTTTGACGTACCCTTCAGCTGTGTGATTTTTCTTCAAGATCTCAACATGCAACTCGTGACAGGATCCGGAACAGCCGGTCGTGGTTGGAAGTGGATTGCTGAGGGCTACGGATTTCCCTCCGATTGGGATAAAGCGCGGATAGGTAATGGTGGTCTGGCCGAACGTGAGGTGTCCGTGGTGCGACGATTGCTCAACGCGTGTGGTGAATGTCGGGCGGACTAGCTCCGGTCTCAGCACCGTGGCCCAGGTGGGATCGTCGGGAGCATAGAGAAAGGCGTTGTTTCCGCGATGGCATTCGGTGCAGGGGGTGGTGTCTGGGGCAAATCCTTGGACCGGATCACGGAGTGAGGTGATCGATACTGCGGTTGTCTCAGCGCTCCAGCTGGTAGTTGGTGAGACCTGGCCGTTCCTCCAAAAACAGGCATATCCTGTTGTGGCGCTTTGACAGATGATTTGGAATGATCCGCCACTTCTTCCCAGCGCAATACAGGCGCCTCTCACGTCGGGCGCGGCGTACGACCAGACGCTTGCGAATGAGGTGGCATCAACCGGGGTCTGTTCCAGATGATTCGGCGTGAGCAAGATGGTGTGAAGGTTCCCGTGTCGTTCCCATTCTGATGAGGAGGGCGTCCAATCTGGTGGAACAGGAACGCCTTTCTCACGGCATGACGTCAGATAATTGCCTTCACTCACAACTGCCACGCGTGCCGGTTCAGTTGGGCCAGAAGAGTGGGGCTGAGTTCCTTCCTTCGGCGACATAATGGGCGAACAGCTTAGGAGGAGTACACTCACCAAAGAGAGCACAGATGATTTGAGCGATCGCATAATGACTCCACGCTCTAGAGATTCATCTCTCACGGGTCTTGGAAAGCTAAGAAAAACTAGGCTGGGTGATTATACGGTGTGAGGCAGGATGTCAAGGGACGTCATCTGAGGAAAGATCGCCTCAACCGATGATCCATGGTACGGCCAATTTCAGCATGAGCTGAACTGAAAAAATATCTCTGACCTTCAGAGAAAGATGATTGACAATTTTCATCACCTAGGATACTGCTCCGGTCGAAAAGAGAGAGCGTAGGGAAATTCCTAAGCAGACTCGATGCAACGCTCCGCACAAGCAACATTCAGCACCTACTGAGCGATCGTTTCCGTGAAATACTCGAAATACTCTGCGCACGAGGCAAGCCCATCAGTCGCTAGGAATCGTGAAGATTGCGATGAAATTTCTTAGCCAGTCGTACGCCAGCGCAATCTGTCAAAAAATTAGTCGAGACCGGACAGGCAATCGGAAAAGCAAGAAGCGAAGCGAGTAGGACTCACTGGCCGTGAAGAAGGAGAGCTGTCAATGAAAACGTTAGTCTTGGCGAATCAGAAGGGCGGTGTCGGGAAAACAGCGATTGCCTGCCAACTTGGGTATTTTCTCGTCGAGCAACTCAAGAAGCGGGTGTTGATCATCGACCTCGATCATCAGGGGAATACGTCAAAAAATATCATCATGTCGAAACTGGCCACTATTTCGGCAACCACGGCCCATCAATTGTTGATCGATCCGGTCACCACCATTGAGGAGGGGAATTTTGTAATGGTCCCGTCGCATAGTGACCTCCTCAAACTCGAAAGACGAGAAGAAGCGCACAACCAATTCGCCACGAATCTCAAACTGTTCCTCAACGAAATGGATGAGCGGTTTGATGTCGCGATTATTGACACGAATCCCAACCCCGATATTCGTGTGCTGGCGTCACTCGTGGTGGGCGATTTTGTGTTGTCTCCGATTCAGTTGAATCAAGAGGCTGTCGACGGTATTGCTGCCCTACGGGCACAGGTCCTCAAGATACAAAGTACACTGAATAAAGATCTCCGATTTATCGGGCTCCTTCCAAATCTTGTGGAGCCAACCCCATTTCAACGCGCCAATTTTGAACAACTCTGCACAGCCTTTGCCTCGTTGTTCATTCGACTGGATGATGGACGCATGGCCGCCATTCCGTCACGAACGGCCGTAGCTGAAGCCCAGGCGATGGGGGCGCCGATATGGACATTGCAAAAAACAAGTTCACGCGATGCGTGGATGCATCTCAAACCAATCTTTCAAAAGGTTGCTCATACTATGGGGGTTACAGAATGAAAAAACCAATGACAGCCACACTAGATCTGACGGCTCTTGATCGTACATCTGCTGCGCCTACTCCCGCTCCCGATCCGGTCGCCAGAGAACGGACCGTGACGGCTGAAGTATTGGGACGCCCGCTTCAAATTCCAGTCAAGGATATTGATGAAGATCCTGCTCAGCCGCGCCAAGAATTCGATGCGGAGACTATGGCTGAATTGGAGAATAGCATCAGGCTGCACGGGGTCAAAACTCCGGTATCAATTCGCCCGCATCCCACTGAGCAGAAGCGATGGATCTTGAATTTTGGCGCACGCAGGCTCAGAGCCTCAAAAGCAGTTGGGAAACCAACGATCCCGGCATTTGTCGATCGATCGCACACCGACTACCAGCAAGTCATCGAGAACTTGCAGCGAGAAGACCTGAAGCCGCGTGAGCTGGCGATGTTTATCAAGAAGAAAATGGACGATGGAGAGAAGCAGGCCCAAATTGCTGAACTTCTTGGCGTGAATCGGTCCATGGTTACGAACCATTTAGCACTCATCGAGCCACCAGCCTGTATCGATGAGATTTATACGGCAGGTAAATGTCTCTCGGCCAAGACGCTCTACGATTTGCGGAATCTGCATAAAGAGTTTCCTGATGATGTCGAGCGGTGGTGTACGACTGCTCAGGAGATTACGCGTGCAGCGGTGTCGGCGTTGTCAGAGAAACTGAGAGGTCCGAGAAAATCGAAAGTCTCTTCATCGCAAAGCGAGCAACAGAATGGGGAGCAGCGTCCTGCTCAACTAGCAGCGATGCCATCGTTGATCGTCATCTTTCAGCACCGATCAGGAACAGTGGATCTTCAGCGTGCCCCGCAGCAGCCAAACCACCTGATCGTTCATTTTGCGGATGGGAATCAAGAGGAAGTGCCAGCGAGAGACTGTCAAATTGACCAGCTCATTTTTCAATAATTCAAAAGCCATTCGTCACGCGCTCCCATCTTAGATGGGGGCGCGGGCATCCAGAACCGCCCATTCCATCAGCCGTCTTGTCATTCATCAGTCTGTCAGATAGCCGTCAATTGTCTCCCTCCATTCAAACTTAGTTCAGCTACAAGTTCCAGAAATCGGATAGCGCTTTGTTGGACATGTCCAACAAAGCGCATCGCCATTCCGTATCGCCCATTTCGATTCAGTCATGACCGATGTAGGTACAGATTTGTGCGTCTCGCTGATGAATCTGTTGGTAGACACATAATCCTTCGACTGATTCAATGGGAACGGCAAGACTGTGCGTCACGAGGCGCAATAGGTTTAAGGGAGTGTAAAGGTGCTGAGATGACGCTATTGGATCAACCGCAAGATCATAATCTGGTTGAGCACGTATGTGCATCTCGGTGGTGCCGTGACGAACCAACAGGGAGATGAGATCAGCAGTCCAATGAGAAGCATAAGAATCCGTCTGCACGTCGCTTCTCCAACACGCGTTGCTTTGGTTGAGTGATGGTTTCAGCAGTGTGAAATCATGCCTTCTGCATCTGGAATGGTCGAGCTTGCATTGGTGCTATCAGCGGCATCAGATCATCTTTCTCTCGAATGCCGAAGCAGATTCATGCGAAAGGCAGTTCGGAATACACCTGATCGTCTGCTTGCATCTCGTGACCATGGAGATGCGCGCAGAAGATGGCACGCGCTATCTTGTTATCGATATCGACCATACTCCAGCGATTGTCCATGCCTGGCTGAATGCACAATCAGAGAGCATAGCTGGCATGGTCTTACCGCACGCCATAATCAAGGCTGTTCCGGTATGAGATCCATGCAATTCTGGCAGGCAGCGATAGTCATTCCTCCCATGTCAATCGTTATCTGAATGGCGGCGCTGCTAAGTTGTCTCTTCAATCGCCTCTATTGAAAGCACACCATCGAATATCGACTTACTACGCCAAGCCATCCATGGATCACCGGACTGGTCAAAGGCATGAATCGCACGCTGAATGGCGCCACAGTGAAACGCTATCACTATCGTTCTCATGCCTAGATCTGACAGCATCTCCACATACTCATGATAGCGAACCATCTTGCCAAACGCCTGAGGGTCATGCGCGGTCTTACTCAGTGTGACTATGCCTGCCGAATCTACACGCTTGAGTCTCAGCGTTTTCGCGCTAATCCATTCCGCGCATCGATGGGCTAAGCAGGTATGGCTAGCCAGGCTCTGTGAGGTGCAAGAGGGGGAGATTATTTGTTTGTGAAGGGACCTTCAATTCCACTGCTTGTGGCACTGCTGGGTCATTGAAATGTATTCGGTTGAGAGAAATAACTGACCACTGGCGCTGTCCTCTCATCTGTATACCAAGATCGTCTGTGTTTGGTAGGAGGGCAGCATCAAGGATCTAGAATTTATGAATAGGCGTATACACTTGATTCCCCTACATACTATTGGTAGCGGTGTGCTTCAGCGGACACCCCCGATCAGGTCCTGACCTCGTACGGGTTCCAACGCCACGGCTTGTTCCATGAGTCGATAGAACAACAACCCACGTGAGCGAGATGTGCGGCGGTTAAATCGAAAGGTGTATTCGTCCAGATAATAGTCCAGGTGATCAGGACTGACCGCTCCCTGATGAGTGCCCAATAACCACCGCTTCAGCAACGCGGCAATCCGATTCGCCCGCGGCAACAAGTTCTCGCCCAAGTCGGCGGTCGGACGTACGCCCCGCTGTTCATACCCCACATCCGTCAATCCCGCGTAGCCGGTCCAAGCATCCGTCTGGATCTGTGTGCCCGGCTCCACCGCGTGCGCCACTGCCGGACGCAGACTCTTGGCCGAGGCATCCGCCACCCGTGCCAAGCGGATGCGACCGATCTTGCGCCCGTCCGCTTGAGCCGCAATCAACACCAAGCTCTTGCCGCTGGCCCCACGCCCGCGTTTGCCCGACTCGGGGCCGCCGATATAGGTCTCATCCACTTCGACCACCCCGGCCAAACGGTCTCGGCCGGGCCGCACCATCGCCCGTCGTAGTTTGTGCAACCAACTCCAAGCGGTGCGGTAACTGCCCAAGCCCAAGGTACGCTGCAACCCCAACGCACTGACCCCCGATTTCTGGTTGGTCACATACCAGATGGCCTCAAACCAGAGGCGCAGCGGTTTGTGGGTGTCGGCGAAGAGCGTGCCGGCAGTCACCGTAAAGTCGTAACCGCAACGGGCACAACGGTAGAACGGTGTCTTCATGGGCCACACCACCGTACTGGCGCAATCTGGGCAGCACGGACCCTGGGGCCAGCGCAACCGAACCAAGTAGTCACGACAGGCCGACTCCGTGGCGAACCAATCGCGGAACTCGACCACGTTCTGCGGGTAATCAGCCATGGCCCAAGACTACTACAGAATGTGGCTAGGGGAATCAAGTGCATACGCCTATTTATGAATTCCCTGATACCAGGATTCAGATCTATGACTCAAATGTATGGTGATTTTGTCTCGATATGATCGTTCACTTTGTCATTCGCCGATAAATCTCAATCCTCCGATCAGATTCAGCTTTGGCTAGGTCATGACAAGATCAGGAGTCGAATATTTGTTGGACATGTCCAACAAATCGCACGGACCTTTCGCGGCAGGTGAGCCATCATGGACATGGCCGTGGCTAGATACGAGATGATCTGGCGGTGATTGCTTGGCTACTGAAGGCATCGATCAGGTTGGATTCCGATTGTCATGGTCGTTGCTAGTGTCTAAGCGGAACTGGTGCCGATTAAGAGGCTGACTTGGAATGACGGATCGCTGGCTTTTCTAACCTTAGAGTTGCATATGGCCATCCTGACTGGGGAACAACGTAGGGTCTACCTGGCACTGGCATCGGTTGTGTGATGGGCGATCGTCTGAACATTTTTCGTTCAAGTTTTCTCGTGAATTTTATGTGCTTCAGTTGGTGAGATGTGTTGGTTGAAGCTTGTTATTTGGTTGAGCTCGGTCAAGTACTTCTGATTGGACGCAGCCTCTAGCTCAACGTCTCTCTCGCACCAGTGTGTGGAATATGGCGACCAGGCTATTGGTATCGATTGAGTGGATCATCTTCGGTGATCCAGGAGTAATTTCGTTCAGGCTTATGGCGAGAGAACAGTGCCCTCCGTATTGTGGATCAAATTTGTGTTTAGCGTCTCGAAATTGGCCTGTGTGTCTCTGGCTGACGAGCAACCACTGGAGCCCCATCGACTCAACTCGATAGTCTTGAGTGCCATTTTGTGGTTGGCTATCAAAGCATGAGACCTGATCATGTCCAAAAAGCGCAATAAAATTTGGAGATGAAAATGGTTGTGACTTACTCATAGCTCTCTCCGTTCTCTCTGTGCAAAATGATCAGCTAGATGTTTTGGTGGCAGCAGATAATATCTAACAGTGTTTGAATCCATGTCGCTGGCGACAGGAACCAAGAATCCGTCTTTTCTTAATTGTTCCTGTTGTTTGAGACGATGCTCTCTAGCACAAGCAATGTGATCGGCGATCCACGAATCGATCTCGCGACGGCAGAACGGTAGTGAACGACTTCTTGGCTCTCAAATGACGATGATACTTCGATGGTGTCATGCACTGCGAGCAATCCGTGGCGGCGAACCAGTTTTGCTGGGATGGTCTGGCGGGTGAATTGATCGGGATAAAGAAGATACGCGACCGCCAGAGTATCGGACTGGTGGAATCGACGCGTCCAGAACGCGTCCTCCCAGAACTTGAGCCATGGAACTGAACGTGAGGCAATCCATGCATCCAGGCCTCCGTGGATTTCGATGATGAGAAGGTCTGCTTTTGTGACGACAACCTGCTGCGCAGCCTCAAACGGAATGAGATAAAGATGAATTCCCGATCAGAGCACAGCGTCAAATGCATCTTGGTCTTTGCGAACATTGGGGTCATGGAGATGCAGGAGCGGAGTACTGCCGACGAAAAAGACTTGGCCTGGGCGTTGTCCAGCGACAGCTAAGATGCAGTCGATGTGGATAGCCAGTCCAGGATGATGCTGCAGCAAAATTTCAATGTTGGTTCAGTAGTGTCCAGTTAAAACGCGCCCCATGATCTGGAAACCAAGAACTGGAGCGGGAGTTGAAGCGATGATGGATGGTGTCGATTTGGGCGGAGAACAGCGGTTCTGGCAGTCTTCCTGTTCTTCTCCAGGAGGCGGCCATGAACATCGGCAAGACGTTGTTTGCGCAACTGATGGATGTTCTGCCTTGGACGACCTTCACAAGCATCGTCGATCGACATGGTGGCGACTGCTAGGTGAAGCTGCTCGCGTGCGCCGAGCAATTCCTGGTGATGGCCTTCGCGACATCGAAGCCTGCCTGTCGGTGTAGGCCGCCAAGCTCTACCACATGGGCTTTCGCGAACCGATCAAGCACTCGACCTTGGCCGATGCCAACAAAACCAGCGATTGACGCACATACGCCGACTTCGCCAAGGTGCTCATTCCGCAGGCTAGAGCGCTCTATGCCAAAGACCGCTTCAGCGTCGATCTCTCGAACCTCGTCTATGCCATGGACTCGACGACCATCGATCTGTGTCTGTCGATGTTCCCGTTGGCGTTGTTTCGATCCACCAAAGCCGCGGTCAAGATGCACACGCTCCTGGATCTGCGTGGATCGATTCACCGCCTTATCCACAACTCCGACGGCAAAACTGCACGACGTCAATATCCTCGACCTGTTGGCGCCCGAGGCTGGTGCCTTCCATGTCATGGATCGTGGCTATCTGGACTTCGAGCGCCTCTCTATCCTGCACCAAGCCCGCGCGTTCTTTATGACTCGCGCAAGGCCAACCTCGACGCGCGGCGATTGTACGCGGCACCGGTAGATCTTACGACCGGGATCCTCTTCGACCAGACCATCGCCTTCAATGGCTACCAGAACCACCCGCTTTAGCCGGCACACCTGCGCCGCATCCGCTTCAAGGAGGCCGACACCGGCAAGACGATGGTCTTTTTGCCCAACCACACCACGTTCCCGGCGCTGACGATCTGCGCGCTCTACAAGAGCTGGTGGCAGGTCGAACTGTTCTTCAAGTGGATCAAGCAGCTTCGATCACGATAGTCCGTCTCCGCTAGCTTGGGAATCCTGTTC
>JAOUMR010000129.1 GCA_029881435.1 Nitrospira sp.
CAACGATGCAGCACCGCGCGCACCAAGAAGATCTCTTGAAATTTCAGCGACAAGAGTTGGAGGAAGCTGGTTGTCGCATCGGAGAAGAAGAGGCGCTGCAGGCCGAGCGACAACGCTTGGGGTCCTCTGGCCGCCTTGCTGAACTGGTGTCTGAAGCGCAGGAGCGAATCCACGGTGACGGCCAAGATGTGCTGACAAATCTCGTGGTCGCAGAGCGTCTGTTAGGTGAGCTGGCTCAGATCGACCCAGAAATGGAAGCAACGAACCGCCTCGCATCCGAGGCGAAGGTTCTCTTGCGAGAAGTTGCCGACTCTCTTCGCAGCTATGCTGAACGTGTGGAAGCTGATCCCGGACGGTTAAGCGCTGTGGAGGATCGTTTGGTCGTGATTCAGAAAATGAAGAAGAAATACGGAGGGACGATCGATGCAGTCTTGACGACGTACACTCGGGTGATGGAGGAGCAGGAACGGCTTTCTCATGTCGAAGCCCAACTCGCTGACTACGATCGTCTCATTCGGGAGCAGCAGCACAAAGTGTCTGAATTAGGACGACGACTTTCTCAACAGCGGAACGAGGCCGCTAAGCGGTTGACGAAGATGGTTAGCAAGGAATTGGATGCGCTGAAAATGGGATCGGTGCGGTTTATGGTTCAGGTCGTGCCACATGAGCAGAACGACGTCTATGGCCCAGACGGGATTGATCGTGTCGAGTTTCTTTTGGCCGCTAATGCCGGCGAACCATTGAAACCGATGTCGCGAGTGGCATCCGGTGGAGAAATCTCTCGTGTAATGCTCGCACTCAAATCCGCTGTCGCCAATGTTGATCATGTTCCGGTTGTCATTTTTGATGAGATCGATACGGGTGTTGGTGGCGCCGTTGCAGCGACGATTGGGAAGCGCCTACGGGCATTGGGGCAGTCTCATCAAGTGCTCTGTATTACACATCTCCCGCAAGTCGCTTCTCAAGCGCACCATCACTTCTGCGTCGAAAAGTCAGAAGCGAAAGGACGCACGGTGACGACGGTGCGCTCGCTAAGCGGGCTCAATCGTGAGGGGGAGATTGCTCGAATGCTGGGTGGAGAGCGAGTGACCCCAAAGACTCGGGCGACCGCAGCGGAGTTAATTGCGGGAGCACATGAGTAGATCACGCGGCGGGAACGACGGCCATCGTGGGTAGGGAAACGGCTGAATCTTTCACGACATCGAGAAATATCTCGAGTAGTTGCGGGTCGAAGTGTGTACCCGAGTTGAGAGCGATCTGCTGGATTGCGGTTTCCGTGGAAAGACAAGACCGCCCAGGGGCATCCGCAGTCAAGTGATCAAAAGCTTGGGCGATACCGACAATGCGAGCCAACACCGGAATATCAGGGCCAGAAACTCCATGGGGATAGCCTTGCCCGTTCCATCGCTCATGATGGTATGCAATGATGTCGTGCACCTCCTTTGGTAGCCCTAGGGTTGTCGCAGCCCGAGCACCTCTCTCGCAATGTTCCCGACAGACGATTGGTTCGCCTGACGGGAGGACCTGGTCCTCTGAAAACCTATAAGCCGGAAAACTCGTTTTCCCTATATCGTGAAGGAAGGCTCCCATAGCCAGTGATTTTTGCTGAGCGATGGTAAGATCCAATCGAGCAGCCATCAACGTAGCGTAGAAACTGACTCGACTCGAGTGATTCAGCAGGTGGCGGTCTGTGGCTTCCAAGATATCCGATAAGAGAGGGACAAGAGACATCTCTTCTTGCGGCAAAACGGCATTGCCACGCGCATTGAGGTAGAGAGTAAGATACTCTGATTTGAGAGTGTCCCACGAGCGTGCGTTTTCTTCCCCCAATCCCCATAGTTCACGTGAGGATCGAAGGCTCCGGCGAAGAAAATCAAGCCGGCGCTTTTTATCCATTGTCTGCTGAGCCAAGGTGATAAGCTCGTTGACGTTGAATGGTTTCAATAAATAGCCTGTGGCTCCCTGTCGAATACTTTCCATGGCGGACTTCAAACTGCCATACCCGGTGACGATGACGACCTCCACATCCGGATGCTCATGTTTGATCTCGTGGAGAAGGTCCAACCCGTGGCGATCTGGGAGTCGCTGGTCGAGTGTAATGATGTCGATGGGTTCGTTCCTAAGAACGTCCAGTGCAGACTGAGCGTTTTCTGCAGAACGAATCTTGAAAAATGGACGAAGAATGACCTTCAGCGCATCACGGGGGCCAGCTTCATCATCAATTACAAGTACAGTAGGTTGTGTGACTGTCTGTACAGAGGTCATATGTACATGCTTGGCGTCTCAAAAACTCTAGCAAAATAAGCAATTATCATTCCTTTTCATATACTTACAATAGATATCCATATGTAGTGCTATATTTCTATATAGGCACTACATATATGTTCGTGAATGTTAGGATACCTACTTTATCCACATGGCCGAGAGGACAATGTGTGTATAAATGTGACATCCTCCTGCGCAAGTGTGTCATTCTTGCACTAAAGGTTCTGGTTCTGAATGGAGGGAGTTATCCGGCCGACCAATACCCAGCGTGTCCATGCGATATTTCAACATCCGCCGGCTGATACCAAGTAGATTCGAGGCATGAGTTTGTACGTAATTGGTTCGTTTGAGGGCATCAAGAATAATTTCCCGTTCAAATTCCATCACGGCTTTTTCAAGAGACATACGTCCTGCAAGAGTATCATCTCGAAGAGATGTTGACCGAGAGTCGCTCTTAATGGACGCAGGTAAGTGCTCAGGAGTGATTTCTGTGGCATGTTGGGACCAGATAAACGCTTGCTCGACGAAGTTTTCCAGCTCGCGAACATTTCCCGGCCATGAGTATCGAGTTAAAAGTTCCAATGCCTCCTTCCCGAATTCGATGCGGGAGCGTCGTTCCTCTTCCAGCCGTTTTTCGAGAAAGTGTTTGGCAAGCAGGGGAATATCTTCACTTCGTTCTCGAAGAGGAGGAAGATAGAGCGAGATCACGTTGATACGATAGTAAAGATCCTCTCGGAATTGCCCCTTGCGAACCAATTCGTCAAGGTTCTTATTGGTTGCCGCGACAATGCGAACATCGACTTTAATCGACTGAACCCCACCGATTCTTGTAAATTCTCGCTCTTGGATGACACGCAGAAGCTTTGCCTGTGTGACTGCGCTTAAATCGCCAATCTCGTCGAGGAACAACGTTCCGGTGTGTGCCAACTCGAACTGTCCGACACGTCGCGCAGTGGCGTCCGTAAAAGAGCCCTTTTCATGTCCAAACAATTCACTTTCGATCAAGGTTTCAGGGAGCGCCGCACAGTTCAGTGCAATAAAAGGACGATCTCGCCGTGCGCTGTTATAATGCAAGGCCTTGGCAACCAGTTCTTTGCCTGTGCCACTTTCTCCCGTAATGAGAACGGTGGTTCGACTATCAGCCACCTGCTCGATTTTTGAGTAGATCTCCTGCATGCTCTCGCTTTTTCCGA
Organism: Nitrospira sp.; assembly: GCA_029881435.1. Classification (GTDB taxonomy): domain Bacteria; phylum Nitrospirota; class Nitrospiria; order Nitrospirales; family Nitrospiraceae; genus Nitrospira_D. The sequence continues at coordinate 3,459 of JAOUMR010000129.1, forward strand.
TGAGGTTATGGAAGGCGTATCGCTGGACGACCTGTGCCCTGAGCTGCTTTACCTCTCGCTCAAGCTCGGAAGAATTCAAGGTGCGATCAACGACGATCCGAAGCTCGTCAACATCAAAGGGCTTTGAAAGATAGTCAGATGCTCCCAGTTTCATGGCATCGACGGCCGTCTTCACCGATTTGGTGCCAGTCAGCATAATGACCGGGGTGACTTTCCCTTCCATCCGGAGCGTTTGAAGCACGGCGAGGCCGTCGGTTCCCGGAAGGATGACATCGAGAAGAACCAGATCCGGCTCTTCCTTTCGAAAGACGTCGAGCCCCTCATGTCCATCACCGGCTTGGAGAATGTCGTAGAGCGGTTCCAGAACCATCTTGAGCGAGGTCCGAACTCGTGCCTCATCGTCGATCAACAGGACTCGTTTTTTTGCGATCACATTCTCCACAATAGCTCCTGACATTCTATGAGTGATGAGAAGGAAGCTGGATGCGAAATGTCGTGCCCACCCCTTCCGTACTCTGAATCTGAATGTCTCCTCTGTGGTCCTGAACGATCTGGTGCACAATGGTCAGGCCAAGACCGGTTCCTTCGTTGAAGGTGCCCGAGAGTTTTGTCGTAAAGAACGGGTCGAAGATGTGGGCAAGGTGCGCTGATGAGATTCCATGCCCGGTATCCTCGATTTCAATCTGCGCCCACTCCTGCCCATCCGCTTTCTGAAGCAGACGGGTTCGCACACGGATCGTCCCACAATTCTCTCCTATGGCATCCATGGCATTCAAAAGCAGATTCATAATGACCTGTTTGATCTGTTGCCGATCTAACATGCCACGGGGAAGCTCAGGTGCCAACTCTTTTTCAATCTTGATCCCGCGCTTGTCTGCCTGTACTTGGACGAAGTAGACGCATGACGAGACGATTTGATTCAGGTCCTCATCGGTCAAGTGAGGCTCCATATGCCGAGCATAGTCGAAAAGTTCTTGGATTAAACGCTCGATTCGATAGACATCATCAAGCACAACTTGGCTGAACTCTCCAATGAACCGGCTATCGTCTTTCCGTTCGGGAGCCAGTTGGATGAAGGTCTTGATCGAAGTGAGTGGGTTTCGGATCTCGTGCGCGAAGCCGGCGGCGATAATTTCTAACGATCGCAATCGATCAGTGCGACGCATCAGGGTGTGAGATTGACGAAGAGCCTCATCAATCATAAGACAATCCAGCGCATTGACGGCACTCTGGGCCATGGCAAGCAGGAGTTCCTTCCTCAGCAAATTGTGATCAGCTTCCATTTGAGATTGGACAACAACGAACGCAATCATGCGTCCCTGAGTTACGAGTGGAATAGCTAAATTTAGGGGAAAAGTGCCGAGCAGAGTGGTTGTGGCAGCTTCCACGGAGAACATAGATGAATTTGAAGCGGGGTTGGCAGGGGCCAGGATCTGCTGGCATTGGACGAGTGTCTGGATAAGTGGGTCGGAGAGAGCGACAACAGAGGGTGCAGAATGAGTGTCGAGTTGTCCATAGGACCGCACATGGCGATATTGTTCTTGGTCGTGGTCAAGTAGATACAGAGCCCCATGAGAGCTTTGGGATACTTCCAAGAGTCCCGCAAGAATGCGCTCCGCGACGGCGGGTAGGCTAATGGGGTGCCCCATGTCCTGCATGAAGTGCGCCAGTTTCTGAAGTGGCCACACGTCGAATTGATGTGTGGTTGCCTGAGAGGTTCTGGAAGCTGTCATGGGTGTGCCAAGCAGGACATCATGCAGGTCGTATGGCGCAAAATAATAGGATTACGTATGATCACTAGTGTGATGAGTATACATGCCAAGTATCTTTTCACCCAACGGATTTTGGATTTCATGCAGGGGTGGGAGCAGATAGGTACAGCGTGGGCTGATGTTTCAACCGAGACTGGCTTCAAGATTTTAGAGAGCTCTAGGCTGGACTAGGCAGTGAGGAGGCCCACCGGTCCAAGCTTGGCCGGTGGGCACGTGAAACACTATCCTAAGGGGTAGCGGAAGCGCTCTGTGGTGAGCACGAGCCAGGGGTCATATAGAGCAAGTAGTTGCCCATTCCGTGCTGTGGTTCATCTTTCTGCAGAGAATGGTGGTAAACCATCACCATTTGATAGTCATCGTCCTTGGAGATAGGAAATCCCTGGCCGTCTTTGTAGACTTGATGCGGTAAGAATTCTCGGAGCGTTCCGTCTCGCTCAACATCCGGCACAGTCCGAAGTAGGGTTTGCTTCTTCGTCTTATTCTCCAATGCAATCAGAAGCAGTTCGTCGTGGCCGTGTGGATACGCGTATTTGACGCAGCCGTCCATCCCAAACTTCAATGGTGCCGTACGGACTTGGACACCCGGCCCGATTTCAATCCCTTCATCTGTCTGATCCGCAGGACGATCGCCAAATTTGGTGAAGCAGACGATGTTGACGCCGACCTGATAGATCTCCATCTCTTTGACCGGCTTGACCTTCGGGGCAAAATACATCGTAAAGGTTGCGATGACATCCTTGGTAGGAGGGGCTCCGTGGTAGAACGCGACAACCGTCATTAACTTGTCGGTTGCCGAAAGCTTTACGCCGTATCCATCGGGAAATTGTGTCTCGGCCATTTCAAGTCCGGCTCCACCGAAGAAGAGCGGCTCACCGGGGCAGGATACGCTGGGTTTGGTGTTGTTGATCATCAGGATGTGGTGCAGGTAGTTTCTGGGCAATTCCTTCCCATCGACCGTAGAAAGAGCCGACTTAAAGCCGATTAAATACTTGTCTTCAGGGAGCTGAAAATTGAAGCGAGGCATGGAGTCGCCCATGTCGCCTTCAGAATGGCCGGCTGGAAGATCGATCGGGCCGAAGGTCAGGGTCGCAGTGTTTTCTCCATAGGTGATCTTTGAGCCTACCTGTTTTTTTAGTGTCGGGACGGCATGGTGGTTGTGACCTCCATCCGCGTAAGCTGACGTAACCATGAACACAGCAGTAATCAGAGAAATGAGGAATGCGCGCATAAGACCTCCCACAGGAAGTGAAAACGATAATTTGGGACCAGGCTCCGAATTAGGTAGTGTGGCCGAAGAGATTGTAACTGTTCATTGGGCAGTCGCTGGCTTAGGCGTCAGTCTCTTCCATTCATATGTACCACCATGCTCCCGAGGGGGAATATTTTTATGGTTGCCCACACGCGTGTACCACCAGATGCCTTTCGCCTCAACGCCGTCTTCTGCTAGAAGAACTTCAAATCCGCCTTCACGATCATTTCCAGGTTGTTGCCACGTACCCTGCCAGAGTCGGTCGGCGAATTTGGTGGTCACGAAGCGTCCACCGTGCTGGGTATAGGGACCATTCCCACTCTTATCCAATGTTGCTTTGTATCGTTTTTCGTCCTCGACTTCGAGAATTTCCCATTCTCCACTGACATCTGGCATCGCCGTCGTGGCGGCATCGCTGACGAGACGATGCGATCCGGCGCCTGCTGAGGGGGATGCAAGAGGACCACCCAACTGAGCCGATCGAAACGATTCATGCCAAGACAACAACTGCCACCAACCGGCGCGACGTTCAAGCACACCGGTTTCTCTCAGTGGTAGTACAGTTCGCTTGACCTCCGATCCCTCGCCGACGTAGCGGATATAGTCGAGCTCCATCGTAAACCAGGCCAAGTCACCTTTGGTCCAGACCTTGAGTTCGGTGATCGGAATCTCAATTTTCTTGGTATTGACGAACTCTTCACGCATTTCACGCTCGAACTCAGGCCAGCCGACGTACTTTCGTCCGCCGACGGAGTAGCTGGTGATGTCGGCATCGTGTGCCATGAGGCGAGACAGCGTCGGGAGATCTTTGTCGGCGTTGGCGCGCACCATCTGGCGAATGGCACTCTCCGGGTCAGCGGGTTCCGAGGCGATAACCGAAGTTGAGAGACTAGAAATTAGAAGTAGGCTTACGCAGACAAACGACTCCCGATGGCGCATACAAGTCTCCATGGATGTGACAAGAGGAAGACGACCCGGGAACGTACACGGCCTGATGAACCATGTCAACAGTCAACTGATATGGAGACTATCGGTGAGCGACCACGACGACCGTTACGTTATCTTCTCCTCCACGATCGAGAGCTGTGCTCACGAGCCGATTACAGAGGAGTGTGGGGTCTAGTTCGCCTTGGGTAAGAACTCGTTGGATGTCGTCATCCTCCAGCATTTTTGTCAAGCCATCCGAGCAGAGTACTACAACATCGTCTTCCTGAATCGGGAAGGCGCCAATGGTTGGAGTCGCCATTCGTGGGATGCCCAAGGCGCGCGTCAGGACATGCCGCTCAGGATGGGTTTTGGCTGTTTGGGGTGTGAGGATTCCGCGCTCCAGGTATTTCTCAATCAAGCTATGATCTCGGGTCAACGGCGTCAATGTGCCGGATCGAAATCGGTAGGCGCGACTGTCCCCGACATGGGCGAGGTAGGCCACCGGAACCTGCGTGGTCGCAATAGCCAGCATCACGATCGTGGTCCCCATCCCTTTCAGTTTCGGTTGTGACTTGGTTTGATCGAGGATTGTCTCGTGGGCTCGGTTGATCAGCTCCGTCAGCACATCGGTGGGTGGCGCGTGGCCGTTGCGAAGGGCCTCGCTCAATGATGCCGCTTGGGATTCGACCGTTCTAATGGCTGTTTGAGCGGCGATGTCCCCTCCAATATGGCCGCCCATGCCGTCCGCAACGGCCCAAACTACGTGATCATCGATTACTGCGAATGCATCTTGGTTGACGGTTCGGACGAGGCCAACCTCGGTGCGGCCGATGCCGGTCCACCTACTCATCGGGCATATGCCGGTTGAAGTGCAGACGAAAGTGAAGAAGGGCCGAAACGCAAGACCATTTCCTCATACAACCGGTCGGCGAGGGTGATGAGGTTTTCGGTGTCCGCTCGGTTGTAATTCAGCAGGGTTTCGCGAGCCATGGCGTCACCCTGGCGCCACCCAAGCCAGAGGCGGACGGCATCAAGGCCGTCAAGGTTACGAATGCTCGCGTGTCGGTCAATCCCCAGTTCGCGTTCGATGTGTTTGAGCCCTCCACGCAAGGCAAGTCGTCGTGCCCCGAAGCAGAGATCAAAGTGCAAAGAAGGGAAACGGAGTCTCGGGAATATAGCATGGAGATACGGAACATCGAAGACCGATCCGAAAAATGTCACGAGCATGTCGCATGCATCAAGTTCAGTCTGCAATCGCTCGGTGGTCAGGTTTTCCTCTTTGACCAGGCTCACGGTCGTTCCATTGCAATGAAGTCCGACGACCGTCACATCGCCCTGTTCCGGCGGTGCGCCGGTGGTTTCAATGTCGAGATAGACCGTGCGGGATCGGCACACGTCGTAGAGCCGCCAATGCTCACGCCGGGGGAGTCGCGTCGCGAACGACTGAAAGTGTCTGTTGTCGGCTAGTTGTCGTGCCGTATGGAGTTCACCGTCGTACCAGTCTTTGCGGCTAGCAGAGAGACCTGGGACGGACGATTGGTTCAGGAACATATTCCAGTCAAGTAGACCTTCGTTCCACCATCGTCGCTCGGTGGCACGTCCCACTCCTGGAAGGAAGATGAAGCTGGAGGTGAGCATGGCCGAGGATTGTAGCCTTGATTTCGTGTAGGAGACAAGCTAGAGTTCGCGGATCGACACCACATTGGAGTGAACGACAAGGTTTTTGAGTTCAA
>JAOUMR010000130.1 GCA_029881435.1 Nitrospira sp.
GTGTCGAGTTTCGCTTCAACAAGCTGGAGTACATCGAATATCGAGGGTGGGGCGGATCGGTCCGCAACGCCATCGAACAGTGTGTCTGCCAAAAAAATAGCGCCTCATTCCTCACCTCGTAGTCGGGCTCGTCTTCGTCTGGATACCGGCTGATTCTTCCACAGGGGCGGGCAAATCTTGCCGAGGTATAGGGGAAGTGGTGAACTTTCCCTCATTTGAACAAGCTGATTTCTTTTGCCCAACCCCAATTGCAGCTGGCACGAGACTTGGAGTGCATGCTCCGCACAGTGTCGTCTGCAGGACAATCTTGTGAGCCTGAAATGCATAGTTTGCAGAAACCACGCGTAGTTCTGTCACATGTGGCTGAGGGGGGAGTGTCTGTCCATTCAGACGTTCCTACTCGCTCAGAGAAAACCGCTCTGGCATTGGTCATGGAGGCTTCGAGACTCTTTCAGGATGCCTGGATGCCGCTCGAGGTCTGCCTCTCTATGCGAGATCAGTTGGCAATCGAGTTGGGGAAAGAGGATCCGCTTGCCATGTTGTTTCAATGCATCCCCTCACGACCGTGGAAATTCCAACACGTCGAGCTTGAACGACTTATGGCTTCTGAAACCTTGGGCGGATGGGCTCTCTGTGCGGAAACCGTGGAGTACCTTATAGAGAAGATTGAAGAGTATCGCCCTTCCGCCATACTGGAATTCGGGAGCGGAACGAGTTCTCTCGCCCTGGCATGGATCATGACGCGCCTGCATGGTGACTCTTCAATGCCGCGCGTATTCAGTATCGATCAAGCCGCGAATCATATCGAACAAACCAGAGCGGTGCTTCAACGGCATGATCTTGTCGGTATGGTCCGCTTTCACCATGCAGAGCTCGTTCTCCAGACCATCGGGTCACGGGTTGTCCGGTGTTACAACCTACCGACGGAAGTCCTCGAACAGTTCCTTGGCAGTGTGCGTCCAGACCTGATTCTCATCGACGGCCCGGCAGGGGAAAACGGTATCCGTTTCGGAACAGTTCCACTCGTCAGCGAATTTGTGGATCCCAATGCCGTAGTTATTGTCGATGACGGACTTCGCGACAGTGAACTTGATACGGCTGATCAATGGGACCGGTTGGGGTATGTCCAATGGGAAGGAATCCGTTGGGAAGGGAAGGGATTGCTTAGCGGAAGAGTGCGTCCAGCTCTTCACGCGTCGGCGCGGTGGTGGTTGGAACGGGTAGAACGTACGATCCGACCCAGATCCTCGTTTGCGCCACCGATGGCGTCAGAAAATGTGGCGCAGAACGACCAGAGAGTGACCGCGTCGCGCGTACCTTTGAAAACGCATCCTGTCGCCGGTCACACGGTGGCAAGAGCTTCCTCACCATCACTTTCTACACGAGTCCAGCCAACCTGCTTGTTTGTGAATACCTACTACCCTGGGTTCCTGGAACAACATTACCGGAGGCGCCCGGAGCTGCTCTCGGCGCCTTACGAATCGCAACATGCCGCGCTCCAAGCAGCTTGTTTCGGTGATAGCGATTTCTATTCCTTCGGCTTGCGAGCGGCGGGATGGGCGGCCCAGGACGTGATCGCGAATTGTCCATCACTTCAGCGCCAATGGGCGCTCGAACGTGCTTGTGATCCTGCGTCCGCGCCGCTGCGTACTGCGCTTGATCAGATTGCGCAAGTACGGCCACAAGTTCTGTATTTGCAGGATCTGAATGTCGCAACCAGAGAATTTATGGCCGAGGCTCGTCCACATGTCGATCTCATCGTCGGTCAGATCGCTTCGCCTATTCCCCCTCACGCACAACTCGATGGATTCGACGTTCTGATCTCCTCCTTCCCCCATTTTGTTGAGACGTTCCGACGACAGGGGCGCGTGGCTTACTATCAGCCGTTGGCATTCGATCCGAGGGTGCTCGAGCGTTTGGGCAGGCATCAGCGGGATCATGCACTGACGTTTGTCGGTGGGGTGTCTCCCGCCCATGAAGGACGATATGAACTTCTGACTGCTTTAGCCAAATCATCACCGATTCACTTCTGGGGGTATGGGACGCAGGCCTTACTACAACATGGAGTCGAGGCGAACCAACTTCATGGCGATGTTTGGGGTTTAGACATGTTCACAGTGCTTGCGAGGTCCACCATCACCGTCAACCATCATATCGATGTGGCCCAATCGAATGCGAACAACATGCGATTGTTTGAAGCTACCGGATGTGGGGCCTTGCTCGTTACGGACTATAAAGACAATCTCAACGACCTTTTTGAAATCGGCGACGAAGTCGTCGCCTACCGGTCCGTCGCGGAATGTGCGGATATGATTGCGTATTATTTGAACCATCATGACGAGGCGTCGGCAATCGCCAAGCGTGGACAGGCAAGAACGCTTCGGGATCATACCTACGAAGCGCGGATGCGCCATACGGCAGAGCTTCTGGATCGACATCTGGAGATGAAAATTGGAGCCAATCGTCTGCCGGATCCTGACCTAGGGCGGATCTCTTATGGTCGTAAAGAAATTGAACCTGGCCAAGTCACAGTCGAGCTCGCGCAATCCTGGCAGTCAGATCGCATTCCCCTACAGCAACGAGCGTTGGTTCAGCACGAATTGTCCGCCATGTATCGAGGGGATCCTCCGGACGTGTTTAGGACTTTAGCCGAGTCGCTCCGTCCATATGTCAGGCCGAACATCGAGTTACTGGAGATTGGCTGCGCAAGTGGCTACTACTATGAGGTTCTTGAATATCTCCTCACTACACGTCTTGCCTATCTAGGTATCGACTTTTCCGATGCCATGATCCGGTTAGCCCGTGCGTACTACCCCGGGGTCCGATTCGAGATCGGAGATGGCAGCGCCCTTCGCTTTCAAGAACGATCCATTCCCATTGTTATTTCGTCCGGCGTTCTGCTGCATGTGCGTGAGTACGCCTTGCACATTGCAGAGGCGGCAAGGGTGGCCTCGGAAGCCGTGGTTTTCCACCGCACCCCGATTGCGCGCCGAGCGGAGACCAAACACTTCACGAAATTCGCGTACGGGGTCGAAACGTTTGAGATTCGTTTCAATGAGGAGGAATTCCTAAGCCTCTGTCGGAATGTTGGAATGGAATTCATCACAATGCACAGGATTGGCAGTGAACCTGAACGAGACGAGTTAGAAGTCACCTATGTCTTTCGCGCTCCCCAATAACATATCAAGCCGTCTTCGCGGTGCGCGCGTACTGATTACCGGGGGACTTGGGTTTATCGGGTCGAATCTGGCCATCAGGCTCGTTCGTGAAGGTGCCGAGGTGACGCTGGTTGACAGCATGATTCCAGAGTATGGGGGGCATCTCTGGAATATCGAACCGGTGCGAGATCAGGTCTGTGTCAATATTGCCGATGTTCGTGACGAGCATGCCATGAAGTATCTGTTGCGGGATACGGACTATCTCTTCAACCTTGCCGGTCAAACCAGTCATGTAGATTCGATGGATCATCCGTGCCCTGACTTGGATATCAATGTCAAAGCTCAGTTGTCGATTCTGGAATCCTGCAGGCACCACAACCGGGACGTCAAGATTGTGTTTGCCGGTACACGCCAGATTTACGGCAAGCCGCGCTATTTACCGGTCGACGAGCAGCACCCGCTGGATCCGGTGGATGTGAATGGCATCAATAAATTGGCGGGTGAGTTGTACCACCAGCTCTACCATCGCGTGTACGGAATTCGGGCGGTCGTCCTTCGTTTGACGAATACCTATGGGCCTCGGATGCGTGTGGTCGATGCGCGACAAACATTTCTCGGTATCTGGATTCGAAATCTTCTAGAAGGTCGACCTATTGCTATTTTCGGGGACGGAGCACAGGTGAGGGATTTCAACTATGTCGATGACGTCGTTGATGCGCTGCTGCTGGCGGCTCTGTCCGACGAGGCCGATGGTGAAACATATAACCTCGGAGACGAACACCCGCTTAATCTTAAAGAAACTGCTCAGTTGTTAATACGATGTCACGGGCGTGGGAGCTACCAGTTGGTCCCGTTCCCTTCTGAACGGAAGTCCATCGATATTGGAGATTACTACGGAGATGTTCGGAAGATCAGCGGTCAATTGAGCTGGAAACCCTCTGTCTCGTTGGCCGACGGTCTAGAACGGACGCTGAACTATTATGGGAAACATGGCCACCGATATTGGCCTTCAGCCGCCGCGGCCTAGTGCAATCCAAGTTGCCGACCCAGGCGCAGAAGTACGAAGCGACCGCGAGATCATTCTTGCGGCCATCGAGCGCGTGTTATGCGGGGGCCATTACATTCTTGGCCGGGAAGTGGAATCTTTTGAAAAAGAGTGGGCGGGGTATCTTGGAGCATGCAATTGCGTTGGGGTGGCGAGTGGAACAGACGCACTCGCCTTAGCGCTGAAGGCAACAGGCGTTGAACCCGGTGATGAAGTCGTGACCGTCTCTCACACCGCGGTCGCTACTATCGTTGCCATCGAGGCAATCGGAGCCATTCCTGTATTTGTCGATATCGATCCAAGATCGAGATGTATGGATCCAAACCTGCTCAGGGCGGCAATCACTCCACGTACCCGTGCGATTGTTCCCGTGCATATCTACGGTCAACCGGCCGCGATGGAACAGATTCTTTGCGTAGCGCGGCAATGTCGATGCTTCGTGATCGAAGATTGTGCTCAAGCGCACGGTGCAGCCATCGGCGGTCGGAAAGTCGGAACATTCGGCGATGCTGCGGCATTCAGCTTCTATCCGACAAAAAACTTGGGTGCGATCGGGGATGCTGGAGCAGTGGTCAGCAACGATGGGACCATCGATGCGAGGCTCCGCTCCTTGCGCCAGTATGGCTGGCGCGAACGGTACGTCAGTGACGAGATTGGAATCAATTCCCGTCTTGATGAGCTACAGGCAGCGATTCTCCGAGTAAAACTTTGTCATCTTGATCGTCGCAACCAGAAGCGGCGGACCATTGCAGAGCGATATTGTGATGCGCTCATATCAACGGGCGCCGTCTCGCCATACGCCATTCCCGACACCACTCACGCGATGCATCTGTTCGTCCTGGAAAGCAATATGCGCGATAGTTTGGCAGGGTATCTCTCCGAAGCGGGGATTGCGACAGCGCTGCATTACCCGATACCGGTGCATCGGCAACCGGCCTATGTGGGGCGGATTGCTGGGGCAGACCGATTGCCGGTTACGGAGGCGCTGTATGAGCGTCTCCTCACGATTCCTTGTCATCCGGATTTGACTGATGAGCAGGTACAGGTGGTCTGTGAACGATTGCAGGCTTGGTCAGAACCGACTTCACCAGTGATTCAGCCACCGTTTCATCGATCGCAGGGGGCGTTGTCATGATGCGTCATTATTGCACCTACTTCGACCGAAAGTACCTTACGCGCGGGTTGGCACTGATCGAATCGTTGCGGAGGACGGAAACATCGAATTGGGAGATCTTTGTCGTCTGTATGGACGAAATGACCCTCATCGTCTTGCGCGCACTTGCGTTGCCGAACGTGCAGCTAGTTCCAGCGCACGAGATCGAAGCCCGGGACAAAGAGCTGTTGGCCGTCAAGCCCACGCGAACTCTAGTCGAATATTACTGGACCATGACACCGACGATCATCCTTCGTATCCTGGAACGGAACCGTGCGGTGAATCACCTGACCTATCTTGATGCCGATCTCTTCTTCTTTTCCTCTCCTCAGCCAATGTTTGATGAACTGGGGTCCGGCTCCATTCTGATCCATGAGCATCGCTTTTCACAAAAACAGGCCTATCTTGCTGAAAGCAACGGGCGGTATAACGTCGGACTCTTGTCGTTCCGGCGCGATTCCAACGGACTTGCGGCTCTGCGATGGTGGCGGGAGCGCTGTCTCGAGTGGTGTTTCGCTCGCTACGAAAATGGAAAGATGGGAGACCAGCTTTATCTCAACGATTGGCCCACTCGCTTCCGAGGCGTGGTGGTCCTGAAGAATCCTGGCGGAGGAGTAGGGCCGTGGAATCATGACCGCTATACCATTCGACTTTCCGAGGAAGATTGCCTCCTGATCGACGAGAGTTCGGTCATTTTTTACCATTTTCACTCCCTCAAGCTTGTCGTGCCGGAAGTGGCTTTGCCGGTCGCTCACGCCCACTATCCGCTCACTCTCCTGGCGCTGCGCCATTGTTTTGTGCCTTACCTCCGGGCTCTTGGCGATGCGCATCGGGGGGTCACAAGTATCGTACCGGCTGCTCGGTGGGGGTTTGAAGATGCACTCGACATGACACCGCAAGTGACATTCCTCGCTCAAACCTCATTGCAGGCGCGACTGTCGGGGCAGGCGAATGCCCATTACCGTATCTCGTTGGACGACGAGTGGGACGCCTACTGTTCCGACCAAGTGAGTGATCATAAGGCAGCCGATGGACTAGCGAGGCAGCAGAGTGCTCCGATTCCTGCACCGCATTTCGCGTTGAGTGAGCCGTTGCTCCGCCAGGAAAAGCAAGGTCCTATTATGACTGGTTCGCAGCATGATTTATTGTTGTCGCTTCATGGAACAGAAGTCGCTTCAGGGATACACACACTCTATGTTGGAGGAGCTCATCGGTTCCAAGAACGAGCACTCTTCGACCGGGTGTTTCCCAATCTCGAGCACATCTATTTATTCGAGCCGATCCCCAGCTTAGCCGACACTCTCCGAAGCTTTGAGGGGATCGATTCACGAGTAAAAGTGTTTTCCTATGCCCTGTCCGATCAAGATGGCACGAGCGAATTCTTTTTGACGAACAACGACGGCGAATCCAGTTCTCTCCTCCGCTTAGGCAAACACAAGGACATCTTTCCGCATGTTCATGAAGTGCGTTCGATCTCCGTTAATTGCCGAACTCTGGACCGGGTGATCGAGGAGCACCACTTGGTAGAGCCGGACATGCTGTTGCTTGACGTGCAGGGGGCTGAATATCAGATTCTGTCTTCTCTTTCCGAAAAGCTCAAACGACGACTTGCAGCGCTCTATGTCGAGGCCAGTCTGGAAGAGGTCTATGAAGGGGCGAAATGTCTGGATGACCTCGTTAAGATCATGAAAGTTGATCACAGCCTTGTCTCCTTTGCGCCGCTGAGCGCCGCTTCTCCCACACACGGAAATGCGTTGTTCTTGAAGCGAGAACGCAGTCCTCAATCCACGGCTCAGTCTGCAGGATCGACACCAGCGGACCAGCCGCTGATCTCAGTCCTCGTCTCAAGCTACGCAGCGCAAAGCTTCATGCGCGAATGCTTGGATGATCTGGAGCGGCAAACGATCATGAATCGGATGGAAATCATCGTCGTGGATGCATCCTCTCCTGAACAAGAAGGTACAATCGTGTCCGAATACCAGGAGCGGTATAAGAACATCATCTATCTCCGCACTGCGACTCGAATCGGCGTCTATGCCGCATGGAATTGTGCACTCAAACTCGCACGCGGTCGCTATATTACTCCCTTCAGTACGAACGATCGGTTATGTGCTGATGCTTATGAGATTCTGTCAAAGACTCTGGAGGATCATCCTGAAGTCGCCCTTGCCTATGGAGATACTTACTTGACGGATCTCCCTCATCAAACATTTAAGCAGCACCAGCGGAGCGGTATTTGGCAGTGGCCGGAGTACTCGTACGAGTACCTTTTAACGCACTGCACAATCGGCCCTCATCCGATGTGGCGTCGAACGCTGCATGAGACTGTTGGCTATTTTGATGAAAGTTACATTGCTCTTGGTGATCAGGATTTCTGGATTCGGGTAGGGGCTCAGCACCACATGCTGCATATCCCTGTGGTAACAGGCTTGTACTGGCGCTCGCCGGATGGTTTATCGAATCGGGCGGAGATTGCTGGACCGGAGGAGCGTCGGCTGCGAGAGACCTATCTGAAAGACCGCGCCGTATCGGCGTCCACCGCAGTCGATGCCTCCGCGTCACTATATACCTGCTCGGTGATTATTCCGGTGTGGAATCGGTGTGAGCTTACGAGACAGTGTCTGGAGGCTCTAGCCAAGACCACCCAGGATATCTCTTGGGAACTTATTGTGGTCGACAACCACTCAACTGATGACACGGTCTCCTTCCTTTCGACACTCGGTGGAGATGTTCAAATAATCCGCAACCAGGAGAACTTCGGATTTGCCAAAGCCTGCAACCAAGGGGCTCTGGCAGCACGCGGGAAGTATCTCGTGTTCCTGAACAATGAGACAATCCCGCAGCTGGACTGGCTGAAACCGTTGGTGAGTGAGGTAGAGGAGCACCCAGAAGTGGGTATAGTGGGTAGCAAGTTGCTCTTTGCGGATGGCTCCATTCAGCATGCCGGGGTGGTATTCATGCGGGCCCCTTTAAGTCCCTATCACATCTATCAATCAGCATCGAGCGCCGACCCCGGTATCAATCAACGGCGTGAGTTTCAGGCAGTTACAGCGGCCTGTATGTTGATTCGCCGAGAGCTTTTTGTGAAGTTCCATGGATTTGACGAAAGCTTTATCAATGGATTCGAAGATGTCGATCTCTGTCTGAAAGTTCGGCAGAGTGGTTACCATGTCGTCTACCAGCCCCGAAGTGTGGTCTATCACCTAGAAAGCCAAACTCCAGGCCGGAAAGATAACGATGAACGCAATAGTCAATTGCTCAGGGAGCGGTGGGGCTCCCATTGGTGGCTTGGCGATGAAGATCTTCACTATCACCGTGACGGACTTAAACTAGTCGGCAGCCCTCAAGATGCTAAATTTGCCACCCGATTGATCCCGATCAGTGATGTCCATGATCGCGCCGCCTGGGCCCATGTGGCGGCGACTCAAGCCGCAGCGCTAAAAAAGGATTGGGTGGCGGTCAGACGGGAACTCTGGATGGTTGATGATTGGCCGCATGACCGATTTGTATTATCTTGGGCGGCGATGGTGTGTGAGCACCTGCAGGAACCAGCCTTGCAGGTGAAATTTCTTGCCCGTTATCTTGAGTTGGCGGAGGACCTACCTGTGCGTCTTCAAGTCGTCCGTGGGTATCTGGAGCAGCAGGACTTTTTGGCGGCCGACCTGCAATTGGAGAAGTTGCTGAGCAAATGCCCCGCACATGCTGAAGGCCGCTTGTTGAAGGGTATTCTCGGGATGCAGCGGCTGCATCCCGAG
>JAOUMR010000032.1 GCA_029881435.1 Nitrospira sp.
TAAAGATGATACCTCAGAACTGCCGTGCACTGGTCCTGCATCTCTTGTGCGACCTCAAAACCGCTTCCGAAGAAAAGCGAATGGGTGTTTACCAAACCCAATGGGAAACCGTATACTGCGCAATCTCGTAACTGCTTGAAGGAACAGTATGCTCCGGGTCGAGCGAGCTTGGTATGGAGGGGTGACGGAGCGGCCGAACGTGCCGGTCTTGAAAACCGGAGATGGGGTAACTCATCCGCGAGTTCAAATCTCGCCCCCTCCGCCATATTTCTTCAACTTTAGTGTTCTCCCGCGCTTGTGCCTCACACCTCATAGGTCGATTCCGCCAGTACCAGTGTGCTGTCTGGCCATAGACCGATAGCTTCCGCGTACGATCACCACGCTCGTGCTACCACCTTAGTTGGGCCTCACCACCTACCAGGGTAGTAGTCCAAATTCCCATCCTGTATTACCGTGCAAACATCATTGAGCCTCCCTTTACTCAGAAGTCAGCAATTTGAACGACAGCACATCCAACATTCATGCGGGTTACAGGGCTGTTTATGTTGTCTAAGTTACTGACTTCTGAGTAAGAGGAGAAAATATGCCTACAGCATTGCTCTCAAAAATCGAAATCGACTGCATCCTATCGACCAAAGATGAAGGTTTGACAGGCGATGGCTGCATCTATGACCTCTCGTCCCCCTCCCCCACCATTTCACAACCAGAACGCCTGCACCCCGGTGACTACGTCAAACTTCGCCTGTGGCTACCTGATGAAAGCTCCTGCATCTTTGTTGAATTAGCAGAAGTCCAATGGGTGAAGCATCATTGGATCAAGGTCGAATTACTCATTACGTCACCCGAGGACCAAACGCGTCTCAGACAGTTCGTTGCCGTTGAGGATCGGTCCTTACTGTCTTCTCGCAGGAAGAGCGAGCAGATCTTGATTCGTGCATGAGAACAGCATCGCCTCAGTAACGCTCGTGTAGCAGAGTGACCAGCGTATCTTCTACACAAATTCTTAGTGAAATGAGACTTGGGTGAAGGTCGCTGCTGTGGATGCCCACCCACACGCAGCAAGAGGCTTCTTCTCCTCCCGAAGAGGCCTACCTTCACCCATAATCCATGTTCACGGATACCTGCCAAAGATGCATACCGACCGCAGAGAAACACGACTAACCACTTCAGATGTAGCCTCGAAATGAATGGCCCCTCTTTGGCTCATGTCATCGTACCTCCTCGGTATTTTCGACTCACCCCTAGCGGTTTATCCTGAGGCCAGTCGAACGACACCAGAGCCATCTCGCATGGAGGACAACAATGGGGAAACACAAAGACACGGCAAGACCTATCCGGAAAGAGGTTCATGGAAAGGCATGTCCGTTCTGCGGGGAGAACACCTATCAACTCGTCCTCAGAAGCACGAGTGTAGCAGATGCTTCGAGCTTATTTGTTCGTTGCCGCCGATGCAGTCATCCAACGAACTTGGAAGGCGAGTTCAAGAGCATCTTATGGACCTAATTCCAAACCTCTCAAATCTGAATCATCAGAGCAACCATCGCGGAGGCTATGAGATGGCGCTTCACTACGTCCAGACATACTTCGACCGCAAACGGCATAGACGTCAGACGCTCCAGATGCTGTCCCTCAGTGGTGTCGTGCGACCAAGTCATGTCGAAGTTCGGTACACAACCTCTCTCCTGAAAGCGGAAGAACAAACCGACTTCTTCCTGGACAACACTGTTCCAGTGACGAGTCACTCAAGTCTTCTCACGCAATTCGTTGAGCTCATACGACCACTCATCGTGGGCCTGGGATCACTTCGCCCGCACCTGTGCCGATGGATCTCGTCGTTATGGGCGGGAATGGGCACGCGTCGACGCAGCCATCCTGGTGAGCCCTCAACCACCGCCTTGGTTGTCACTGGGGGGAACGGATACGCCGCCATGCTTGAGCGAGTCTGCCACGGGAAGGTCGTGTCACGCGCGATGTGGAATGACACGCCGAAGCAGTGGGTGAGAGGGAAGATCATGGTCCAGCGGCACAAGATCCAGGAGAAGGACGTCACCACGTTCCTCGATGGCGTCCAGCCAGAGCACCGATGTACGGTGGCGCCAGTTGATCTGCCTGCCGGAAGCCAGCATGGTTGTGGAAAACCTGATCAGTCTCCAGTGACCGGTGGGACCGTCACGGTCCTTCGCCCGAGGATACTGGACCTCGCCGAGCGCTTTGAGGGCAAGGTCCTCCCGCTGCTCACTCGGCGGCCTCGGGAGGTCGGTTGTATGCCCTCAGACCTGTACGTGCAGGGGCTGTCCACGGGAGACTTCGATGGGGCGCTGCAAAATCTGTTGGGCGAAGGTGCGCCGATGCCGGCAACCTCGATCCAACGTCTCAAGATGTTCTTCCAGCTGGAGTATGACGTGTGGAGGAAACGGGATCTGTCACATCTTGAAGTCGCCTACTGGTGGGCCGACGGCCTCTATGTAAAGGCAGGCATAGAGGATCACAAGAGCGCACTCCTCACGATCGTAGGCACGCTCATCACCGGCGAGAGGATTGTACTGGCCTGTGACAGCGGGAAGCGGGAGAGCAAGGAAAGTTGGCTCAAGCTCCTGCGCGACCTCAAGCACCGCGGCCTCACATTCCCACGGCTCACAGTGGCCGATGGGCGTCTCGGCTTGTGGGCGGCCTTAGATGAGATCCATCCCTCCGGTGAGCAGCAAGGGTGCTGGAATCGTAAGATCGCCAGTGTCCTCAAGACACTCCCGAAGGATGCTCGGCCGAAGGCGAGGGAGCTGCTGAAGGCGATGGCCTATGCCGAGACACAAGCCGAATGTGAGCGGCGGCGAGACAAATTCGTACGGACATACCGGAAGACGGAGGGAAAAGCAGTCGAGACCCTGCTGCGGGACTGGGAGCGAATGGTAACCTTCTATACGTTTCCGCAGGAGCATTGGCGTCATCTCCGCACGACGAACATCGTGGTGTCGCCGTTTGACTCGATGCAGCTCCGTACAAGCGCCTCCCGACGCTATAAACGCGTCGAGGGAGCCAAGGCGACCATGTGGAAAATTCTCCGGGTCGCCGAGAAGTCGTGCCGGAAGCTGCATGCGCCGGAGCTATTACCCTTGGTGACCTCCAGCGTGACATTCAAAAATGGGGTGATGATACGGTCGGAAGCCTTCGTGAACGCCGTGAATCATCAGTCGGAGAAGACCGCCGCCTGACCTGTATTTACTTTTCTCTGGGCGGCAACTCCCGTACCTCCCCGCAGCAGAGCTTCAGTAGGCTCCGCACACCGGCGTCTCTGAACATGCACCTGGTCTCATGAGGGTCGCGAACCCCTGACTCCGCTCTTGTACCCTTCACATGGGCTGAGGTAAAATGCCTCCGCGTTAGCGATTTCCCGCCCTATCGACGGCTTCCGTTGTGGATGCGGCGTGACCCTTCTGAATTGTGACGTGGAGAGGTGGCCGAGTGGCCGAAGGCAGCGGTTTGCTAAACCGCCGTAGGGACAAAATCTCTACCGAGGGTTCAAATCCCTCCCTCTCCGCCACTCTTTCCGATTCACATCTCTCTAGATAGTCAACCTGCGGCTTCCTTTGTGCGCAGTGCTGTAAGATTTCTGTTGTGAGATGAGAACGCGTATCGTATTCTTACGATCTACATTAGCCCCTCATAAGAAAGGACCACTCATCCATGTCATCCATGCGAATTCATGCCCTCTGCTTGGCCTCTGGGCTGTGTCTCCTTACGGCTCCGGTGCTCGCAGCTTCGTCGGATCCAAGTACCGATGACCAGAAAACTTTGTATGCCCTTGGATTAGCGATCAGTCAATCACTAGGAACTTTTTCCTTGAGCGAGACCGAACTTGATATGGTCAAGCACGGTATGACCGACGGCGTGCTCAAGCGCCCTCAAAAGGTCGATCTCCAAACATTTGGACCAAAAATTCAACTGTTGCAACAGGCTCGCCTCGCGAAGGTCGCCGAGGGTGAAAAGAAGGCGGGTGCCGCATTTCTCACGAAAGCGGCTGCGGAGAAAGGGGCGACTAAGACGGAATCCGGCATCGTCATCACCCCCATCAAGCCAGGCGCTGGTGCGACGCCAAAGGCAACGGATACGGTCAAGGTTCATTATCATGGCACATTAACGGATGGGACGGTATTCGATAGTTCCGTCAAGCGAGGAGAGCCGGCCACCTTTCCGCTGGACAAAGTCATCAAGTGTTGGACGGAAGGCGTCCAGCAGATCAAGGTCGGTGGAAAAAGCCGACTGGTTTGTCCGGCCAATCTGGCCTATGGTGACGCGGGATCACCACCGACTATTAAGCCGGGATCCACTTTAGTGTTCGAAGTCGAGCTACTCGAGATCATCAACAAATAGTCGTTTTGGTGACCGCCCCATTCCGAAGGGGTGGTCACCGATTTCTTTCAGCCGAGAACCTTACCAAAGCCTAAAGACCGTTCGTGCCAGCGGCTCTTGTCTGAACCATTGTGAACGGGACGGATCCCACGAATCGCATTCAGTCATTCCCTCCTTCCCCCCTGCGCTGGTTGATTCTCGGGCTCCTCTTTGCCATCAGCGTCGTCACCTACATCGATCGTGTGAACATCTCCGTCACAGCCCGGCACATGATGCCGGCACTGGGGCTGACCGATCAGGAAATGGGCCTGGTCTTCTCGGCGTTCGTCGTCGGGTACGCACTGTTCCAGATCCCCGGCGGCTGGCTCAGCGATCGTTGGGGCATTCGCATCGTGCTGACGATCGCACTGGTCTGGTGGTCCTGCTTCACCGCTTGGACCGCCACTGCTGCGACGTCGTTCATGGCCGGACCGCTCGGAATCGTCGGCACACTGGCCATGGTCAGATTTCTTCTCGGTGTCGGCGAAGCAGCCGCCTTACCGACGTTTAATCGCGCCGTCACTGACTGGCTTCCCCCTCATGAGCGTGGTCTCGGCATCGGAATCGCCATCGGCGGAATTGGAATCGGTGCGGCGATTACTCCACCCCTCACCGCTTGGATTATGGTCAACTATGGCTGGCAGATGGCGTTTTATCTTTCAAGCGGCTTAGGGCTAGGCCTCGCCGTTATCTGGTGGATCTTGGCCGCTGATCGCCCAGCAAGTCACCGCTGGCACAACCGTCACGAGACAGGGCCATCTAAGGCTTCGGATCCCGTTACCCAGCCATCCATTCCTTGGACTACCTTCAGGAAGACACCGAGCGTCTGGTGGCTCGCGTTGAGTTACGGATGTCTGGGCTATGTCGCGTATGTCTACATGTCATGGTTCTATCTCTACCTTGTCAATGAGCGGGGCTTCACCATCTTAAGTGGTGGGGTGTTTGCTGCCGCCCCCTTTCTCGCAATCCTGATCTCATGTCCACTCGGTGGATGGATCACCGATCGGCTAGCGATGCGCCACGGCATCACCAAAGGCCGTCAGATCGTGGGCATGACCGGCATGGGGCTCGCCGCAGGCTCGATCGCGCTCGGTGCGAGCGTGGAGTCTCCCTATCTGGCGATCGCCAGCCTCTCATTGGGCGCAGGCTGGCTCTACTTCACCATCGGCGCCTATTGGTCTTCGACGAGCGATCTTTCCCCTGCCCATGCCGGCAGCTTGTCAGGTCTCATGAATATGGGCGCCAATCTCGGCGGAGCCCTTTCGCCTACGCTCACACCATGGCTCGCTCACCAATGGGGATGGCCCGCTTCGCTCGGATTTGCCGCGGTCATAGCCCTTATCGGTGGGATCATGTGGCTAGGCATCCGCCCAGGGGACGGACTCGCAAGAGATGGTCTTGCGCCCTGACGGAACAATCACACCGGCGTTGCCAGTCCTTGTTATCGAGAAGACTGCCTTGATACAGTCAGACCATGAAAATACAGTTTCAAAAGAAAGACCCTCGCATCACGATTACGACGAGGCTCGGCGACATCAAGATTCGTCTCTATTCTGACGCGGCCCCACGTCATGTCGAGAACCTTCTCAACCTCGTCAAGATTGCCTTTTATGACGGTACCACCTTCCACCGTGTGGTACCCGGGTTCATTATTCAAGGCGGCGATCCGCTAAGTAAACATCCCGATCGCCTGCTCCATGGAACTGGAGGACCAGGGTACTTTCTGTCGCCAGAGACGAGTGACTATCCACACAAGCGTGGCGCCTTGTCCATGGCCAAAATGCCACGTGAGAGTAATAGCACACGCGACTTCAACGACAATGGCTCTCAATTTTTTATCTGCGTGGACGACAACAGCGGTCTTGATCGCCGCTATTCGGTGTTTGGTGAAGTCTTTCGTGGAATCGAGGTCGTCGACAAGATCGTCAGCGTCCCTCGTGATGAGCGAGACAACCCGTTACAGCCGATCATCATCACCATGAGCGCAAAAGAATAGTTGATCGGGCATCGGCACGGCATTCCTATGGACGCAGAGACCAATCTTCCCAAAGGGGCTATCCTCTCAGGATCAGACGCTGCGTCCCTTCGTCTGGCAGGCCGGATCATCAAGACTGGAGGGCTTGTGGCATTCCCAACGGAAACAGTCTATGGCCTGGGCTGTGATGCCATGAACCCAGAAGCAGCAGCGAAAGTCTTCGAGGCCAAACAACGTCCACAGTTTGATCCGCTCATCGTGCATCTTGCTGATCGAGCGCAACTGGATAACGTTGTCGCATCACAGCCACCAATGGCTCAGACACTCATGGATGAGTTCTGGCCTGGCCCGCTGACATTGGTCTTACCAAAACAATCGATCGTCCCTGATCTCGTCACAGCCGGTTTATCGACAGTTGCAGTTCGAATGCCGAACCACCCCATAGCGCAAGCGCTCATCAGAGAAGCAGGCACCCCCATCGCTGCCCCCAGCGCCAATCCGTTCGGCTATGTGAGTCCCACGACTGCGCGCCATGTTTCCGAGAGTCTTAGAAACAAGGTCGACATCATTCTCGACGGTGGGCCCTGCCAGGTCGGCGTAGAATCAACGATCGTCTCGCTGCTCGGCCCTCAACCACAACTATTGCGGCCCGGCAGTATCACACTCGAACAACTCGCTGCCGTGATTGGTCCAGTCTGTTCCCTGCCGCCGAGCTATAATCATCCAATTGCCCCTGGTCAATTGGCGCGTCATTATGCAACGCTCACTCCCCTGACTATTCTCACCTCTGCCGGGACCAGGCCAGTCTTGAGGCCTAACGAGCGGGCAGGCCTGCTGCTCATCTCGCAATCGAGAGAAAGCCAAACCTGCTTTGCCGCTGTTGAGGTCTTATCCCCTACAGATGATATCCGAGAGGCAGCACGAAATCTCTTCGCCGCCCTTCGCAAATTGGACTCTCTTGGTCTTGATCGAATCTATGCGGAACCATGTCGCGAGGTTGGTTTGGGAGTGGCAATCATGGATCGCCTGCGCCGTTGCGCGGCATATTGAGACCGGAAAACTCTGCGACACTGATTTCGATCGCTCACTGTTTGCGAAGCAGGAGCATGCTCGGCGGACTCCTTACTTTCCTCCACCCTCCAACACCACATGAAATGTCAGATCGGTATCGACTCGACGGACTTTGACTGCAACCTCTTGACCTGGCCTGGTACGCTCGATGAGATAATTTTTCAACTGAGCACCATCCAGAATCTCCGTGTTCTCAATTGCCAACAAGACATCGTGCTTCTGAATGCCTGCTGTCTTCGCCGGCTCTGCGACCTCCTTGACAGCCACGCGCACCTTCGTGCCGTCTTTTACCGATGTCATGTGGACACCGAGTCTGGAGAAGGCAAGCGGCGTTCCTGAAAGAGCTGCGTTGACGATGCGCTCCGAGAGGGTTCCGGGAATAGCAAAGGTCATACGACTACAGTGAGCCTGGTACTCCTCTTTGTCAGTTTGAATAACGGCATGCAGGACCCCCACAACTTCTCCTTGCATGTTGAACAGCCCACCTCCGGAGTTTCCGCTGCAGGCCGAAAGGTCTGCTTGAATAAGTCGAGTATCGACGGTTTGCAGAAATGTATTGGTATTGCCGAGCCTCCCAAAGGCCATGGTCGGCCCCCAACCAAGCGGGTAGCCAACTGTGAAAACCTCCATCCCAGGAGAAACTTCCCCCCTGGCAAATGATGTCTCAGTCTGCAGTTTAGAGCGATGCGGTTCGGCAACTCGATACACCACCACATCCATGAATGAACTCTCACCCACAAGATCGGCGGGAAGTTCGTGAAGATCGTTTGTGAGCACACGAATCTGTTTCTGAATACTGGTACCAGTCGAAGGCTCGTGTTTCTCTGCGGCATGCCTTGCGGTAATCACATAGCCGTCTCGCAGGTGAAATCCGGTCCCTCGGACAACAATCTTTCCTGGCCTCTCCGGCGTTCGCTTGTCTTGGGTATCTGCCAGAATTCCCACCGTGACCTGTCTCGCCCGAAGAAACGCATCATGGCTGAGCGGCGTGGGTTCGGCTCTGAGCTCGAGGCTGAGCATCATCGTTACAGTCCCTACGACGAATGCCAATAGGCGCACATACCGAGCCGGTAATGGGGCAAGATCACTCATTCGACAATCCTTTCCAAAGGTAATTCACCCTGGACCACAGTGAGATCGAAGCAGAAACCTTTCTCTCTGAAAGTGTGCAGCATACCCCATCACTCTCGTTCAATTCAGCCATTATGAAAGTGTATCGAATGCTCTCCGCCTCTCTTGTAAGCCATGGACCTTGAGCTTATAGTCTCCCAGAAAAAGAGCCTGCACGAACATCCTGGACACAGCGTGATGCCGAACGGTTACACGACGTCTGTACTCTCCCTGTTTCTCCTTCTCGCCATGACATGCCCTTCTATGGCAGCGTCTGAACCAACACCTACTCCGGAACTGGCCAAGCATTTGACTCGGATCGCTGGGCTGGCCCAACCATCACCGATCGTGACCATCCCAGCCGGTTTGTTTTTACTCGGTTCTAAGCGAGTCGATGGTGATGCGTATGGAAAGTGGACGCAGTTCGACGATACGGAACTCCCACAGCAACAGGTCTGGTTGGACGCCTACGAGATCGATCGTGAAGAAGTAAGCCTCGGAGAATATCTGTCCTACCTGCAGAAGAAGAAGCTTTTTCCCGCCACTGAGTTACAGAAACTCATCTGGCATGTTATTACCGTCCATTTTGTTTCAGACCAGACTCTGACCCGATGGCCTGCGCTCTATGTCACATGGGCAGAGGCACAGAGTCTCTGTACGGCAAAGCGCGCAAGGCTTCCGACGGAAGCCGAATGGGAAAAGGCCGCACGCGGTTCTGAGGGCAACCTTTACCCATGGGGCGAAGCGGCTCCCACCTCCACCTTCGCCATGTTTGGGCAGCATCATGTTCATGAAATCCCCATTCTAGCCGCTGTCGATTCACATGATGAAGGCAAGAGCCCCTATGGCCTTCACCATATGGCAGGCAACGTTGCGGAATGGGTACAGGACTGGTTCGGCTTCGACTACTATGCGTATATGCCAGAGCGCAATCCGCCTGGCCCAACCGCAGGGCGCTACAAAGGCGTTCGCGGAGGCTCCTGGAAAAGTAAGCGGGTGATGCTCCGATCCGCGACCCGAGGCGGGGCTACTCCAGATCAACGTTCGGCAACGGTCGGATTCCGGTGCGCACGATCATCGGCTTCTCCACTTCCGTAATGATTAGCCTCGCCCTCGACACCACGCTGCAGAACATCCACCCCAACCTGCCGACGGCTCGAGGAGAAAATAGGCCAATTCCTATGGTACGATCTTGCCCGATGCGACAGCTCTGTTTGGGTTTCTTGCTTGTGTGGAGCACGCTGCTGTTTGGAGAGCGGGCTTCGGCTCTGGAGTTTACAGCCGACCAAGCGACCAAAATCGATGGCAAGGTGCGCAAAGCCTACATCTATTACCGTGATGCGATGTGGCGTATCGAACACCATAGTATGGGACCGGTGAACGTCAGCATCGTGCGGAAGGACAAACAGATCGTCTGGCTTTTACTTTCAAGAATGAAACACTTCAAGACCATTCCGTATAGCCCTGAGCATGACCTAAGCGTCAGTGAGCAGCTGGAGGGAGAAGTCTCGCGGCAGGAGATCGGCTCGGAAGTACGCGAAGGCCATCCCACAGTGCTCTACGAGGTCACGACAAAGCAAGGAGAACGAGTCGATGCTTACTACCAATGGGTCGCCACAGATATACATTTTCCCATGAAGCTGGCCAAGAAAGATGGCAGCTGGATCGTCGAGTATCAGCATGTCAAAATGCGCTCGGTGTCAGATTCCCTCTTCAACCTACCTGTGAACTTTCAACCACTGGAAGCATTCGATACGCCAGAGCCTAAGCAGATCGGGCCAAACAAGTAATATGCAAAGGAGGATGGACTGTGCGAGTTTATCGAATCGCCTTAGGCATTACGCTGTCGGGACTGATTGCTGTAGGTGGAGCACTTGCATTAGACGTTGCCGATGTTGCCCGACAATGGACTCCTGAAGGAAAACAACTGGCGGAGGAGCGAGCTAAACTGCCGGCGCATGACGAAATGATCCTGATTCCCGCCGGCGAGTTTCTGATGGGAAGCGACAAGAAGGTGGATCGGAATGCGTATCAAGCCGAACTCCCGCAGCGAAGAGTCTCTCTGAAAGCCTACGAAATCGATAAATTTGAAGTCACGACCGTACAATTTCTGAAATTTGTCCTTGCTCACGATCTGCCGCCTCTCATCGACTGGCAGTATGACGGTGGAAACTTCCAAGAACCGATGTCGAACCATCCCGTCATGCACGTATCCTGGGCCGAAGCCGATGCCTACTGTACATGGGCAGGCAAGCGACTGCCGACCGAGGCCGAATGGGAAAAGGCCGCACGTGGGCAGGATGGACGGCTCTATCCCTGGGGCAATCAGATGGCTGGGTTATCGAGGGCAAACTTCGGACGGACCGGTTTGTCAGGCCCCGTACGGGACCGCCCCGAGCGACTGTTGCTCTATCCACCGATTATTTCCGTCGACAAGTACGACAATGCCGTGAGTCCGTACGGAGTTTTTCAGATGTCCGGCAATGTAGCCGAGTGGGTAGCCGACTGGTATCACCCCAAGTACTATGCGACCGCACCCAATCAGGATCCGAAAGGACCGGAGAAGGGAACTCAGCGAAGCTTCCGCGGAGGCAGCTGGATCGACAGCACCCCAATCGTACGAGTGGCACAGCGCAACGGGACAGACCCAAACACCAGGATGAATTGGCTCGGCTTCCGTTGCGCACGAGATGCGAAGACCTCACCAGAGGCCCAGAACTAAGCAACCGCTTCACCGTCTTTCACAACAAACACGGTCCAGACCAAGATGACGTGCCGCAGCATGAGACGCATGGCGTGAGAGCCTGATCTGCAGAGGAGAGCTACGGATTTTGAGAGGGTGTCTGTTGACTATTTTAGCGGGGCATCGGTTGCGCAACGGAACCCTGTGGACTCATTGCGAACCATCGGGTCGCTCTCTACGCGGGTAAAGATACGGACGGTAGGCGTTTCGTTTTGCCATCCTGCACCACGAATGACCTTCTTTGAACCAGCTGCTGGACCTGTAGGGTTTTTCTCGGGACTCTTCTCATAATACTGGGCGTCATACCAGTCGTTGACCCATTCCCAGACGTTGCCGGCCATATCATAGACCCCGTATGGGCTCTTGCCCGCCTCATAACTCCCAACTGGCATGAGGGTCTTCTCCCCAATCCACCGTTGATTGTAATTGAGATGCTTGGCCGTCGGTTCGACATTCCCCCAAGGGAACCGCCTATCGGACGTCCCTTTGGCAGCCTTTTCCCATTCTGCTTCCGTCGGCAGTCGTTTCCCCGCCCATTTGCAGTAGGCTTCCGCATCAAACCAATCGACATTGATCACAGGCCGACCGATGAGCGATTCCGTGATGCTGTCCCCTTGCCACAGATTACGAGTTGGATTGTTTGGATTCTGTGGCACGCGATGCCCCGTAGACTTGACAAAGGCGAGATACAGGCCGTTCGTCACTTCAAACTTGTCGATCGCAAACGTATCCACCAAGACATCATGACGAGGATATTCATCCCGTCCCCCGTCTCGATCTCCAGAGGGCACACCCATTGGAAACGAGCCGGCTGGAACCACGATCATCGGGGCGCCGTCCTTCTCGGCTAGAAACTCAACTGGTTCCTGAGATGAACGGTCATCGGCGAACAACATGGATTGACCGAACAGAAGGCAGCACAGAACCGAGAGAACCACACATCGCACAACCATCGGAGCACACTCCTTCCGGGAAGTCATAAGAGCATTGATCGTATCATACCATTGAAGAGCACTGCTGGAACCAGAGCGCACTTTTCCACCTATTCATTTGGTGCGACGACTGTTAAAAGCGCACCCCCTGCCGTTGCTCGAACGGCATCATCCTCATCATGGAGGCTTATTTGAAGAATCTCCCTCGCACTCGCCCCCTCGATCTTCGCAATCGAACGGATCGCTGCAATCCTCACACGAGGGACAGTGTCCTGTACCAGCAGCATCAACGCCGACCGCGCCGGCTCTCGATTAGCCTGTCCCGCATGCCCCAAGGCCCTTGCCACGGCAGCACGAACCGCGGGCTCTTTCGTGTTGATGAGCGTTCGAACTGAGCTGGCTACGATCTCATACCGTTCATCCAGCTCTAGCAGCGCACCGATGACGAAGGCCCTCACCGCAGAGTCGCGGTCATCAAGCGCGTTGATCAGTGGCGACCGTGCGTCCGAACCCTGCATCTTGCCTAAACTCACCGCGGCAGCGATTCGCACAGGAGTGAGTGGATCCCTCAGAAGCCGCGTCAATACGAGTACAGCTTGCGTTGATGACATATGGCCAAACCCTGTCGCAGCAGCTCCCCGCACTGATGGTTGCTTGTGTTGGCTGGCTTCCATGAGGATCGAATACACGCTTGAGGATGGTTGCGTAACTAATGCGCGAATTGCCGACGTTCGTTCATCGGGATTCGGCGCTTTTGCATACCGTAGCAGCAAGTCGCACGCCTTCGAGCGTTTCAAATGACAGAGAACCTCGGCTGCCGCCACACGTACCCGTACCTCTGGGTCCTTCAGCAGCGGCTCAACGAGCGAGACGACCGATGCATCATCCGCCTTCGCAAACCCCTTGAGAACTGCCTCCTTCACTAACACGGCTTGATCCCCAAGGGCCTGCCGGAATTTTGTTGAGCGGCGTCCAGCGTCCAGCTTGGCAAGCCCTTCGGCAGCCAAGGCTCTGACAAGACCGGAACCGTCACTAAGACCATCCTCGAAGAATGGAATGGCATCGGGGCTCTGCCATTCTTTCAGAGCCGTATAGGCGGCCCCACGCATCTGCTCTCGCATATCCTTCGTCAGGACGACAACGAATCCGAGCGCGACCTCTCGAAGGATCAACCGATCATCCTGCTTCAACATCTGTGTGAGCTTGTCATATTCCGTCAGTGCATCTTTAGGATTGCCGAGCCTCAGCAACGTACGGACTTTGAGTCGACGAACATCCGGCGCGCTAGATGCTTCCGCATCCAGCTTGGCCAACTCCTCAAGAGCCTTCTGGTACTCCGTCTTGTCGTACAGCGTTTGAATCTTCTGAAGGTCGGACGCCGTCCCGCCACATGCCGGCTCAAGGATGGGAAGAAGCCAAACGAGAGCGAACAAGACGATCGCAGCTTGTCGTATAGTCAGAGCACTCATCCTCTACTCTCCCCGCCTTTGGTCGGTCGCACTGAGCCGTTTCTGGTAGCCTGGCGGCTCCTCGAAGTACATGCTGGGCTGTGGGGAAATACGCACTCGCTCATACTGAAACGACCAATCACGGTCCTGACTAGCCAACTTGAGCACAATCCCAGTCTCCACATCGATCCATTCGTAAAATCGTTCGAAATGGCCGTGACGATCTGTATGAACCTCAAATAACTGTGCGGCCCGACCCACCATCTCGGCATCACCAACGGCTGTCCTACTTGTTTCCCCGAATAATCTCGGGTGGATCGGAAGAACATCTTCGGCCAACGACACAACTAACAATTCTTTCCGTTGGGGAAGGACATACCACATTTCCGCTAAATCCGGCCTGATGATTTCAATCGCCGAAAATCCGAGCTCGGTTCGAATGGCATACTTATACTCAAGCCTAAGCCGATCACCCTTTACAAATACTTGTACTTGATAGGCTCTCCCATTTACTCGCTTGATGAGCGTACCGGAAAATTCTGGCTCTAGCGGAAGAGTGTCGCTGCCATTCGAACCCGAGATCGGCAGGCACAGCACAACGACACCGACGAAAGCCAGGAGCACCGAGCTGCACGTTTTCCTCGCAGCACACAGGCGCATCGGCCGTCAATGTTGATGTTCGAGCAGCGGTTGGATATCGATGGAATACCCCAAAGATTCAAGACCGAATCTCGGGTTGTCCATGACCTTGTGTGCAGTTCGATTCCCCTTTGGGGCAGGCACTGAAAGCTGCTCGGCGAGTTTTCCATCCGGTTGGACCACGACAGATTTGATTGTGCCAGGTCCTGTCTGGGGATGCCACACGACCAACTGATAGGTGCCGGGAGGAATCTGGTCAATCGTGAACTTCCCTTCGGCGTCAGTCAGCGCATAGTAGGGGTTGTTCACGGCCATGGCCCAACTCTCCATATACGCATGAAAGCCACATTGCATATAGAAGGTACGGCGGCCCTTATTCAGATAGATCGGCCCGACCAGCGATTTGCCGGGCGCATGGTTGTGCAACGCATGGAGATCCCCCCGTTGATGCTGATGGTTCATCACGAGCGGCGTATTGAACAACACACGAGCTCCCGCTTCCAGAGATGTTTCATAGCCTTGGATATCGTGCATGACGGGATCCATATTGATCACCTCAACTGCATGCCCGTTTCGGACGACCGTCATAAACGGCTGGAACATGCAATCGCGTGCTTCGATTAGCGGAACAGACACCTCGAAAGGTTTCCCGGCTTCGACCCCTTCCAGAAGCACAATGGCATCCTTTAATCCGCCCTGATGGCCGACGACGAAATCATGGAGCAAGCGCCACCCACGGCCGTTGGAAATACGGCCACAATACGCAGGGTCAGGAAAGGTAATGAGATTGAATCCCTTCGGCTCAGGCACTGTTCCATCGAGTGTGATCGTGCCTTCTATCGTTCCGCCATGCTCAACCTGTACAACGTCATAGCAGTAACCGGACACAACCCCCACCACCAGTGTCAGGACCGCAATTCCAAAGGCGAATGACCTGCGTCTTGCGCTCAATTGCTTCTCCTCGTATCGGTTGCTTCAGTGACTCTGCTTCTCGATCATCGGATCAATTTCTTTCTTCGTGTCTTCGGTCACTTCGTACCGATTGTACGCATGATCCAGCACCTCGTTGGCATAGAGTCGCCCGGTCGGAGCCGGAACCACCAGTTGAGTGTCTACCGTCCCCTTTGGACCGATAATGACTGTCTGTTCGGTGGTACTCCGGACATAGGGGTGCCACACGACCAGTTTGTAGGTTCCTGGTGGCACATCAGTGAGAGTGAACCGTCCCTGCTCGTCAGTCTTGGCAAAGTACGGATTGCTCACGGCCACTCCCCAACTCTCCATATACGCGTGAAACCCACACTGCATGACGAACACCCGCCGTCCCTTGCTCAGGTTGACCAATTGCTTCATCGGCGCACCGGCCATATGTTTATGGTACATTCCCGCGTCACTGCGGTCTTTCAGGTTCCGTGGATGGGCTGGATTCATCGGAAGGGGGACGTTGAATAACACTCGCGGGCCGAGATGTGACGTCTCGTAGGCTTGAATGTCGTGCATAACTGGGTCCATGTTGACGACCGTCACTGATTGACTGTCCCGCACGACCGTCGTGAATGGGAGGAAGAGGCAATCTTTCGCTTCAATCTGCCGCGCGCCCTCATCCTCGAAAGGCTTTCCTTTCTCAACCCCTTCCAAGTACACAAGGACCTCTCGAAACTCACCCTCAGGGCCAACATTGAACGGTTGCAGGATGCGCCAGCCTTCGCCGTCAGAAATACGACCGCAGTAAAACTGGTCTGGCAGCGTCGTGAGGTTATAGCCTTTCGGCTTGGGTACCTGACCATCCAGCTTCACCGTGCCTGTGAGAGTCCCGCCATCCGAGACCGCAGCCTCCTTGTAGGCATAGACCGGCGAACCTATAGCAAACGTCATCACTACCGCAATTACAACATATCGTGTCAGATTCATCGGTCCGCTCCTCCTACCATCTCTCATACAGACTTGAGCAGTTGGATATTACATACATCCGGTTAATTATACCGAGTTCCGCTCCCGATTGCAGGACTTGTCAGTCTTGATAAAAAACAGGGGAGCCGTACATTCTGCACGGCTCCCCTCGTCTTTTCTCCGCAGAATTCCTGAGCGGCTTACTTCATCGCCGTCGGAATAACCTGAGGTTGCTCCTCGGTTTCCGCCTGCTTGGAACCGGCTCCACCAGCACTCAGCGGCTGGAGCCTCTTGTCGCCACTTGGCAGAACTCGCAGATAGCCCCATTGCCCAGACTGCGAATACGGCAACCGCTGGTTGCTGTATACATAGTCACCAGACATCCGGTAAGGACCTCCGGCCGAAGGGATAAATACATCGAGAGTTTCAGATCCGGAGAACTCCACGACACTGATCTGGTCCGCGCCACGCATAAATGGCTCGATCGGCCATTCATGTTTTTCGACGCCGAACATACCGTTCTGTTCATTGTTAACGCCGATCACATGGATACGCACCGGATCGCCGGCATGTGATTCGATGACAGGTGTTGCCGGATCTTCAGGATTGTCCGCCTTGCAGGGCTGGAACATCTTACCGAGCGAACAGCCCTGGTCTTCCCGGTACAAATATGGCTCAGACCGGTAGTTAATACCAGTCAAGCCCGCGACATTCTGCACGTACGGCATGAAGCTGGTGCCGATGATGTTGTCCTCATCTTGGAAGAATAACGCCACATCGCGATAGTTCGCACGCATTTCGTTTCCAGAGATAGACCTGTCCACGATCACATCGGCCGCCCAGGCATTCTTGTTCGACAGATCAACACCGGTCTTCGGATCCCGGTACTTTGATCCCTTTGGACCGACAACGATCGCACCGAACAAGCCGTTCCTTGGATTCATCATCACATTACCCCAGTCCCAAACGAGTGAGGTCGTCTCACCGTTGAACGGATCGGCATAGTACGTGTAGACCCGTTCACCGCCTGGAACGATCGTCTGATCGCCGGGATTGTTTCCGACATTGGCTCCCATTGAATCCTTCGGATCGAATGCGAGCCCAATGGCGGAGAATGAAGCCTTACTGTCCTTCATCTTATTCTTCAGCTTAACCTTGACGCAGTCTCCAATGTTCACCCGAAGCGTCAGTGGCATAGGTCGCGAGTTTCCAGACACTTTTGCCACCTCGTCCTCCAGCGCGTAAATTTTCGCATCTGGATTGGCGACCTGTATCTTTCGCTCAAAATCGACCTCAATGGCTTCCGGAATCTTCGGGTTAAAGGTCATCGACGGGTAGTCCATCGCCACCACGTTGAAGCTCTTCACCGGAGCATCGGCTGGACACACCGGCAAGGCCTTCGGGATCTCTCCCTTATTCGAGAACCCCGCCGGCAATTTCTTCAGATCGCGTTGCTCCTTGTCATAGACCCGCACGATGCCCCATCCACCTTCCGACAACTTCGATGACCGCCCATTAAAGTGGATGAAATCACCCGCTTGATGCCGAGGACCACCGGCTTCCGGCACCACCAAGTCATACCGTTCGGCAATGCCTACATGAATTGAGTTCTTCCGGTTGGCATCGGGCGCGTACCGCTCGGTCCAGAACGTATGGCCTGACAAGGTCCAACTCATTGTCTCGTTCATGAGGGTATGCAACAGCCGGAACACCATGGTGTCGCCCGTGTATGCCCTCAGAAGCGGCGTATAGGGATCTCCATGGATCTGGCTGTTGAAGATTTGTGACACATCCGGATTCGTCGCCAAACGCTGGGCGATTGGTCCCGCCCGGAAGTTCAGACCACTTCCGGTAGTGTGTGTTCCGCCGTTCAGGAACGGCATCGGAGTCATATAAATCTTTTCCGGCATGGCGAAGGACACGGTCTTCCCTGCCTCCAGAGCCACTTCGATCGGTTGACCAGGAGGATTCCCTGCCGTGACGATATTCACGGTATGCGGTACCGTATCATGCACCTGAACCATGAGCTCACGGAAGCTGTTATTCACCCCATGCCCCACGGGCTCGTTGGTATGAATATCCGCGATAGGACCACTACGGATTTGTTTCCCTGTCGTTGGATCATGGTAGGTCGATCCGACCGGTTCGGCAATGAACGTACCGAACCCACCGTGCGGCCAAGTCGTCGCACCGAATGCGTGATCGTGCCAAAATACGGTCCCCACATCCGCATCCACCCAGAACCGTTGACGAACAAACTCCACCGTGACGATATCCTTGGCAGGGTGATTGTTCTTTAATCCCTTCGACAGCGTAATCTGATTACCCTTGATGGCCTTGATACGGGCAATCTCGTTACCCTTCACGTTATCGGCGCCGACCAGGATCAATGTTCCAACATGATACTGTTTGGCGTTCTTGACCGAGATTGTTTTCGCGCCCTTCTTCGCGGCTGAAGTCAACACAGTGTTCATCGGAGCAGGAAGCCCCTTCGGATTTTTCTTCTCCAGCATTGTGAACGGACGCACCGACTGTTCATAGGAGAATCCGGTGATCACACCGTCCGATGCCTGGTTATCGAATTGCAGGAAATGCCAATGGGTGTTGATCTTGGACGCCTGGAAATTCGTGTAGTCGTCATCGTCCCACTCGCTGGTCAATGTCCAATCCACACAATCGTAAATGTTGCCGCGCACGACCAACGGATACTTGAGATCATCGTTGGCGCGAATCGCAGCCTCCTCTTCGTGCAACACATAGATCAAGCCGTTCTGATCGATAACCGGAGGCTCCTTACCTTGGGCCTTCGCAATCTTGATCGGTACCTTGATGAAATGAACGTTGTAGTTCTTCCGCCCGGCATTAGCTGGACAGAGGCTCCAGTTCCCCTGCTCTCCAGGCTTGGCTTGATCGAGGCTCTCCTCTCCATTGTCGTCCCGACGGATCATCTCTAACCACGGCGCCCCGACGTGATTCGGAGAAAACGCAACGCGCTTCCCGAAATGTGGTGTGAGATGTGGCCACGCCACCTTCCCTGTCAGCGGCTCGAACATGATTGGGTGCCGCTTGCCAGGATGGGTCGACTTATATTTCGGATTTTCGACATCGCTTTCTCTCTCACTCATGGCACGATTGCCATCCCAAACCCAATCCAACACGGTGGCATCGTAAGAAAGAATCTGGCCTTTCTCATCATCCTTATGGCCGGGCTTGCCCAGTGGGGGCAACTGCATCGCGACCCAATCCTTGATCGTGATCGTGGCCGGATTTCCCTTCCAGTTGCTCTTCCCCTTCTCGATAATCTTGAATTTGGTCCCGAACCAATCCACGGTCTGTCCGATCAACTTATCGGATGAGATCGGTTCCTTAATACGACCTTTACGATCCGGCAACTCACGCAGGTCCGGCATCACATCATTCCGCATGTCGCCCTGCTGGATCGTATTGTACACGCGCCAGTAGCCCCACATGCCGGACACATAGTGATGCGCCACGTGGCAGTGGAACAGAAAATCGCCGGCCAGTTGTTGGCAAAGACCTGAGCCGCACTCCGTTTCCAGATCTAAGGCTTCCGATGGGCCGATGACTTCTACGTCGACACGATCCGTCTTGTGACGGATGACAGGATACTTGACTGGACCGTTCACCGCCGTGGCCCAGAGGGGCATGTCATCGATGGCCCTCGGGCTCCGCGGCCAACGAATCGATCCCCCATGCGGATGATGGCTGTGGAACACTTCGGATCCACCGTGGACAAGGCGGAACTTCGCCGGATCCCCGATGTAGGATCGAGGGATAGTCGGAGCAGCATCCCCGAAGGTATAGGAGCTATACCCCATCGACTCATCCTCAAACCCGAAGTATTCATGCTGTAAATGCATATTGTTGATGCCGAATGGCTCACTGCGATAATTGATCGCACGGCCACCAGGACGATAGGTATCGGTCAACGGATCGCGTTGGGGCAAGAAATCGCCCTTCTTGTTGAGGGGGCGGAAGGCTTCGTCGCCGACTTCATGGTAATACAAGACGAACTCCCGGAAGTCAGGACCGGTCCCATTCTTAATCATGACCTGCCAGCCGCTTGTAGCCGGAGTCGCATCTCCCGTTCCGAGCGGCTCCCAGTATGTTGAGCCGCGAGGCTCCACAACGAAAGAACCAAACATTCCCATGACGGTCAGTTCGCGATCATTGCTATAGGTGTGGAACTGGCGAACCCCTTCCTGCGTATTGGGATGGATGTACCATTCCAACTCTACAGGCTTGTCTTTGCTGGCGATGGCATCCGAATTCGTCGTGATTGCCGCAGCACCAGTCTTACTCACAACCGTCGACGAGCCATGGATGTGCAAGCTGACGTCCTCGCCGCCTTCCAATTTGTTGCTCAGCTTGATCTTGACACAGTCTCCCTGATTCGCACGAAGCGTCAGTGGCTGAATCCACTGCGCTTGCACGCCCGGGATCACGGCCCCTGGATCGAAACCGTCCTTATCGCGTGCTTCACGATTCGTTGTTTCTTCGGCTCTAACCTTGTCGATATCCTCATCCAGCACGTACATATATCCGGGATAAAAATCGAGCCACTGGTTGAGCGTGATCTCGACGTTGATCGCGGAGACATTGTACTGCTTCACCGGCGCAGTCGCAGGACACTTACCGCCTCCGGTCGCAGCCACCGGTTCGACTCGAGGATCGGACATGAGCAACATATCCTGCCCGCCGGCTCCGTACTGGTGCATCATGGCCGATGTGTTGTACATGCCGGTGTTGACCGCCTGTACCTGCGGATCCTTGGACATATGGTCCATGATTCGCTGGTGTTGCTGCTCGACCATCGCGGACCGTTCGCCTCTTCCTGACATGGCGTCCTCGACGATCGTCTGCCCCTTGAGCTGTTCCGCCCAAGCCGGCAGCTGATGGTTCATCGCAATATGAGAGGGACTCTCGGCGGTCACCAGTGCCGGCATAGCCAACAACGCCATACCCGCAAGCCCTCTTAGGAGTCTGGTTGATGGAGAGTGGAAACGATACATGGACCGACCTCCTTAAGAAAATAAGTACAAGACCGACTGAGTCCGCTGCTCAGTCCGTCTGAAATGCTCCGCCCTAATTTGAAAAATAAGAAGACAAGACAATATCGATTGCATAGAGAGACCCTGAAAAAGAGACGCGCTCATCTTCAAACGATAAGGGCTGCAAGATACTGAACTTCACATTGGGTGTCAAGGTTCTGCTGGCGGAGAGATCTTTCTCTAGACGAGCTGCTAATGGCCAATGGGTGACTTCCGATTCGCCGTGTTCTGCAAATCCATCTCCAACACCATCGCGCTCTCACGATTCTTGGGGTCCGTCTTAAGCGGCATCCGGTCCACCATTAACTTAATCACCGGAAGAGCCACGATAACAGGAGCCTTATCCGACACATTGGAATGGAGCGCAATGCGAATATTCTTGGGTCGATCGCTGGGGGTGACTTCCGCGACGAGCTCTTTCCCCATGAACCCTACGAGCAATCCACTACCGTCAGAGAGCTTATGAATTTCATAGTCATTGTCGGTCGAAGCTGCCCGATCCAAGACAAGATCGGGACTTTGTGTCACCAGTGCTAACCCGAGGTGTGTCGGCGCAATAAAGCCATAGCTTCCCGTCGGGGCGTCCGAGAACCGACCTCTGCCGACCCGAAGCTCGGTGACGCCGTTCTTCGTTCTCATCTGGCGCCGCAGCTCAACCTCACTGCCGGCGGTTTCAATCACCACAGCCGCGGGCGCAGCCTTTTGTATAGGCAACGTCTCTAGTTTTTCCCCTGAAGCAGTCTCGATACAGTTCGGGACGCCGCTCAGACTCATGAATACGAGTAAAAAGACGACTATGGAGTATCGACTCGGCCTGGTGCGAGCGCTGTAGGACGCGATGTGGGTATTACGCATTAATTCTCCTGACAAGCTGACCTAACAACACTGGATTCTAAAAAAGCCGACTGGGAAAAAGCAAACGAGGTAGGATGTCAGAGTGTGTGATATTGCTCTTGATCCAACCAGCAGTTCGTCACCCCACGGGAAGATCCGCCCGACTCGGTGCGACACAGATCATCGTGTCATCGCGCTCACCTGAACGAGCACCAAGACTACGAGCTTGCCCCATCTATTCATGGCACTGTCACTCCAGCCGTACGATTCAACAAGTCAATGGTCCGCTGAGTCAAGCAACAAGAGGGAGAGCCGTTCTCACAGACGACTCCCCCTCCTGTTTTAGACGCCATGTCCGATCGGTCTATTTCATGGCCGTCGGCATAGCCTGAGGCTGCGGTGTCTCCTCCGCCCGCTTAGCCCCCACACCGCCCCTACCGAGCGGTTGGATCCGCGTATCACCGACAGGCAACACACGGAGATAGCCCCATTGTCCTGACTGCGTGTAG
The DNA here is from genome assembly GCA_029881435.1 of Nitrospira sp. Classification (GTDB taxonomy): domain Bacteria; phylum Nitrospirota; class Nitrospiria; order Nitrospirales; family Nitrospiraceae; genus Nitrospira_D. The sequence continues at coordinate 22,610 of JAOUMR010000032.1, forward strand.
GGCAGTCGTTGATTCGACCAGACGAAGTCTCCCACTTGGCGATAGGGGCCGCCCGCACCGCCGCGTAAGAACACGTCAAGAATTTCAGAGCCGGCATACTCGACCACGCTGATCATGTCGGCTCCCGGCATGTACGGCTCGATCGGCCACTCATGGCCTTCGACCCCGAACATGCCGTTCTGCTCGCTGTTGGCGCCGATCACGTGAATCCGAATCGGATCACCGGCATGGGCCTCAATTAACGGCGTCACAGGATCTTCGGGCTTCTCCACGACGCAAGGCTGGAAGATCTTACTCAGCGAGCAGCCTTGATCCTCGCGGAACAGATAGGGCTCGGCTCGGTAATTGACCGAGGTCAAGCCCGCGACATTTTGCACGTACGGCATGAATGAGGTCCCAATGATGTTGTCCTCATCCTGGAAGAAGAGGGCCACATCACGATAGTTCCGCTTGCCCACGTTCTCGGGCAGGCTCGCATCCACGATGACGTCCGCCCGCCAGGCGTTCTTCTGCGAGAGATCCGCACCGGTCACTGGATCCCGGTACTGAGACCCTCGGGGACCGACGATGATCGCTCCATACAGTCCGTTCCGTGGATTGACGACAATATTACCGCCATCCCACACGAGCGACGTCGTCTCCTTATTGGCCGGATGCGCATAGTAGGTATAGAGGCGGCTTTCGCCGGGCCCCACGGTCTGATCGCCAGGATTGTTCCCAACATTCAGGCCTTGACTGTCTTTCGGATCGAAGGCCAGACCTGGCGCAAAGAACGACGCCCGGCTCGCCTTCATCTTGTTCTTCAGATTGACCTTGATGCAGTCGCCAAGGTTGGCCCGCAACGTCAGCGGGTGCGGGGTCTTGCCGCTGGAGACCGTCGTCGCTTCTTCTTCGAGCGCGAAGATCTTGCCTTCCGGCATGGTCATTTCGATCTTCCGCTCAAAGTCCACCTCGATGGCGTCCGGTGCTTTGGGATTGAGCTTCATGGGCCGATCGACCGCCACGACGTTGAAGTTCTTCACCGGTGCGTCAGCCGGACAGACCGAACTCAGAGCCGCTGGGATACCGAGCGGATTGGTTCCCTTCGGCAACGGCTTGAGATCCGACACTTCCTTGTCGAGCACCCGCACGATCCCCCAGCCACCTTCGGCGAAATGCGAGGTGCGACCGTTAAAGTGGATATAGTCGCCCGGCATACCCTGAAATCCGCCGGCCTTCGTCACAAGATCGTATCGCTCCGCAATCCCAACGTGGATCGAGTTCTTCCGGTTGGCATCTGCCGCATACCGCTCAGTCAGGAACGTATGCCCGGAAATCGTCCAGACGTGGGATTCATTCATGAGCTGATGCAACAGACGGAACACCATCGTATCGCCTGTATACGCCCGTAGCAGAGGCGTATCCGGATCACCATGAATCGCGCTGCTGAACAGTTTCGAGGTGTCCGGATTGTTCGCGAGCCGTTGCGCAAACGGTTCCGCACGGAAGTTGAACCCGCTGCCGGTCGTATGCGTCCCGCCGTTGAGGTATTGGTTCGGAGCGTTCAAGATTTTTTCCGGCATCTGGAACGACACGGTTTTGCCTGCTTCCAGCGCGACCTCCACCGGTTGTCCGGGCGGATTTCCCGTCTCGATCACGTTGACCGTGTGCGGCACCGTGTCGTGAATCGAGACCATCAGCTCACGGAAGCTGCCGCTGACGCCGGCCCCGATCGGCTCATTGCTGTGGATATCAGCAATCGGACCGCTGTAGACCAGCTTGCCGTTCTTCGGATCGTGATAGGTAGACCCATACGGTTCCACAATCGTGACGCCGAATCCTCCGTGTGGCCAGGTCGTCGCGCCAAACGCATGGTCATGCCAGAACACCGTCCCCATATCGACATCGACCCACCACCGATACCGGACGAACTCTGGCGAGACCAGATCATTGGTTGGGTGATTGTGCTTGAGCGGCTTAAAGAACGTCATCCGATCACCCTTGATCTCCTTGATCCGGGCGACTTCCTGACAGCTCTTGTCCCGCGGGAGTGATGCCGTGGGATCGTTACCTTTCTGCAGACAATCCATACCTACCATGACCTCGGTGTTCGCATGAAACTTCGTGGCACCGGGAGCCATCTGGATCTTGATCGAGGTCGCGCCGGCCTTCACTCCGCTCACGAGCTTGGCCACCATCGGCGCGGGTAATCCATGCTTCGTCTTCTTTCCCCACATCGTGAAGGGGCGAACCGACATCTCGTACTCAAACCCGGAAATGACACCGTCCGAGTTTCCGGTATCGAACTGGAAAAAATGGGGATGAATATTGATCTTCGACGACTGAAAATTTGTGTAATCGTCGTCATCCCACTCGCTCGTCAGAATGACATCGACGCAGTCATACACGTTGGCACGAATAACCGCCGGCACTTTGAGGTCATCATCGCCTCTCGTTAACCGCTCTTCCTCGTGCAGGACGTAGATCAACCCGTCCTTGTCGACGATGGGAGGCTCGTTTCCTTGCTTCTTCGCCAGCGTAATCGGCAGGCGAATAAAGTGAATGTTGTAATGCTTGCGGTTCGCATTCTCCGGGCACAGACTCCAGCGACCCTGCTCTCCAGGCATGGCCGGCTCGGAGGTCCGCTCGCCCTTGGCGTCCTGGTGAATCGGTTCGAGCCAAGGTGCCCCGTTGTGATTGGCCGAGAACGGGACACGTTTTCCGAAGTGTGGTTTAAACAGCGGCCAGGCCATCTTCCCGGTCGTCGGGTCGAACAGGATTGCCGGTCTCGTGCTGTCGTCCCACTTGGCTGCCCATGTGTACTTCGGATATTTGGCGGTGCTTTCCCGTTCACCGACCGCCACATTGCCGTTCCACTTCCAATCCCAGACAGTCGCGTCATAGGCCATGATCTGACCCTTTTCGTCGTCCGTATGGCCGGGTTTCCCCTGCGCGGGCACGAACATCTCAACCCAATCCTTAATGTTCACGATCACCGGATTCGATTTCCAATTCGTCTTTTGGCTCTTGTCCACGATCTTGAAGGTCTTCCCAAACCAATCAACAGTCTTCCCGATCAGCTTGTCGGACGACACGCCCAGTTTCATCCGGCCAGCGCGATCCGGCAGCTCCCGGAGGTCCGGCATGCTGTCCGTATGGGCCGCTCCAACTTGGAGGGTGTTGTAGAACCGGCCGTAGCCCCACATCCCTGCGACATAGTGGTGCGCAACGTGACAGTGATAGAGGAATTCGCCAGCCAGATGCTGACAGCCACCGCCGCCACACTCAGGTTCGAGGTCCAACGCCTCGGACGGACCGATGACTTCGACGTCCACACGGTCGGATTTCGTTCGGACGACCGGATACTTAACCGGGCCGTCCTGCCCCATCGCCCACATATTGTTGGGCTCGGTACCAGGACTGCGTTGCCAGCGAATCGATCCGCTATGCGGATGGTGCGAATGGAACACTTCCGACCCACCATGAACGAGTCGCCACTTGACCGGATCGCCCAGATAACCTCGGGCAATCGTGGTCGGCGTATCGCCGAACGTGTAGGAGCTATAGGCCAATGATTCGTCCTCAAACCCGAAATACTCGTGTTGCAAATGCATCTGATCGATGCCGAACGGCTCACTGCGATAATTGATGGCCCGCCCGCCGGGACGATAGGCATCCGTCAGCGGATCGCGCTGGGGCAAGAAATCTCCCTTCTTGTTCAACGGGCGAAACGCCTCATCCCCGACTTCGTGGTAGAACAACACGAACTCGCGAAAATCGGGTCCCGACGCATTATCGATATTCACCTGCCAGCCACTCTTGACCTCAGGAGCAGGCCCTCCACTTCCGATCGCATCGAGATACCTGGCGCCTTGCGGCTCCACGATAAAGGCGCCAAAGAGACCCAGGACCGTCAGTTCACGGTCGTGGCTATACGAGTGGAACTGGCGCACTCCTTCCTGCATGTGCGGATGGAGATACCATTCGAATTCTTGAGCTTTGCCGGGTGCGACAATGGAATCAGGATTGGTCGTCGTGGCCGGTTTACCCGTGGGGCTCACGACCATGCTCGACGCTTGGATGAACAGGCTGCCATCTTCTTCTTCCATTTGATTGCGCAGCGTCATCTTGACGCAATCGCCCTGGTTCGCCCTGAGGACCAAGGGTTGAATCAGGTCGCCCTGCAGGCCCGTGCTGACGGCGCCAGGATCGAACCCATCCTTTTCACGAGCCTCCCTGTTCTTGGTCTCTTCAGCCCGAGCTTTCTCCACGTCCTCGGTCAACACGTACATATAGCCTGGATAGAAGTCGAGCCAGCGATTCAGTGTGATTTCGACATTGATCATCGACACATCGAACTGTTTGGTCGGCACGCCGGCAGGACATCTCCCTCCCGAGGTCAAGACCGGCTCACCCTTGCTCGAATCCGTCATGAGGAGGAAACTGCTGCCGTCCTGCCCCATGTACTGGTGCATCATCGACATGTTGTTGAACATGCCCGATGTCTGTTGAGTTTTGGCATCCTTCTGGGCCTGCTGTTCTAATTTCTGCATCAATCGATGGTGCTGCAGTTCCATTTTTTGGGCCTTGTCGGCGTGGCCCTCGATGGCGTTCTCCAGCACTGTCTGACCCTTGAGTTGCTGGGTCCATCCCGGCATCGCCACCGGTGTGGCGTGACCTGCCAGAGAAGAATCGTGTGTCTCTGCAGCGAACACTGACGCTGCCACAACGCTTCCTGCGATCAGAACAGCGTGCAGCATCAGCAGCCGTCGCCACCAACCCTGTGGTTGAAATAACGATCTCATATCTCGGCCTCCTCTCCTTGGATATGCCTATTGCTTCAGACCATAAGTTGATTGCTACTGGTCGATCATCAATCGACCATCCCTGTACACCTATTCGCTAGTGAGCACCGGCCTCCGACTCGTATCCGGCCTTATTCTCTGGAAGGTAAAGTGCTGGTGAAGGGTTCCTTCTTGCGAAGGAATGGGTCATTCGGAGGCCGGTCCAAAATCACCCACACCTTCACCAGCGACAATTTTTGTCAGCAATCGCTATGCCTTGTCGTAACAGGACAGTGATCAAGAGAGATTTACACTATTTGACAATGGCTTAGAGGGATCGTGGCCGTGAAAGCGCCGCAGAAGGGATCTGGGGAATCTGTCTACAGAATGAGGTTCAAGCTGAGTACTTTCTCGATCAGCCTATAAAGTCATACCTTTACGCTGTCTAAAATCTTGGACAGTACCGATTGTGAAATTGAGGCATGATGGGACAGTGCTGAAACGATCAAACGCCAACGGTATGAACATTACGGCATCCCCAAATATTGGATCATCGACCCGGCAGTCGATCAGGTGAAAATCCACCGCCTCAGCAACGGCCGCTATGGCCAAGCCTCAATCCTGACCCTGGAAACGCAAGACCTCCTTACCACACCATTGCTGCCGCCCCTAAACCTGCCGCTCGCCGCACTGTTCAAGTAAACGATCGGAATGTTCTCTCGCGTTCTCACAATCCCTACCTACTGTAGTTACGCATGCCTCGCGGTTAAGTCACCTGCCATGCTGGGGCTAGAATCAACCGTGCGCCTCTAAAGCCGCCACAAACCGGACGCCGCGTAGGACGTCGTCCCGCTAGAAAACCTGCCTGTCTCTTTCTATTTTTTGCACTCTTTCTTTCCTCTTATTGACTTCCACACGCTGAAGCCGCTACGCTCAATCCAAAGGGAGATCTCATGAAAGTCGCTGATCTAACCATCGAAGAATTCCAAGCGCTGATCAAGAAAACCATCCACGAAGAACTGCAAGAATTGCTGACCGATCCCGATGCAGGGCGCGAATTAACCCAGGAAATTGAAGCGCGTCTTACCGCGTCGCTACAATCAACAGAGCGCATCTCGTTCGAGGAAGTCAAAAGAAGGCATACGCTTCGTTGATGGTTCATGTTGAGTTCACTCCTCAAGCGCTCGAAGATCTATCTCAGCTCGACAAGGGGATAGCAGACCGAATCGCAGCAAAGATTCAATGGCTCTCTGAGCAGTACGACCACGTTCAACCTGAAACCCTCACTGGACGCTTTGCCGGACTGTATAAGCTCCGGGTTGGAGATTGGCGTGTGCTGTACACCACAGATCCGGCCGCGCGCATGCTCACGATTCATGTCATTGCCCATCGGAGCACAGTCTATAAGTGAAGCGGTAAGCCCCTTTGCCATCGAACAGCGCCTTCGCGTTGGAACGGGAGCAGGCGAGTTTTCCATCGCGTGTTTGCCACGCGGCTATCGGCAGTAATGCCGCCATGCCATGCGTCCCTCTCGGCTCTTGAACTCACGGCTCTCGCCTCTTATGTCACCCGCCGACAGCCCGTTGGCCCTGTTGAATGGTCACGGCAACTCGCCACTGTACTCGGACTGAATCGACGCTTCGCCCCCGTGGATGCCCCGCCAAATTACGTAGCCTGTCCCTTTTTCTTCCCTCGAGCCAGGCCTACCTATCGACAAGTGATGCTGTCAGTTTTCTCTGCGTTGTATTACAATGACGCATGTTGCCTGGAGGACTCGCCAATGCGATACCGCGTCGTTCTTGAACAAGATGAAGATGGGGTCTATATAGCCGAATGCCCATCCCTTCCGGGTTGTGTGAGTCAAGGAAGCACACGAGAAGAGGCGTTGACCAATATCAAGGATGCCATGGCGGGCTACCTTGAAAGCTTACGAATCCACAATGAGCCAATACCCCCATCCATTTGGGAAGAAACCGTGGACATCACCCTTTGAGCAAATTGCCTATCCTACTCAGGTCAAACCGCGGTTCGCGCACTGAAGGAGATTGGCTATCTGGTGGATCACCAAACCGGAAGTCATATCATCTTGCGACAATCCGATCTTCCGCACCGGCGACTCACCGTTCCTCATCACACCGAGCTGGCAAGAGGCACGTGACGCAGCATCATTCGCCACGCCGGTCTCACGGTTGAAGGATTTAGCGCATTGCTCTAAGCGGTGCACGCACCCACCTGAACGCTGCCACCCTTCTCATGCGCCTCCTTACCCCTTCAGTCCTCGCAGCCCCTTGCTGGGGGAGACCGGGGCGATGAAATTAGCAATCGACCTGGGGTCCCAATCTTTCGCATTGAGAAACGCTCCTACCGCTGATGCCCCCCGGAGGACAGGCTCTCCGGCGCTCCCACTGACCTCTCGGTTTCCTTCTTGACGATCAACAATCAAAGACTCCCGGCCCTTTGCTTGCACGTAGAACACAGAATTCACGCTCCTATTCCTCCAAAAATACCGTTTCCCACGCTTCGTTTACCCACTCACCAAGGAGAAGACCCTGTCATCATGACATTGGACTACATCGTTTACTAAATGGCATTCCGCTGGCCATGGATGCTTAGACGCGCACCCCCATATCGCTTCAGCCCAATGCCGCTCAGTGCAACCATGACACCCATTAGCATCGCACGATTTACAGCAACCACGGAAAGGAACTACCGGAGCAGCAAAACCCAAATCTGGCGTTGGAAATTCTGGACGTCGTCGAGGAGGTAGAAATTCTTCACGTCGTTGAGGAGGTAGAAATTGTTGAGATGCCTTAACACCAAAATTGTTTTCGGAATTTGTTTTGTTGCCTGACATCCCCCGATTTACGCCATTTGTTAGTTTTGGAATTTTCACCTTTGGGATCCTCCCATTTTGGAATTTTTTAAAACCTTTCCACGATTTTACTTAACTTTTTCAAAGAACATACTTATCGGACGGACCATGATCGCACAGGTCCAACCATAACAGGTACAACATCGCTCACATCAACACAGCATCGATACACCTTTCTGGCCTGCACAAATACTTGCTTGGGGTTAAAGCATGTCAGTTTCACATCCCAGCAATCGGAGCCTGGCCGGCCGATCGGACTCCGTTCCACTTCAATGCTGTCAAGCTCCATGTCCTCCTTCATCGCGGCTTTAAAAACCTCCATCACTTGATAGGCATTCGTGGCCGCATAGTTCACCGCCCGGTGCTGTGGCGTCACACCGAGATTCCGGAGCTCCTCATACACGCGGCGGAGAAAGTTGGTGATGGCTTGTGCTTTCACGCCGTATTCATCTTTCTCCTTTTGCGGCGTTTTATCTTGAGGAGGAGTCCCACAAATGGTGTGCACGAGCGCCGAGGTATTCCAACTATACATCCCACGCAAAACCGGCAAAATGATCGGCACGACCTGCCCGGTATATAGCCTCGCACTTCCAGCGATATACCCTGGAATGGAGACGCGCTCGACTTCACCCTTGGCCTGATCGCCAAGAAATTCACACAGCCGTTGACAGATCTGGCTTGCAAATCCTCCCTGAGCTTGGATGGCATAGATGGGCGTAGCATCCAAACTGAGGGTCCAAAGAACTGCTGCTGCGTCCCAGTAGTTGTCCCTCAGATAGTCCAGAAACTGGACAGGGTCATGGGGATTGGCCGGCTGCTTCATATGCTGCATGATGGAGTCACGGCGCGCTTCGGTTCCAAAGTCATAACCCAGCTGCCCAAGAGCGAACACAAGTTGCTTGGGAGCGGTGCCGCCACATTCGCATGCGGCAGCTTGAATGTGGCTGGGACTCACAGCCCCCTGCGCCGCGAGGACTTCTTTCCTTGGCGCACTCATGCTGCTTCCTGATGGCTGTGTTTCCATCGCAGGGTCTGTGGTCCCACCGTCGAAAGACGCTGCCTGCACGTGTGCTGGCGGCGGCTGGGATGCGGGGGCTTTCAACGCAGAACGTGCGTCATCCTCAACCAGGGTGTTTCCGTTTTCTCTTGCTTCATTGGATTCGGTCATAGCATGTATTCCTCCTGTTATGTGCAACATCGCCCCGTTCACATGAAGACGCCCAGCTAGGAGTCGCCGACAATTAGATACTGGCTGCTCATCACATCCTATGGCGCTCGTCAAGATTGCCGCACGTACAGCAGAGGCGTCAGGTTCTTGTCCAAGCTTGAGCTGAAGACTCAACAGAAGCGCCGCGACGCCGGAGACGACAGGTGTCGCATAGCTGGTGCCACTATTCGTCATAGTGCTGTCGTCAGGTCCGGCTCCTACAATGTTTTCCCCAAGGGCCAAGACACCTTGGGTTTGATAGTGTGTGCCCCAGTTACTGAAGCCCATCGGCTGGCCCTGAGCATTCATCGCCCCAACTGCCAATACCGATGGCAACGCACCTGGAATATGCAGGCACTCGCAACCTTCGTTCCCCGCTGCGGCCACGATGAGAACGCCACGGTTCGCACAATCCTTGATCGCATCAGCGAGTAGAGGGTGAGCCGTGCCGGAGGGGGTAAGCTCACCACCGCTGATGTTGACAATATGCGCGCCCGCTTGAACAGCTTGACCAATCGCTCGTGCCAGGTCGACCTGTGAACAAGGAGCAATAGAGCCGGCATCCCCATCTTTGAAAACCGGAATAACCAAGCCCCGGCAATGAGACGCGATACCCTTAATCGGGCTATCATGCTGTCCAAAGATGACACTGGCGATATGGGTACCGTGCTGTGAGGCTGGGCCATGATCTGCTTCTCCCGAAACAAGCGTCTCAATTCGAGTAAGATCAGCGCGAGCAAGGCTCGTATGCGACTCGTCAACTGGGCCATCGAGAATCGCAATGCAAATTCTGGAATCACCTAACGTCTCACTCCAGAGTTCTTGGAGTCCGGGAATTTCTCCGTTCGCGATTGATGACCGCTGAACAGGCTTGCTCACAACTGACTGCACAGGCCAGACTCCTCACATCCCTCGTGGATACGAATGACAGCATCGGATGTCGCTCGACTGGTCTCTTGAAGAATATGCATCGCCTCTCGACAATCGCCCACCAGCTCCAGATCCGCCTGTTCCTCCACCAGCTGTCGAACGGCGTCTGGCATCATCAGCGGCTGATTCGCGAGCAGCACCCGAATTTTGTCCAACCAGCGCGCCTCACAACATGAGTACAGGATGTACCGTAGGCGAGAGACTGTGAGAAGCCAATAGATCCATGGATCTACTTGGATCTAGATGTCGCGAGAAAGAAGATCTAGATCTGGCAGATCCAGACGGGTCAGAGGACAACGCGCGGAGGTGTACCCCAGGGGCCTGGCACGGAAGATGATGTCGGGCAGGTCTGCAGGGGGTGGTCAGCGAAGATGTGCGATGAGGCCGCGGTCTTTCACATATCGTACAGCCGAACGTCGGTCTTGCAAGTCGAGTTTATCGAGAATGTTATGGACGTGGTTCTTGACCGTCGAGACTTCGATGTGGAGTCGAGTCGCGATTTCCTTGTTGCTCAACCCATCCGCTATCGACTCAAGAATTTCTCCTTCGCGACGCGTGAGACGCTTCGAATCAAGCGTCTGTGTAGAAGACGTTTGGCGAGTCAATGTCGAGAGCCGTGAAAACGCGAGGTTCGCAATTCTCGGCTGACACAGCGTTTCACCCTGCACAATCGCCTTGATATTGCGTACTAAACCTTCGACTGATGCATCGCACAACAGATACCCGGAAGCCCCACCCGTCTCAATGCAATAGAGGATCTCGTCCTCATTTTCCGGTACGTCAATAACCAGTGTCCTCACTTCTGACGACAGAGTGCAAATCGAGGTATCATCTTTAGGTGTGGAAATAGGAGAAAGGCGGCGTAGCCTTTTGGTTGAGCAATCAACCAACGCCTCG
>JAOUMR010000131.1 GCA_029881435.1 Nitrospira sp.
AGGACCGCTCCGGTGTGACAGAAACCGGACACGTGAATGGAATGAACGACGGAGCAGGGGTCGTGAGCATGGAGCACGGTCGCCTCAGAAGCTGAGGCACACGCGACATCTATCCTGAAATTTACCGGTATTGCTGCGCGCACTCTGTTTGCCCACCTTCGCCCGTGAGTATGCGGTCGTGGCGGCCCACGCCACCCGCGAAGGGTTATCGCATGAGGCCTATTTGCAGACATTGGCGACCCAGGAGGCCAGTGACCGCGCGGCCCGTCGGGTGGAACGCCTGATCGGGGAGGCCAAGTTGCCACGCGGGAAAAGTCTGGCGACGTTCGACCTCGCGCGACTGCCGCCCAAAGTCCGCACCGCGCTGGCCACGCTTCGAGAGGGCACGTTCCTGGATCAGGCCACCAATGTGCTCGTGTTTGGCAATCCCGGCACGGGCAAGACCCATCTCGTCTGTGGACTCGGACTGGAGCTTGTCCGGCAACGGCGCCCCGTGCTCTTTGCCCCCACCTTCCAACTCGTCCAGCGCTTGCTCGCGGCCAAACGCGATCTCCGCCTCGCGGCTGAACTGAAACGGCTCGACCGCTTTGACGCGCTCATTCTCGATGACCTCGGGTATGTGCAACAGGACCGCGAAGAGATGGACGTGCTGTTCACCCTGCTGGCCGAACGCTATGAGCGCCGGTCGGTGCTGATCACCAGCAATCTCGTCTTCAGCAAGTGGGACCAGATCTTCAAGGATCCCATGACCACGGCGGCGGCCGTGGATCGGGTGGTCCATCATGCCGTGATTCTGGAACTCCCGATTCCCAGCTACCGGGCCTAAGCCGCGAATGCAAGACGGCAGGCTCCATCCGGCGCTGCCACGCCAGACATGAAGAGCGTGGGAGACATGAACGTGAACGACGATCGTACCGACGGAGCCCGGACGGCTCCATAAACCGGAGGACGGCCCCTGCACTTCTAATTGTCGCCAGCCCTCAAATCTAGTTGACGCCAGACAGACGGCCATCATCGCACCAGGCGAGCAACAGACGGCCCCCAGCTCACAACCCCACCCTGCCAGGTGGGGAACTCCCGCGAAATTAGAGATCGAAGCGGCTGATAGCTTGCAGCCCTATGCCAGCGAGACAGCCGCAAGAAACTCATACTGCTGTCCCACTCTCGTTATCCTACAAAAACAGCACATGAGCTCTCCCTTGGATCAGGAGAAGCTCTTGAAACACCTCGCTTCGACGCCACGATGTATCAGATTGAGACAGAGAACTGAGGTCTCAATATTGCACTTGTCTCTCCCCGTTGACTGGAAACTCTTATATTACGCTCTTCTTCAACCAGTAGGTGTATGGTATTACCTGCGTGATTGTAGTCATAAGAATACACTATAGAAGATAGGCGATCCAAATAGAAGATAGGCGATCCAATTTCTGACCCCAAGTCTTTGACTGTGTCTTGGACTCGCATATCGCGCATGTAACACTATGAAAAAATAAACACTTAGCAATAGCTTGCTCCAAGCTTATTTCCTGGCCCAGCAACCTGGTGGATCCCCTACAAGAAACCTTAACAATCATTTGAGGACTGGAAGATGATCGGACGAGCCATGAGTGCGATAATCAGCAACCCACTAACGGCTCCAACCCGTGCGTGGGATCGATTGGTTGCTCTATGGATTTCCCAGAATCACAACATTGAGGTGGTGGGAAAGCTTATTCTCAATGGGCGACCGCTCATTGATATTCGAAAAGAAAGCAAATTATATATCGGAGATAGAGTAACGCTTAACTCACGTAATCGAGGATATCACGTTAATATGCATTCTCCGGTAAAACTCTTCGCTGACAAGCCAGGAGCGGTCATACGAATAGGAGACAACACAAGAATACATGGGACCTGTATACACGCTCATGAATCCATTGAAATTGGGAATAACTGCCTGATAGCCGCAAACTGCCAAATCTTTGACGGTAATGGGCATGACACCTCGTTTCCGGATATCGAAAACAGAATTCATACGAGTGGTGAGAGCATGCCCATCAGAATCGAAGATAATGTCTGGATTGGAGTCAACTCAATCATCCTTCCTGGCGTTACAATCGGCAAAGGTTCGATCATCTCTGCCAATAGCGTAGTCAATAAGTACATACCACCGATGGTTATAGCTGGCGGCAATCCTGCAAAAGTCCTTTCAGAACATCACATGGGTCACCGTCTTAAGTCGGGCTGATAATGCTGACAGGCCCGCTCTTGCCAGCCAACCAATCGCGGATGAGGCATGAGGAGACCGGTGGATTGAGTTCACTGCCGTTCGTAACAGCGTGTTCATCGCTCCGGGTTTCGTGCCGCCGTCACCGACGAAGCGAATTTCAGGAGACTAGCGCGTTCTTCGTCGTCCAATGCCAACAACAGATGGGTTTCATCTCCGTGCATGAGGCGGAGACTTAGAAACGGTTCCTCGCGACGCTTTTCTTTGTTATCCCACATCGCATCAATCAACTGCACCTTATCCAGCTGCCCGACCGACACGACGTCATACCGAAAATAGGAATCGCCGATCACAACGTCGAACACGACATTGCCGGCTGTGAGCAGCACCAGATTAAACCGGCCCTGATCCTCATAGCCCTCCGGCAAGAATTTATTGACATGGCAAAGCGCTATTTTCCGATCGCCCAAGGCCTTGCAGACTTTCTCCCTCAATACGTCATAGTCGATCTGTAAGGCTTTTTCGTCCGGCCCAGTCGCTGCGACGGCTGCTGCTTCCGCCTTTGAAAAAATGTCATCAGCGGACATCAATCCTGACATAGCTGTTTCCTCTCATTATCGTTGAAATCAACATGGTGAATGCACATAGGAGATGTACGGTAACCGGCTCTCTATCGAGATTGCAAGAGGACTGAGCCCAAGACCTTTTACTGGTGAGCCGCAATATGATGGAAAAATCGAGTGTCGCCGACCTCATCAATCACGGTCACATCGAATGAGTGCTTCGTGGCGCGAACCAGCCCAAAGTTTTGGTATCCTGACTCGTTGACCATTCGGGTCGGATGGAGTCCTTCACTGGCCGCGGTCAGCTTTCCAGTTCTGGCCGAGAGCGGACCGACCATGTACTCGTGAAAATCAATGCTCCCATCTTGATCTGGATCATAGGCGTTGGCCTGCACCCAATGCACATCCCCTCCAAGGAACACCACGTTCTTGAGCTTCTGTCCGAGGATGGCACCGACAACTACCTGCCGTTCACGTTCAAAGCCAATACCGTTCGTATCGCTCCCCCACCCGTCGTTACCTACACCACCCTTTACAATGGACAATGGCACCGAAGTCGCGATGACTTTCCACGTCGCCGTGGAGGTGCGAAGCCCATCAAGCAACCACTGCAATTGCGTTGATCCCAGCATCGTCTTTTCAGGGCCGTCCTGGTCCTCATTTCGACTTCGATACTGCCTGGTATCCAGGATAAAGAGTTCGAGATCAGCGCCGTAGCGAACACTCCGATACAGTCGATTGGGCTCCTCTTCTGGAGAGGCGATCGGCCAATACTCACGGAATGCCTGCCGCCCAGCCGGCATCTGAGGATCAAATGGTCCTGAGAAATTGTCACGGACTTCATGATCATCCCAGATCGCATACACCGGCACCGTCCCCAAAAACTGCTGAAGCGCTTCCGCGCCTCGTTGATATCGATGGCGCAAGCGGTAGGTCTGCAGTGTTGTGGCCTTGAAATCCGCTCCCGGCTCGTTCGGCGGCGAGGGGCAGAGGTTGTCCGCATAGATCGTATCGCCGAGAAACAGAAAAAAGTCGACCTTCTGCCGATGAATCACATCGAAAATGGGGTAGCCACCCGCCCCCTGGCGACATCGCCCTTGGCCACCAAGATCCCCGCTCCAGGCAAACGTCACTGCGGCGGAGCTGTTGTTCTCAGGTAGCGTGACGAAATTCCCCTTGGCTGCGAGTTTTCCAGAGAACTCCTTCTTAGACGGCTCTCCGTAGCCAATCGTGACATGATACCGGTACTGCGTTGCGGGGCCCAGACCTTCAAGAGGAACGGTGAGGGTATAGTCAGTTTCCGCCGTGGTCGCCAAAAACGCCGTTCGCGACACCGGAGCAACCGCGGTCGCTAGTTTCGACGCCGTTTCCCACAGCGAGAGCGGCGCCCATTCAATCTGTACTGATGCCGGTCCGTCGGTCCGCAACCAGAGCAGTGCTCGGTTGGAACTGACATCCCCGACTGCAACACCTTGCGGTAAGAGATCTGACACTAGGAAGGACGTCTCTTGAACCAAACTGTTTGACCGAACACTTTCACTGGGGAAGAGGGCGCAACTGACAAACAACGAGGCAAGGATAAGGGAACAGACCGCCAGAAACAACGTGCGCATTCGGGTACCCCTACCCTATGCCGTTGAAGAGGTCAAGCCAAGGGACTGAACAGCAGACTTGAAAATAGGCGAGGCCGACCATTATACTGGGCGGAGTCGAAGGAGAAATACGGTGCATGATATAAACTGCTCTGTCCCAAACTGCTTAGCGAAACCCTATGCTCCAGCCGGCACGCGATCTGTCTGCAAAGACCATTTCCTCAGTTTTCTCACATGGCGCCGCCGCCGTGGGCCACAAATGTTCCTCGCCTATGCAGGCATGGCAATGGCGGAGCGTGATGCCATCGCCGCCGAATGGATGAAAACCATCCGCATAGATGAAGTGCCCACCGCTGCGCCTAAACTCTAATCCGCATTTCCCCTCACCCCATCACCGGCGACCCATGGTGATGGAGCATCAACCACTCGTCACCGATAAGCTCGAAAAGGTTCGTGGCAAGGACCCTAGCGTGTTGCGGCTCGTCGGACTGTTGCGTTGTGAGATTTTCCACGCAGATGACCCAGGCCATATCGCCTGCCACCTGAACCATCACGTCGGTGAGGTCAAACTTCATCGAGAAGGTGTTGTTAAAGATCAGCACCCACGAGTCTCGCACCGCAGGCCAGCCGGAACGAATCGTCCAGCCTGGGTGAATGCAGGTAACATAGTCTTGATGCATCCACACTTGGTCCATCTTGGCAATGTCGAGGCCCTCAAACGCTTCGTAGAATGTTCGATTGGCCTTTGTGACGGCTTCGATGCGCTGTTGTAACACGTCGTCCTCCCTCGCTCAGCGACACCATATCATACTGCAACCGAGCTGAGCACAGCGAGGACATTTCTACCAAGTCATTACGAACACAAGAGTCGCGAGCGTAACCGAGATCGGCCAAGCCGCTTCCTGGATATTCAGTCGATCCGAGATGTAAGCCGGAGAGGCACCGTCTTCCTCAATCGAGCAATCTCCCCGGTGGCACCTGAGACCGACGCCTGCTCCTCTCGCTCCCTTCATGCTTTATTGCAACCGATGTAGATGGCCTTGAACAAGCGGTCAATCAGAAACGTTCACAACCGCCTGTAATTTCGCAGACAGTATCGACGCCAACCTGTCCGCAAAAGTAGCGGTCAAATGGTCATGATCACGGTACATCACGATATCTCCAAGAATTGGCTTGCAGGTGTCCATCTCACAAAAGGAATCAGTGAGGTCGATAACATTCACCTGTGACATACCATGCGCTCCGGTATCTACAGCGTTGAGGACGGCGGGATTGATGACGTCCGACATCGGCGCTTCACAAGCGTGATCCAGCTGCAGGATGGAATGGAGCGACCTGGCGAGGCAAGCCGGTACATCATAGGGGAAGTGGGGGACATCACGTATGATAATCACGTGCAGATTCGTCAACGCTTCGAGAGTCCGCCTGGTCCCGTCTTGCAATTCCTCCAGCGATGGAGTTTCAAGATAATCGTGATTATTGAGCCCAAGGTGACTGATCGCATTCCCGAGGAATACATGAGTCGGATGCATGGTGACAATTCGCCGAAGTGCTTCAGGACGCCACCGAGCGCAGGCATCTGTAATTTCTCCGATCTCACCAAGCTGTCTGGGTCCGGTCGTGGTGGGTCCGATGTCGAACGCGGGACACCCGAGCTTTACCACTGTTGTCAAGGTCCATCCGGTCGCCTCAGCCATTCGCTGCAGTGGAGTGAACCAATCGACGGCGTGCGAATCTCCGAACAGGACGATATGGATGTCAGTGGTCTCCTTGCCAAAGTGGCACACTTTCACCTCCGCTGACTCTGCAGGTGAAACACATTCGTGGTACGACCATAGCTTCGTGATATCACGCTTAGCCGCAGTGATCGCCCGATCTTTCGGGCCCTTGGCCATTTCCGCGGCAATTCCAATGGAAAGCCACGAGATGCCGAGCGAACACAATGTAACCGCTCCGGCAAGCCCTACCGACCAGACCGGACGCGTCAGCAGAGCCGGATGGAATCTAATCGGCCGCTCAACAACATGGTAACTGAGTCCCGCGACCAGCAAAGCCAGCGCTGCAGCCACCACTTTTCCGGCAACGGAGATGGTAGGGATCAGGACGGCGGCAAAGACGAGAACTGGCCAGTGCCAAAGATACCAGGAATATGATAGCCTTCCGAGCAGCTGCAGCACCGGCGTAGCCAGCACGATGCCGGCACCACGATTGGGATATTCCGTTCCTGCTAGCAAGACTACGGTCGTGCCCACAGTAGGGAGTAAGGCGAGCCATCCAGGAAAGCTGACACCCTCCATCCTTGAATACAGAAACCCTGTGCCAAGAATCGCGAAGAGGCCGATCCAGGAGAGCGCGCTCCACCAGCCGACCTGAATCTTCAATCTCCCACGTGAAAGCAACACAGCGAGTCCCCCAACACCGAACTCCCATGCACGTGCCGGTAATTCATAGAACGCAAAGGTGCCGTGGTGTGTGGTGAACCACAAGCCCACTCCCAATGAGATGATGGTTACAACACAGAGGACTGCGATCAGGGCCCTCATAGAACGCCCCCATCGCAGAGTCACCAAAATTAACACTGGCCAGAATACGTAGAACTGCTCTTCGACAGCCAGCGACCACGTGTGCAGCAAGGGGTTGAATTCGACATCCTGGTCAAAGTACCCCCTCGCATTCTTGTCGAAAAACATGTTGCTCATATACAGTGCAGCTGCACGACCGGCGTAACCAGCTAAGTTCAACTCACCGGGTGATAGGAGAATTGCCCCGACCAGAAGTGTCGCCACCAGGACGAGCGCGAATGCGGGAAGTAAGCGACGAACACGCCGGGCGTAAAACTCCAACAAATCAAGCTTCGATGTCCGCTGAATCTCGTTGACCAACATGCCGGTGATGAGAAAGCCGGAGAGAACGAAGAACACGTCCACGCCGACGAACCCCCCAGAGAATCCCGGTAGGCCACAATGAAACAACACGACAAGCAGAATGGCAATGGCCCGCAACCCTTCGATATCTGAACGAAAAGTCATGATCGGTCGTGTGTCCGCCCTCAAGATAAGTGTGTTCTCCTCTTCTGCCTCCATCTCAGATCGTCCCAAATACCTCACAGGCCATGAGCCTGTCTTCAGAAAGAAGGTTGTCTTCATTAGGCATCAAAGCTACTACCGGTGGATATGCATCGTGTTCCACATTAAAGATTCTGGGTCATAAAATCAAAGCAGTTGATACGCAAACGATTACACCGAAATAGGCACCTCGGTGCCGTACATTTCGACAAAGCCCAACGAAACCGTTTGCGTTTAAAAATCCACGGTTCCTAGAAGTTGCCTTCCCTTGGGTAGGCTATTGGGGATATGGTCCAACGCGGGTGGGATGACGCTGTAAGGCACGTGATCTCGTGGACTCATAGAAGCCCTCTCCGCCAGTTCGGCAGATAGTGTATGAAGCGCCTGTGCCGCTCTGACCACGGTTACCGCTGCGAACAGAGGCTATTCGGCCACCACTTGCTCACCAGAGCATCCCTCTCATCTACTTTGCTCACCTTCCGCAAGTGAGATATCTTCGGCTTTCTCACTAACTGCTTTGCAGGGCTTGTCTGATCGGAGGAGGCAACCTCTATGTTTTCAGAAAGTTTCGGGAGGCTCTTAAACAGATCATTCAGTGTGAGTAACGCTCCCGCAGCGATTTGGCGAAGCTCGCGTTCCGTATGGTGCACTGGAACCATCCGCCGCGGGACTGACCAATGGCTTGCGGGCCGTTTTTTTTTAACGCTCCCGTGCCATCCGAATGGACCTTGACGATGGCACTGTCTAAGGCGATGGCTTCGATTTTCATGCGGATGATCTGTGCGTGCTGTAACTGGGCAAAGACGCGATCCAGCACTCCGCTCTTCGACCACCGATTCATGCGGGTGTAGATAGATGGTGTGCCAGTTGCCGAATCGCTTGGGTGGACCGCGCCATTTGCACCCCTGCTCGGCAACATACAGGACGGCGTTGAGCACATGCAGATTGTCGAGCGTCACATTGCCGCGTGGCGTCGGCAACCACGGCGCGATGTGGCGATACTGGGCGTCGGTGATTTCAATGTGCGCAGTATCGCATGAAAAATGGCCAGTAGTGTTAACAGGACCTAGTTATCCAACTTTGCCGTTTGCCGATTGACGACATACACGCCGGCCAGGATGAGACCAATCCCAATAATTTCAATCAGTCCAACAGGTTCGCTCAAGATTAAGGCAGACAGGCCAATGGCCGCCACGGGGGTCAGGTTGCCCAAGACTGAGGCGCGTGAGGGACCGATACCCTTGACGCCGAATAACCACGCCTGTTGAGCAACCGCCGTGGCAAAGACAACCAGATAGCCCAGCGCGAGCCAATCGGATGTCGTCACCGAGCTCATCCCGGCACTCATCATTTTTTGATCGGTCCACAACAGCGGAATTTGAAGGACGGTCGCAACGGCCAGCGTCGTCCAATTCACCGTCAGCGCCGAAACCCTTTCCATGATATTGCGACTACCGATACTATAGAGTGCCCAACTTACGATACCGAGAAAGACCAATGTGCATCCCAG
>JAOUMR010000201.1 GCA_029881435.1 Nitrospira sp.
CCGGGGGGCATGCGGCTGCCTGTCGGAACGGCGGATACCACTCACGGAATGCAGCATCGAGGTCGCCATTGAGTACCTGAGTTCGAGTCTGAAGCAGGAAGGGCGTCCACTGCACCTCTTGTTTTTCACGAAGCGTTTGCTGACGACTTGATTGATGGTCGAGAACGAGGTCGAACGACAGACGTTCCAGTGTTTAATTCCAGCGAGAAGCGGCTGGCGCGGGCGTTGCTGTTGTTGGCCCACTTTGGGAAGGAGGGCAAGCCGGAAACGTTGGCCGAGATGGTCGGCGTCCGGTCGCGCGTCAGTTTCTTTATAAATAAGTTCCGCAAGCTGGGGCTCATTGATTACATCGGCGGGTCGCGTCGGAATGGCGCCTTGCACGTGCATAGTTCCCTCCTCACTGTTGTGCTCCAGGACTAGGATGGCATCCTGAACGTTGTTGCCATCATCCGTTCGCCTGAGCTGGTCGAAGGACGTGTGATTGCAGGCTGCTCCGTTCATGGTGAGCTTGTCTGACCATGAACGTGTTTCTGAGGGGCTCCTCAAGAAACGGAATTTTCCGTACGCTGCGCAGCCGTAACAGATTGAATTTCCTCGGACCACAAACGTCATCCTCTGGTCGTTCTTGACCGCGTGGTGTAGGCATTACAAGTATCGGATTCTTCAACCGAGTCACTCTCTCAGCGTACGAAAATTTCCGTTTCTTACGGTGAGGCCAACATCATCCAAATCAAGAGTCTACGC
The DNA here is from genome assembly GCA_029881435.1 of Nitrospira sp. Lineage (GTDB taxonomy): Bacteria > Nitrospirota > Nitrospiria > Nitrospirales > Nitrospiraceae > Nitrospira_D. The sequence continues at coordinate 745 of JAOUMR010000201.1, forward strand.
GAATGGCTTCCATTGGAAATCAAAGGCTATTGGAAAATCTGGGATAAATAGAGCTTCTCTAGATAAGATGGACGAGCCGACAACCTGCGTACCGGTTTGGTACGGTGGAACACTCCGCGGATGGCGGAGCGGATCCACAGAAGGAGGAGCGGCTCATGAAGACACCCAAGGTGATTGTTGGGCTGGATGTCCATAAGAACACGATTGTTGCCGCCGTGCTGCCAGCCGAGGGGGAGCGCGTGACCGAGACGGTGCGGTTCGAGAACCAGCCGCAAGCGATGGAGCGATTGGCCACACGGGTTGCGCGGCGCGGGACGGTGGAGTTCGTCTATGAAGCGGGACCGTGTGGGTATGAGGTGCAGCGGCAATTGGCCGGCCTGGGGTATCGGTGTGCCGTCATCGCCCCCGGACTGACGCCGGTGCGCCCCGGCGACCGCGTCAAGACGGACCGCCGCGATGCCGAGAAGTTGGCGCGCCTCTACCGGGCCGGAGAACTGACGGAGGTCCGTGTGCCGACCCCCGCCGAAGAAGCCGCTCGCGACTTGGTGCGGAGCCGCGAAGACGCGGTCGCGGATCGGTTGCGCGCGCGACATCGGCTCGCGAAGTTCTTGTTGCGGCAGGGCCGGGTGTACCGGGAGACCAAAGCGTGGGGCGTGAAACATCGTGCATGGCTGAAGAGCCAGCAGTTCGAGTGGGCGCCGCTGCAGCAGACCTTTGAGGCCTACGTCCGGGCCCTGGAAGAGACGGAGGCCCGACTGCAGACGTTGGATCAGCAGGTGGAAGCGCTGGCGCACCACGATTTCTACCGGACGCCGGTCCAGTATCTCCGCTGCCTGAAGGGCATCGACACCTTGAGTGCGCTCACATTGACGGTGGAGGCTCAGGAGTTTCGGCGCTTTGAGCGTGCGCCGGCCTTTATGAGTTTTACCGGCTTGGTGTGTTCGGAGCACAGCTCGGGGGACACGGTGCGGCGAGGCAGCATCACTACAGTGGGTAATGCCCATCTGCGCCGTGTGCTGGTGGAGGCGGCGTGGTGCTATCGCCATGGGCCGTTCATCAGCCGGCAGCTCCGCGAGCGTCGCCAAGGCTGTCCGACGCCGGTCGTCCAGATTGCCCGGAAGGCACAGGAGCGGGTGCGGCGGAAATTCTGGCGCCTGCTGCATCGCAATAAGCCGCCGCAAGTGGCGGTCGTCGCGGCTGCCCGTGAGTTGGCCGGGTTTGTGTGGGCGATGGCTCAGCAGTTCCCTGTGGCGCCGGCCGTGTGACATCACGGGCAGGGGGCTGGAGCGTCCGAGTCCTGGAAGTGAGGCAACGGTATGGAGTACCCTCGTGGCTCCTTTGTGGCACCCCGACACACGCCGGTGGTGACCCACGTCGCTAGATCGAGGCAGCTCCCGACGAATCAGCATCATGCGTCCCTGTCCGCCTCTGGGCGGGTAACACGCGAATATCAGGTTGATTCACCGTCGCAGTACGCCTGGCTTCCAGGTCTCGGGCGCTCCAGGGATGGGCCGTCCGCCCGTGCCGGCCGCAATGACAAGAAGAGGGACTTGACAGGCTCGTCCATATCAGGAGCCTGTCCGA
>JAOUMR010000033.1 GCA_029881435.1 Nitrospira sp.
GGGGACAATGTGAGTGTGACGGGGGAGTTGATCAGTCCGATCGCGATGGATCAGGGGTTACGGTTTGCCGTGCGGGAAGGTGGCAAGACGGTGGGCTCGGGGGTTGTGACGGAAATCCTGGCGTAGGTCGGATCGCGCTCAGTTGATAGATTAGGAGTAACGACGTGAAGGTCGATCAGCGAATTAGAATTAGGTTGAGGGGGTTCGACTATCGGGTGCTCGATCAGTCTGTGAGTGAAATTGTTGAGACTGTTCGACGTAGTGGCGCAAGAGTAGTCGGGCCGATTCCGCTTCCCACTCGAATCGAAAAAATTACGGTTCAGCGATCGACACACGCCGACAAGAAGTCGCGCGAACAGTTTGAAATGCGCACGCACAAACGATTGCTCGATATCATGGAACCGACACCTGAGACGATGGATTCGCTTATGAAGCTCAATCTGGCGGCTGGTGTCGACGTAGAGATCAAGTTGTGAGGCTCGAACGTTAGCGACGGAATCATAATGGGCAGCACTCAGGGCGCAACACATAGCACTGGACAAATATGACAAACGGACTGATTGGAAAGAAGCTCGGAATGACACAAGTGTTTGATGAGACTCGCTTAACGCCGGTCACTGTCATTGAGGCTGGTCCATGCCGAGTTGTCACCGTCCGGACAAAAGAGCGGGATCAATACGAGGCGGTTCAGCTTTCGTTTGGTGAAGTGAAAGAGCGTAAGCTTTCCAAGCCGGAACTTGGACACCTAAAGAAAAATGAAGCACCACCCAGCCGCATCTTGCGTGAATTTAAGAAAGACGGCGAGACGACGGTTGGACAATTGGTCACGGTCGAGATGTTTAAGAAGGGTGATTGGGTTGATGTGATCGGCGTGTCAAAGGGTAAGGGGTTTCAGGGTGTTGTGAAACGACATCACTACGCGGGTGGTCCTGAATCGCATGGCTCCATGTTTCATCGGGCCCCTGGGTCAATTGGAGCCAGCTCATTTCCGTCTCGTGTCTGGAAGGGCAAGACGCTGCCAGGCCATATGGGATCCGACCGAGTGACGGTTCACCGATTGAAAGTCGTTGAGTCACGGTCGGATGAAAATCTCCTATTTGTGCGCGGTGCGGTTCCTGGGGCAGCGAATGGGATCGTTGTCGTGCGGAAGTCAAAGAAGAGCTAGATATGCCTACTATCGATCTGGTGGATTTGCAGAAAAAGAAAGTTGGAACGGTTCATCTCTCTCCGCAAGTCTTCGGTTGTGAGCCTCGAGCGACTTTGGTGCATGAAGCGGTGATTATGCAACGTGCATGTGAGCGTAGAGGTACAGCCTCGACTTTGCGTCGAGGTGAGGTGAGTGGGTCTGGGAAAAAGCCCTGGAAGCAAAAGCATACCGGACGTGCCAGGGCCGGCTCGCTTCGTTCTCCGGTTTGGCGCCATGGGGGGAGTGTATTCGGGCCGAAACCGAGAAGTTACGCCTATTCCATGCCCAAGAAAAAATATCGGGCTGCTCTCCAGAGTGCGTTATCGGCTAAGGTCGCCGAGGAAAAATTGTTTGTGGTGTCCGATCTTTCCCTGCAACAGCCGAGGACCAAACTGTTAGCTCAAGCCTTGAGGCAATTCAGTGGCGGTGCGAACGCTCTGGTGATCATCGGGAAATCGCAGTCGGAGATCTTGCAAGCTGCAGAAAATTTGAATGATGTTAAAGTTCTCAGCGCAGATCAATTGAATGTCTACGACATTGTTCGTGCGCACGTGATTCTGATCTCAGAGCAAGAGCTTGGTCCTGTGAGTGAGGTTTGGTCATGAAGATCGAGATGCACAGGGTCCTGGTTCAGCCGTTATTGACTGAAAAGATCACTGGACTTCGAGAGGCAACCAATACGGTCGGTTTCGTCGTGCATCCCGACGCGAATCGAGTTCAGGTCAAGCAAGCCGTCGAGACCCTGCTCAAAGTTAAGGTTGAGAAAGTCAATCTCATGAATGTTCGTGGGAAGGTTAAGCGGCTCGGTCGTTTTTCAGGTAAACGTTCTGATTGGAAAAAAGCTTTTGTCACGCTTAAAAAAGGTGAAAAGCTGGAGATGTACGAAAGTGCTTAATCTTGATCGTGGTCTATTCGGTAGGGTTTAGAGGGTAAAGGGGTATCGCATGGGTTTAAAAGTTTATCGTCCAACATCTGCAGGTCGTCGAGGGATGACGGCGGTGGTGTCTAAGGAGCTCGCCGCGAAGAAACCGGAAAAGTCACTAACCTCGTTTCATTTACGAAGTGGCGGCCGGAACAATAATGGGCGGATAACTGTTCGGTTTCGTGGAGGTGGGCATAAGCGGCTATATCGCAAAATTGATTTTCGTCGCGACAAAGTGGGTATTTCGGCAAAGGTTGCGGCCATTGAGTATGATCCGAATCGATCTGCAAGGATAGCGCTGTTGCAATATCGAGATGGGGAGAAACGGTATATCTTAGCTCCGGTCGGACTTAGTCTGAACGATGAAGTTCAATCTGGTCCCCAGGCAGAGATCAGACCGGGGAATGCGCTTCCATTGATGAATATGCCTCTTGGCACGACCATTCATAATCTCGAATTGAAGGCCGGTAAAGGTGGGCAGTTGATCCGAAGTGCCGGTGGATTCGCCCAGGTCATGGGGCGTGATGGCGACTATGTGCAGGTTCGACTGAAGTCTGGAGAAATGCGAAGAATTTTGGGTGTTTGTATGGCGACAGTCGGACAAGTCGGTAATGTAGATCATGAAAATGTCAGTGTTGGGAAGGCAGGACGGAGCCGATGGAAGGGGAAAAGACCACATGTTCGCGGCGTGGTCATGAACCCGGTCGACCATCCGCATGGAGGGGGAGAAGGAAAATCAGGACAGGGGAATCCACATCCTGTTTCGCCATGGGGTCTGCCGACGAAGGGCTACAAGACCAGGCAAAATAAGAAGACTGAAAAGTTTATCATTGCTCGACGGAAGTCAGGAGTGCGCAATGCCTAGATCGATAAGTAAAGGGGCGTTTATCGACGATCATTTGCTCAAGAAGGTGGAGCAGATGAATCAGACGAAGGACCGCAGGTTGATTAAGACGTGGTCGCGCCGGTCGACGGTCGTCCCTGACATGATCGGTCATACCTTCGCTGTTCACAACGGGAAAAAATTTATCCCCGTGTTTGTGACCGAAAACATGGTTGGCCATAAATTGGGCGAGTTTGCTCCAACGCGGTTTTTCAAGGGGCACGGACAGGCTAAGACTGAGAAGGCTGTCGCGCTGAAATAGAAACATTAGCGATATTAGTTTATTGATCACAGGGTTTTGAAGATGACTGAAGCACATGCAATTCTAAGATTTGTTCGTGTCGCGCCGCGCAAAGCCAAGCCGGTGATCGATATGATTCGTGGCAGGCAGGTGCCTATGGCGTTGGCCATTCTGAGGCACATTCCTCGGCATGCTGCTCGAGTCGTTGAAAAGATCGTTCGTTCTGCTGTGGCGAATGCTGAATTGAAGGAAATGGGAGATAGTGAATCCATGGTGATCTCCAAGGCCTTCGTCAATTGCGGCCCGACATACAAGCGCGTGCGTGCTCGGTCAATGGGAAGGGCTAACGCAATTCAGAAGCGTACGAGTCATATCACCGTTGTGGTTACGGCACCAGAAGGTCCAGGCAATCGCAAGTAGACTGAATCTCCTTTATTGAGGCTTATAGCGCATGGGTCAAAAAACACATCCTATTGGTTATCGTCTTGGCTACAACTACACGTGGAGTTCTCGTTGGTATGCAGGGAAGGATTACGCCAAGCTCCTCCATCAAGACGTCAAAATTAGAAAGATGGTTAAGGCTCGTCTCTATCACGCTGGGGTGGCAAAGGTTGAAATTGAACGTTCTGGAGATCAAACCAGAGTGATCATTCATACGGCCCGCCCTGGGATCATCATTGGCCGTAAGGGGGCAGAGGTTGATAAGCTAAAGGGCGACCTAGAAAAACAATACGGGGGGCAGGTCTACATCACTGTGAAGGAAATCAAAAAGCCTGAACTTGATGCCCAGCTTGTCAGCGAGAATGTGGCAACTCAACTTGAGAAGCGAGTAGCCTTTCGTCGGGCTATGAAGCGCAGTGTTCAGTCAGCACTTCGGCTCGGTGCTCAGGGTATTAAGATTATGGTCGCTGGTCGGTTAGGTGGCGCGGAAATCGCGCGAACGGAGTGGTATCGAGAGGGGCGGGTGCCTTTGCACACGCTTCGTGCTGAAATTGATTATGGATTCGCTGAAGCGCATACAACGATGGGGCAGATCGGAGTGAAGACTTGGATCTACAAGGGCGAGCTTCTTCCTTTTCAGCCTATGAAAGCAGAATCATCATTGGATCGCCGGTTTGGATGAGGAGATCGAGCCGTGTTAGCGCCTAAGAAAGTCAAATTCAGAAAAATGCAAAAAGGCCGGATGACGGGTAAGGCCTATCGTGGCGGACAGATCACTCTTGGTGAATTCGGCTTAAAAGCTCTAGAGCCAGGGTGGATCACGAGTCGCCAGATTGAAGCAGCTCGCATTGCTATTACTCGACACGTCAAGCGTGGCGGGCAGGTCTGGACGCGCATTTTCCCGGACAAGCCTATTACCAAGAAGCCAGCCGAAACTCGAATGGGAAAAGGAAAAGGTAATCCTGAGTACTGGGTGGCCGTTGTGAAGCCTGGGCGAATCCTTTATGAGATGGATGGAGTCACTCCAGAAACTGCTCGAGAGGCGTTTCGGCTTGCGTCTCACAAGTTACCTATCGCGACAAAATTGGTTGTTCGCGGTGAGTTTGGCTAAGATCCTTCCGGTGTAAGTAGAGGCCAGGAGTGGGTATATGTCGTTAGACATCAAAGAACTGAGAAATATGACTGTCGGCGAGCTTGCCGAGAAAGAAAAACAGCTTGTGCAAGAGCTGTTCAATCTGCGTTTTCAGTTCGGTACCGGCCGTCTTGAAAACCCTATGCAGATTCGAAAAACCAAGCGGGATATCGCCCGGGTGAAGACAGTTCTTCAGCAGGGGCAGGGGATTGATCAAACTGAAGGGGCGAAGGGGTAAAGGACGCTTATGGCTGAAGTGGTGAAGCGCCGCCATTGGTATGGCGATGTTGTTGGCAACAAAATGCAGAAGACGGTCGTCGTGGTGGTGTCAAGGTCAGTTGTTCATCCGATCTACAAAAAAGTTCTCAGGCGAGTGACGAGACTTAAGGTTCACGACGAAAGTGGTGTGTGTAAAGTTGGAGATCGGGTCAAGCTTGTCCAGACGAGACCGCTCAGTAAAGAAAAGAATTGGCGAGTCGTGCAGGTTATGGAAAAGGGACAGCCTGAAAAGTAGAAGGGGCTTTTCTCCGGCTTCTACACTCGTGATACCCGTAGGAAGATCGCAATGATTCAGAATTATACATATATGGATGTGGCTGATAATTCCGGAGCCAAGCAGGCCATGTGCTTTCACGTCTTTGGAGGCACAAGGCGGCGCTATGCATCGTTAGGTGACATTGTGGTAGTGGCTGTCAAAGAGGCTATCCCCCAGGCGAGTGTGAAGAAGGGTGACGTGAGTCGGGCCGTGATCGTTCGAACGACAAAAGAAGTTCGAAGGGAAGATGGATCGTATATCAAGTTTGATCGGAATGCGTGTGTCCTGATTAATAAAGACGGGGAACCGATTGGAACCCGTATCTTCGGACCTGTTGCCCGGGAGCTTCGCTGGAAGAAATTCATGAAGATCATTTCCCTGGCACCAGAGGTTTTGTGAAGGGGAGCGAACGAGGAGCATGGTGGAAGCACTGAGAAAAAGTAGAATTCGTAAAGGGGATACGGTCGTCGTGGTTTCTGGCCGTGAACGAGGGAAGACAGGTAAGGTCCTTTCCGTTGACCTCAGGGCCGGTAAAGTGGTTGTGGAAAAGTTAAATATCATCAAACGACACACAAAACCGAATCAGAAAGCGAAGCAGGGGGGCATCTTAGAGCGAGAAGCTCCGCTGCAGATTTCAAACGTCATGTTTTTTTGCCCAGTGACGCAAAAGCCTACACGTGTGGGTATTCGTCTTTTAGAAGACGGGCGGCGTGTCCGCTTTAGCAAGAAATCCAATGAGACTGTGGAATAGGGTTAGGTAATGGCCAAGGAACCAAAAAACCAATCAAGCAAACCATCTGAACGAAAGAGTGCGAAGCGAGAATCTTCACCTCCGCAGTTGGATCAGGGAAGTGAGGAATCAAAGTTCCGCCCGCGGCTTCGCGACAGGTATGAACAGCAAGCCATTCCTGCCCTGATGAAGGAGTTTGGGTATAAGAACGTGATGCAAGTACCCAAGCTTGAGCGTGTGGTGCTAAACGTCGGAATGGGTGAGGCTGTTCAGAATGTGAAACTCTTGGAGAGTGCAGTGACCGAATTGGGATTGATTACAGGGCAAAAGCCAGTTGTCACGAGAGCGAAAAAAGCCATTGCAGGTTTCAAGCTGAGGCAAGGATTGCCAATTGGTGCCAAAGTGACACTCCGTAGTCGACGGATGTATGAATTCTTCGATCGGCTGGTATCGTTGGCACTGCCTCGTATCCGTGACTTCCGAGGGGTATCCCCCAAAGCATTCGATGGTCGCGGTAATTATACGCTTGGTTTGAAAGAGCAGCTGATCTTCCCGGAAATTAAGTACGATGAGGTGGCATCAATTCATGGTATGGATATTACGGTGGTCACCACAGCGAAGACAAACGACGAAGGAAAGGCTCTTCTGAAACATCTTGGAATGCCGTTCCGCGCATGAGGATGGTGGGATAGCGATGGTGCTTTTGGATGGGAGGGGGAATTTGTGTCACGATTAGCCCTGAGAAATAAGGCGGCGACAAAACAGAAGTTTTCGGTTCGAGAGTATCACCGCTGTGGTGTGTGCGGTCGCGTGCGTGGATATCTTCGTCGATTTCGAATGTGTCGAATTTGTTTTCGCATGATGACGTTGCGTGGGGAGATTCCTGGAGTTCGGAAATCTAGCTGGTAGCTGGTGTTCTCAAGCCGATGGCTGTCAATAGAGAATAGAAGGGGATAGCATGGTTACCGATCCAATCGGCGATCTTCTAGTTCGTTTGAGGAATGGTGCTCAGCGCCGTTTTGAAACCGTCAGGGTTCCCACCTCAAAATTGAAAAGAGCAATTTTGGAAATTTTGAAGAGGGAAGGTTATGTCGACTCGATCGAAGATGAGGTGCGGGATGGCCATCCCGTTCTGAACGTGCGGCTTCGATACATAGGTGAAGGACAACCTATGATTACTGGGTTGGAGCGTATTAGTAAGCCAGGGCGCCGTGTCTATGTTGGCAGTGAGGATATCAAAAAAGTCCGCAATGGCATCGGCCTATCCATTCTCTCCACCTCGAAGGGAATTATGACTGATCAGGAATCTCGCAAAAGTCATATTGGAGGTGAGGTTCTTTGCTCGGTATGGTAGGTCGGTTCAATCTCGATTGAAGGATAGAAATTCGCTATGTCGCGCATTGGGAAAAAACCAATTGCCATTCCTGGTGGAGTGGAAGTCAAAGTCGCGGGATCAACCGTGTCGGTTAAGGGGCCACTCGGAAAGTTGGATTGGTCTCTTGTGCATGGGGTGAAGGTGGCGGTCAGTAATGGCCAGCTCATCGTCGATCGTGCAAACGATGATCGAAAGGTGAGGGCGTTGCATGGCCTGACTCGTGCGGAGTTGAGCAACATGATTCAGGGTGTCACGAAAGGATACGAACGTTCGCTCGAAATTACGGGAGTTGGGTACAAGGCTCAGCTTCAGGGTCGGACGTTAAGCTTCAATGTTGGATACATAAATCCGGTGATCTATCAAGTGCCGACAGGTATCGATGTAAAAGTTGATAAGCAGACGCTGATCAACCTCAAGGGAGTTGATAAGCGATTAATAGGTCAGGTTGCAGCTGACCTGCGCGCCATTAAACCGCCGGATGTCTATAAACAAAAGGGTGTCCGATATGCTGGTGAAATCTTGCGGAAAAAAGAAGGCAAGACAGGGAAGTAGGAATTGACGATGAATGCGGCAAACAAGGTTCGACAACTTGAGCGACGACGGCGGCGAGTGCGACAAGTCATTCTCGGGACAGCAGAGCGACCACGATTGAACGTCTTTAGAAGCACGGCGCATATCTATGCCCAGATTATCGATGATATTCAAGGTACGACGCTGGCCGCTGCCTCGTCACTTGATAAGACGCTTCGTAAAACACTCACGTCCACTGGTGGAATTGAAGCCGCCAAAGCCGTTGGCAAACTGATCGCGGATCGTGCCAAGGCTGCAAAGGTCACAGCGGTCGTTTTTGACCGAGGGGGACGGATGTATCATGGCCGTATCAAAGCCCTTGCTGATGCATCTCGTGAGGGGGGATTGAAGTTTTAGGCTGAGATGGGGGCAGAGGCAACCATGGTAGCGAGGGTAAGTCTCTTAATGAACTGTCATCGAACTTAGGACTGAGGGGTACGAGCGTGCGAGTCAATCCCGATGAGCTGAACCTGAAAGATAAAGTTGTATTCATCAACCGAGTCGCAAAGGTTGTCAAGGGTGGGAAGCGTTTCAACTTCTGTGCCCTCGTGGTCGTTGGCGATGGTCATGGGTGGGTCGGTATTGGGAAGGGAAAGGCTGCCGAAGTCCCGGTTGCGATTTCTAAGGCTGTCGATCAGGCGAAAAAGCATCTCGTTCATGTCCCGCTCAAGGGTGGGACTATCCCGCATGAAGTGCATGGTTTGTTCGGGGCGGAACACGTGTTGCTGAAGCCTGCGGTCGATGGAACAGGCATCATCGCCGGGGGCGCTGTCCGTGCTGTTGTGGAATTAGTTGGTGCCCACAATATTATTGCAAAGACGCTTGGGCGCGGCAATCCCTTCAATACCGTTCGCGCTACACTCAACGGACTAACCCAGCTCAGAAATTTGGAGGATGTCCTTCGCTTTCGCCGGCAAACAGGTGCCGAAGGGCAGGAAAGAGCAACGGTCTAAATGGGTGCAACACAATCATCATCAAAAGCTCCGCAATCGAAAGTGAACAACGTGCGAGTAACGTTGAAGCGTAGTCCAATCGGGACACCAGAGCGCCATCGCCTTGTCTTGCGTGGTCTAGGTCTCCGACACATTCGTCAAACGGTCGTCCGTCCTGATACGCCACAAGTACGAGGGATGATTCAAAAAGTTGGTTATCTGCTTGAGGTTGGTACGCCATGAATCTTCATGAATTGGCCCCAGCAAGAGGGGCAAAAAAACGACGTAAACGTATTGGGCGCGGGCCGGGTTCCGGTCATGGGAAGACTGCAACCAAAGGGCATAAAGGAATACAAGCTCGATCTGGAGGAGGTAAACGTCCAGGTTTCGAGGGTGGACAGATGCCGTTGGTGCGGCGGCTTCCAAAGTTTGGCTTCACGAACCCATCCCGAGTGGAATATGCGATCGTAAACCTGACAAGTTTTTCGGATTGGACAGGGAGCGAGACGATCACTCCGCAGGCGATGGTTGATGCTGGCTTGGTGAAGCGGAAAAGGCGGCCGATCAAGATTCTAGGTAATGGCGAGCTAAAGAAACCTCTTGTCGTTCAGGCTCATAAATTCAGCAAGTCGGCAGAGGCAAAGATCCAAGCTGCCGGAGGGCGAGTCGAGGTCATCGGCGGTGCTTGAACGGCTCCTCACCAGTTTTCAGAATATCTTTAAGATTCCCGAGCTGCGTACTCGAGTTCTATTCACGCTCGGGATGCTGGTCGTCTATCGTGTCGGCTCTCATATCCCGACTCCTGGTATCAATGGAGACGCGCTGTCAGAGTTTTTGCAGAAACAGGGTGGTGCGCTCTTAGGGTTTCTCGATATTTTTTCAGGCGGTTCGTTGTCACGCCTGACGATCTTTGCGCTGGGCATCATGCCATACATCAGCGCGTCGATTATTCTACAATTATTGACGGTCGTCATTCCGCATTTGACCAAGTTGGCCAAGGAGGGGGAGCGAGGCCGTAAGAAGATAATTCAGTATACGCGGTTTGGAACGATTGGCATCGCTCTGATTCAGGGGTTCGGTATTGCGGTTGGATTGGAGCAAATGAATCAGGGGGCGTTTGTCCTCACCGCTGGATGGGGATTTCGTCTCATGACGGTGATCACCCTCACGGCGGGCACGGGCTTCTTGATGTGGCTGGGTGAGCAGATCACTGAGCGAGGGGTTGGGAATGGGATCTCGTTAATCATTTTTGCCGGAATCGTCGCACGGCTTCCATCGGCGGTCGCACAGACCTACAATTTGTATGAGATCGGCCAACTCAATGCGTTCTTACTGGTGGCCTTGGGCCTACTCATGGTCGCTGTTGTAGCCGCAATCGTCTTCTTGGAAAGCGGGCGTCGAAAGATACCGGTTCAGTATGCAAAGCGAGTGGTTGGACGAAGGGTTTATGGAGGGCAGAGCACGCATATTCCACTGAAAATCAATACAGCAGGCGTGATTCCTCCCATATTTGCCTCGTCGATCATTGCGTTTCCTGCGACCATCGCCGGGTTCTTTGAAACACCATGGATAAAATCTATCGGAATGCAGTTAGCCCCTGGATCGCTCCTCTACACGTTGATGTATGTGGGGCTGATCGTCTTTTTCTGTTTCTTCTATACGGCGGTTGTCCTTAACCCTGTCGATATGGCGGACAACATGAAAAAGTACGGAGGTTTTATTCCAGGGATCAGGCCTGGGCAGCGGACTTCCGATTATATCTACAATGTTCTGACGAAAATTACGTTCGCCGGAGCTATTTATCTCGCGATTGTCTGTGTCATTCCTGAATTCCTTATTTACAAGCTGAATGTCCCTTTTTATTTCGGGGGAACATCTCTGCTCATCGTAATTGGGGTCGGGCTCGATACGGCTCAGCAGATTGAATCCCACATGTTGATGCGAAACTACGAGGGGTTTTTGGGAAAAGGGATGGCTCCGTTACGTGGAAGAAGTGGGTAAGGCTATGCGGTTGGTGTTCCTTGGTGCTCCGGGGGTTGGGAAAGGTACCCAGGCTGATAAGGCTGCCGCTCACTATGGCATCTGTAAGATCTCGACCGGTGACCTGCTTCGAGAGGCGGTTCGTAATCAGACTCCTCTTGGCCTCGAAGCCAAAGGGCATATGGATCGAGGAGGATTAGTTCCCGACTCGGTGGTCATTGGATTAGTGCGAGAAAAACTCGCAGATTCATCCAATGCGCCTGGGTTTATCTTGGATGGATTCCCAAGGACGGTTCCTCAGGCCGAAGCACTCGCCAACGTGTTGAGCGAACGAGGTCTGCAGTTAGATCGCGTGGTTAACTTTGAGGTCTCTCGAGAAGAAATCGTAAGACGTCTGAGTGGGCGTCGGAGTTGTCCCAAGTGCCAAGCGACCTATCACGTCGACTTTGCTCCATCAAAGATGGGGAGTGCGTGTGAGCGGTGTGGAGAAGCATTGATTCAACGCAGCGATGATCAACGGGACGCGATAGACACGCGGCTCCGTGTTTATGAAGAGCAAACGTCGCCATTGATCAGTTTTTATGAGAAGCAGCAGGTATTATCGCATCTCAATGGTGCAGAGACGGTGGGCGCCGTGTCCCAAAATCTCTTACGAATGCTGGCGACATACCAGACGGCATGATCATTCTGAAAACGCCTGCTGAGATTGAAGTCATGGCACAGGCGTCAAGGGTAGTCGCTGAGGCGTTGGAGATTGTGAAGAAGGCAGTCCGTCCTGGTATCAGTACGGAAGAGCTAGATTGCATCGCTGAAGAGGAGATACGAGTCAGGGGAGCGCTTCCAGCGTTCAAAGGCTATCGGAACTATCCCAAGACTCTCTGTGCCTCCATAAACGACCAGGTGGTTCATGGTATTCCTTCCCAGCGAAAGCTCAAAGAAGGGGATATTATCGGGCTCGATCTTGGGGCAATTGTTGGCGGGTTCTATGGGGATTCAGCCGTGACCGTCGCTGTTGGGGCGGTTCCTGGAACCACGGAGAACTTGGTTCAGGTGACGAAAGAGGCACTCTACTTGGGCATTAAACAGGCAGTGGTCGGCAATCGCCTGTCGGATATTTCACATGCTGTTCAAGAACATGTGGAGGCGTCAGGGTTTTCAGTCGTGACGGAGTTTGTTGGTCATGGTATCGGGCGACAATTGCACGAAGAGCCTCAAGTTCCAAACTATGGGAAGCCGGGCCAAGGACCTCGGTTGCAGCCAGGGATGGTGTTGGCGATTGAACCCATGGTCAATATCGGACGGAGCGCCGTTCGTGTTCTCGATGATCGATGGACGGCCGTTACAGTAGATGGCAGTCTGTCCGCCCATTTCGAACACACGATCGCTATACAGCCAACCGGAACTCCGCGTATCTTGAGTCAGTTGTAGAAAATGTAGAGCGGCATTCATAAGGAAGAGCACAAGACGACGTGGCAAAAGAAGATATTATTGAGATCCAAGGCTCGGTAGCGGAGACGCTCCCCAATGCCATGTTTCGAGTTAGACTTGATAACGGTCATGTCATACTGGCTCATATCTCGGGGAAAATGAGGATGCACTTCATCCGTATTCTACCCGGTGATAAGGTCACGGTGGAAATGTCGCCGTATGATTTAACGCGAGGCCGTATCACCTATCGTTTTAAATAGATGGGAGTTAGGAATTCGTATGAAGGTCAAATCGTCAGTCAAGCCCATTTGTGTGAAATGTAAAGTTGTTCGCCGTCGGGGAGTCGTCCGCATTCTCTGTAAGAACCCTCGCCATAAACAGCGGCAGGGATAGGCAAAGAAGAGTGCCTGGGAAAGAATGAAAAGCCAGCCGTTGGCTGGCAAGGCGGACACAGTTGACAGGAAATCAGCCCATTAGATTACTGCTGAGGACGTAGAGCTGGAGGAACAATGGCACGTATTGCTGGCGTCGATCTACCAAGAAATAAACGAACTGATATTGGGTTAACGTATATCTACGGGATCGGCCGGACATCTGCCCAAAAGATTCTTGATGAGGCTGGGATCGATGGAACGGTTCGTGTCAAGGATTTGAGCGAAGACAAGATCGTCAAGTTGCGCGAAATCATTGAGCGCGATCATCGAGTTGAAGGGGATCTTCGTAAAGAGGTATCCCTCAATATCAAACGGCTGATTGATACGGGGACATACCGAGGGTTGCGCCATCGCAAGGGATTGCCAGTCCGTGGTCAGCGCACTAAAACCAATGCCAGAACACGTAAGGGACGGCGCGCGGGAGTGAGTAGTAAGCCGCGACCAACGGGTGCAAGATAGTCCGGCTCCTAAGTTACTGAGACGTCTGGAGGGGTTCGTATGAGTATTAAAAAAGGGAAAAAGAAAGAGCGTCGAATTGTTCAGAGCGGGGTCGCGCATGTGCAGGCGTCATTTAACAATACAATTGTAACGATCACCGATATGAGCGGCAATACGGTGGTGTGGGCGAGCGCTGGCAACCAAGGGTTCAAAGGATCACGCAAAAGTACACCCTTTGCGGCACAGCGGGCAGGAGAAGCTGCAGCACGAAAAGCCATGGAAAGTGGGATGCGACAAGTTGATGTGTATGTCAATGGCCCAGGTTCTGGGCGAGAGTCCGCGATTCGCTCATTGCAAGGGGCTGGCTTGCGAATCAATCTCATCCGTGATGTGACACCGATTCCACATAACGGGTGTCGGCCGCCCAAGCGGCGCCGCGTTTGAGCTCACGAAGCAAGGAATCTGTTTTTGAAGAAGTCGTATTAGGTGAATCAGTAAGCTAATTCCCGAGGAGGACGCAGTGGCAAAGTATCGTGGTCCTGTCTGTCGGTTGTGTCGACGAGAAGGTGAGAAGCTCTTTCTCAAGGGGACTCGCTGTATGACGGAAAAATGTGCCATTGAACGGCGGAGTTATCCACCGGGGCAACATGGGCAGGGGCGACAACGCACCTCCGACTATAGCCTTCAGCTTCGAGAGAAGCAGAAGTTGAGGCGCATCTATGGGCTTCAGGAGTGCCAGTTCCGCGGCGTGTTTGAGCGTGCTGAACGACAGACCGGCGTCACCGGCGATGCCTTACTGCGTCTCCTTGAATGTCGACTGGACAATGTAACCTATCGTCTGGGGTTTGGTGCTTCACGAAAGCAGGCTCGTCAGATGGTCAGTCATGGGCATTTCACGCTGAATGGCAAGAAGATTACGGTTGCTGGTGCACTGGTGAAGCCGGGCGATGTGATTGAAATTCGTGAGAAAAGTCGAGAGATGGCTGCAATTCAAGCTGCATTGGAATCCGTCGATAGTCGAGGAATTCCAGATTGGCTCGAATTGGATAAAGGTGCATTCAAGGGAATTGTGCGGTCCTTGCCGGCGAAGGAGCAGATCGCGTTACCGGTGAACGAACAGATGGTGGTGGAGTTGTATTCGCGCTAGTCCACCTTGGACTTTCGTTCTGTCGGTCCGGTGTCATCTGTCAATGTGTTCGTTACTCGATGGTATGGAGGGTCGGTCATGATCAAAGCGATGAAGGACTTTCAGATCCCGATGCGGGTGGAAGTCGACAAGGATGCACACTCGCCCACGTTCGGGCGGTTTACAACGGAAGCATTCGAACGGGGGTTCGGCACGACAATTGGTAATGCCCTCCGTCGCATTTTGTTGTCGTCGCTTACGGGGGCTGCTGTTACTACCGTAAAAATCGAAGGGGTCGTCCACGAATTTTCAACGATTGCAGGTGTGACCGAAGATGTCACGGCAATTATTCTGAATATTAAGAGCCTGCGGTTGGCGCTTCACTCGGATAAACCAAAGACGATTCGGCTGAAGAAGAAAGGGCCAGGGGAGGCAAAGGGCTCCGACATCCTTCATGATGCGGATGTGACGATTTTGACCCCTGATCTGCATATCGCCACGCTCGACAAGGATGCCACGCTGGATATTGAAATGACTATCAAGCATGGGCGAGGTTATGTGCCGGCAGAACGTAATAAAGAAGAAGGATTGCCGATCGGAGTGATCGCCATCGACTCGATTTTCTCACCGATCAAACGAGTCAATTTTTATGTTGAGAATGCGCGTGTTGGGCGCATGACCGATTACGACAAGCTGACAATGGAAATCTGGACAGACGGGACCATTAGCCCAAGAGATGCTCTATCGACCGGAGCCGGCATTTTACGTGAACATTTGGATATCTTTATCAATCCGGAGGAACGAAGCGAAGGGAAAAGCGAGGTCGGTTCTGAGGAGTCTCAGCGAGAGGTGAATAGGAATCTCTTGCGTAGTGTAAACGAGTTGGAACTATCTGTTCGAGCGGCCAATTGTCTCAAAAATGCGAATATCAAAACCATCGCCGATCTTGTGCAAAAATCTGAAGGGGAGATGCTCCGTACGAAAAACTTTGGGAAGAAATCTCTCAACGAGATAAAGGAAATTCTAACTGAGATGGGACTTTCGTTGGGGACAAGAATAGAGGATGGGTCTTCACCACACAATGGAAGTCCAAATCCTGAATGACGTTTTCTAGCCGAGAGGAACACCGTGCGACATAGGAAAAAAGGACGGCAACTTGGGAGGCAGACCAAGCACCGAGGCGCATTATTCAGAAACTTGGTCACTTCATTGTTAGAGCAGGAGCGAATTGAGACGACTGGAGCGAAAGCGAAGGAGATACGAGGATTTACCGATCGCATGATCACGCTTGGTAAAGAAGGAACTCTTCCGGCGAGACGACGGGCTCTTAGCTTTCTTCGAAGCAAGGCAGTTGTGTCCAAACTATTTGACGACGTCGCCGGACGATTCAAGGATCGACCCGGAGGATACACCAGAATCATCAAGACTCGTCGGCGTGTTGGTGATGCTGCAGAAATGGTCGCAATCGAGTTGGTTTCCCGCCAAGAAATATCCCATAAGAAAACGGCGGCTGCTTCTACGGCGCAGCCCGCGTCAGGAGAGTCTGGGTCCACGGCATAGTTGTTTGGACGGTCTGTTGGGCAATGACAAAACGACTCCCACATGAGTTCATGTGGGAGTCGTTTTGTTTCTAGACTCTGGCGGACGTTTACATGGTAGCCCGTGCATGCTACGATCGTGCCAGAATTCCTTGTGGCTTTATGCTAGGAGCACACCTAACTCATGTGGGAGCTTATAGCGAGACGTACTCTTCTGGCATCGAGTGTGCTGTTGGCCGCATTCCTTGGGTATCTTCTCGTCAGAAATGCGGATTCTCTGCCGACCAACCCATCGATGTCCCTTGAGCCACTGGAACAGGCCGATGCCAAGCTCTCGGAGTTTATTTTTACGCAATCAAAAGGTGATGTAGTGCAATGGCAAGTACAGGCGAAACAGGCTCGAGTATTTGAACAAGAAAAGCAAGCGTTGCTCCATGATGTTGCCCTCACCTTCTATGGGGGAGACGGTGAGGAGGTAACGGTCCGTGGTGAAGAAGGAACACTCGATACTGCGAGCAAGAATTTTTTGCTGTCGAATCGCGAGGTGCCTATTATCGTGACAACCAGGAGCGGGTACACGATTTATACCAACCATTTGCTCTGGACAGATAAAGCTAAAGAAATTCGAACAGAAGATCCTGTCCGAATTGTAGGACATGGGTTGGAGATCAGAGGTCTTGGACTGCTCGGGCGGATGGAATCAGAAGAATTTGAGGTTCTAGACGATGTTCATGTGGATCTCGTTCCTGCTTCTTAATGTGATCTGTATCGGAAGCACGTCCGCCGCTCTTTCCACGGAATCCGGAAACCTGAAGCAGAACGTTGAGGCGCCGGGTGTCCCGACCACCATTACGTCTAAGAAAATGACGGTCCGCAATCAAGATAGTCAGGCAGTGTTCGAGGGGATGGTTGTGCTGACCCGAGGCCCCCTTGTTGTTCACTCAGATAAAATGGTTGTGTCGTTTCATTCTCGAAAGCGAGACCTCATCCAGCCGTCGTCCAATGGAGCGAATCACGAAGAACCAGCTCAGAACGTCTCTTCACCTAAGGGAAGCAGCGCCACGTCAACGATTTCGAATCGTTCCGTCAGTCGGATCGAAGCGACCGCGGATGTTCACCCTGTCAAGATTGAATACGAGAATGGCAACGCCACTTGCCAAAAAGCGGTGTATTTCGTCGAGGGCGACAAGGTTGTGTTAACTGGTGGACCAGTGGCCTGGGAGAGGGGGACGCGTGTCAGCGGTAAGCAGATTACAATTTTTCTTGCCGAAGAGCGGAGTGTGGTAGAGGGAGGGTCTCACCTTCGTATTGAAGGTGAGGGGGTGGATAAGCCGTGACTCAAAGTATTCACGCTGGACCAGGCGCTCTTATCGATTCACACTCCGCGCAGAATGGAGACTGTCTACAGGCTACGGGATTGGTCAAAAGTTTCCGTGGTCGAAAAGTTGTCAAAGGAGTTGCAATCGAAGTCTATGCTGGCGAGGTGGTCGGCCTTCTTGGCCCTAATGGAGCTGGGAAGACCACTATTTTCGACATGGTGGTGGGTTTATGCCAGCCTGATGAAGGAGAAATAACCTTCAAGGGAGAATCTGTTACCAATCTGCCGATGTATAAGCGAGCACGACGGGGAATCGGGTACCTTCCTCAGGAATCATCAGTCTTTCGCCGGCTTTCCGTAGAGCATAATGTCTTGGCGATTCTTGAAATGCTGGGGTATGCTCGTAAAGAACGGAGCCACCGGGTGGACACTCTGCTCAAAGAATTGGATTTGCTCCATATTCGTAAGAGTATGGCCTATGCCCTGTCAGGCGGAGAGCGTCGACGTTTAGAGATTACGAGAGCTTTGGCAGCCACGCCGTCATTTATGTTGCTGGATGAGCCGTTCGCGGGGATTGATCCCATCGCTGTTGCAGATATTCAACAGATCATCACTCGGTTGAAAGATAAAGGGATTGGAATACTCATTACTGATCATAACGTCCAGGAAACGCTATCCATAGTCGACCGAGCCTACATCATCAATGAGGGGTTGATTCTGGAATCCGGACCTCCTGAAGTGATTGTTCAGAGCGAAACTGCTCGAGCGGTCTACCTCGGTGAACAGTTCAAGTTATAGAGGATGAGTCGTCAACGATGAAATTGCGCCTGGATCTGAAACTTAGCCAGAAATTGATCATGACGCCGCAGTTGCAGCAGGCAATTAAACTGTTGCAGTTGTCACGCCTTGAGTTGCAACAGAGCCTGACTCAGCATCTCTTGGAGAACCCTTTGCTGGATGAGCTCCAATCTGATGGAGAAGAAAATGAGTCCTCTAGCAATGATGAGGAGAAAGCAGAGGAAGCCTCAGCCGCGGCAGGACAGGAACAGGCAAGTACAGTAGAAACACCGGAAGAACGAGGGTCTCCGGAGGAATTTTCTGCATCCGGGTGGGAAGAATACTTCGGGAGGGATCGTCGGGACGGACAGTCTGAATACCCCGGAGGGTCCGATGATTTTCCCTCATATGAACAAACGGTAGCAAAGGCAACGTCCCTTGAAGAGCATCTTCTCTGGCAGTTGTCTCTGTCTGTGCTTTCCGATCGAGACAAAGAGCTTGGTCGTTTAATTATTGGCAACCTGGATGATGATGGCTATCTTCGCATTCCGTTAACTGAAGTTGTGGCTGGTTCTACATTTACGGAAACTGAGGCCGAATCTGTGCTCGGAGACATTCAGACTTTCGATCCCACCGGAGTCGCCGCAAGGGATCTGGCGGAATGTCTTTTGCTCCAACTAGGACATTTGGGGCGCAACCCATTCGGTTCACTTGGCTCTCCTCCCGGAGCACTCAAAGGATCGGTGATTGAAAGCATTATCCAACATCATCTAAAGGACCTAGAGAGAAGGCAGTATGCCAAAATTGCGAAGGCCTTAAGCATCACTATCGAGGAAGTGTTCCAAGCTACAAAGATCATCGGTGAGCTTGAGCCCAAACCGGGGAGGCCATTCACCAATACCCAGAACTATGTGATCGTACCAGACGTATTTGTCGTCAAGAATGAAGGGGAGTGGGTTGTCCTGTTGAACGATGATGGTCTTCCAAGAATGAGGATCAGCCCGTACTACAAGCAACTCATTTCATCAGGGCAGGGCGGAACCCCAGAAACCAAAGCGTATATGGATGAGAAGCTGCGGGCCGCACAATGGGTCATTCGAAGCATCGAGCAGCGCAATAGGACCATCGTCAAGGTAGTGTCGAGCATTGTGAAATTTCAGGAGCAGTTTTTTGAGCAAGGCGTGCAGTACCTCAAGCCTTTGGTCCTCAAACAGGTGGCAGAAGATATTGGAATGCACGAATCCACGATTAGCCGTGTGACAGCGAACAAGTATATGTATTGTCCGCAGGGCATGTTGGAGCTTAAATATTTCTTCAATGCTGGGCTTCAGCGAACTGATGAACCATCGGGCATGCATTCCTCGGTTTCTGTTAGAGATATGATTAAAAACATGGTGGCGGAAGAAGATGGAAAACGTCCCTTGAAAGATGAGGAGATTGCGGCTAGGCTTCGTACCCTAGGTGTCCTCATCGCCAGGAGGACCGTGGCTAAGTATCGAGCCGAATTGAATATTGCATCAGCCAGTCAACGCAAACAATTCTTTTGATCACCGCTGCGCTGCATCCAACGAAATACACACCTTGGAGGTGGGCATGAACTTAAGAATCACGGGTCGACACATGGATGTTACCCCAGCCTTGAGAAGCTATGTGGAAACAAGATTTAGTCGTCTGGATCGCTATGGCTTGAAGGTTGGATCACTTCAAGTCGTGCTGGGAGTTGAGAAGCTTCAGCATAAGGCCGAAGTCACTGGTGCTGTAAGCGGGAAGCGGATACAAGCCAAGACATCGACTTTGGAAATGTACGCCACCATTGATGCACTCGTTGACCGTGTGGACGCGCAGTTTCGAAAGTGGAAAGATCGTCTTGCCCATCACAAGCCAGCCAAATCGAAGAGGCCGGTTGTTTTGCAATCCGAGTAAAACCAGGATCAACAATCATTAGAGCACATCTTGACGGCATAATCAGATCGATAGTTGCTCAATGTAGTAAATCTTGATCGAGAGGAAGTATTCCTTAACTTGTCCTCCAAGCAGCTGTCATGTGTCTAATCTTCAGCTCTTTGAGCCTGTTGAAGTAATTCACGTGTCGGCAGGGATGGTCTGGTGCTATGGCACGACTGAACCTGGTGATCATCAGCGGCTTATCAGGATCCGGAAAATCCTACGCCCTAAAGGCTTTCGAGGATGCCGGCTACTTCTGTATCGACAATCTTCCTCCTGCCCTGCTTCCGACCTTTGTCGATCTCTGTGACCAACAACATAATGAAATCGCCAAGGTTGCCCTCGGTATTGATATACGAGAACGCGTGTTTTTTTCTGATCTTGTTGGAATCCTGGAACGAGTCAAAATCCTGGGCCATTCGGTCCAGCTATTATTCCTTGAGGCTCGTGAGGAAGTACTGATCAGACGCTTCTCGGAATCCAGGCGCCCGCATCCACTCTTGCCGCATCTTCCCGTTCTGGAAGGAATCCGATTCGAAAAGGAACGACTGACGGAACTTCGGCGGCACGCTGATCGTATCATCGATACCTCGGATCTTACGGTTCACGAACTCGGGGAGCTGCTCGCAAAGGAGTTTCAACGCGAATCCTCGGAACGACGACTGACTATCTCACTCCTGACCTTCGGGTATAAATTCGGTGTACCCTATGATATTGATCTCTTATTCGATGTGAGATTTCTAAAGAACCCGTTCTTTGTCCCTGATCTTAAACCACTCCCAGGAAACGACCCTCGGGTTCGTCATTTTGTCTTATCAGACCCAGATGCGCACGCGTTTATTGACCACGTCGAAAAGCTATTGAATTTCCTCTTGCCATTGTTTCAGCGAGAACGGCGTAGTTATCTGACTATCGCCATTGGATGTACCGGTGGACGCCATCGGTCTGTCGCAATCGCCAGCCATCTCTGCGAAAGCCTCACGACGTTAGGGTACGAAGCCAGCCTTAAACATCGAGATGTCGATAAAGCCTAGGCTATTGCAGCAATAGCAGCAATCCCATTCCTCCCACAACCGCAGGTTAAAGTCCTTTCCTTGACAGCTAGAGCATATTGACTATACTTACTTTTGTGAATACCAACAGTCTTATCCTACGATACTAATACGCAAGTGAAGAAACCTAGAAAAGCCTCAATGCAAGAAGGGTTTAAGGCCTATGAGATATGCGACTTGTTCGATATTTCCAAGGCCACACTCTTTCGCTGGGAGCGGGACGGGGTTATTGCCCAACCAGTTCGGGATTGGAGAAACTGGCGTCTTTACACTCGAAAGAATGTGGATGAAATTGAGAAAGTTATTCGCGCCCGCAAAGCGGTCGCGTAAGGTAGCAGGTACCGAATTATGATGAGTTCACTTAAGAAGCTCGTAGAGACCGACATTATCTCTATGTTGACTCCTCGCCGGCAGCTTGTTGGGCTGGATATTGGGTCAAGCGCGATCAAGGTTGCTCAATTGAAGGAAAGCAAGGGGCGGTATTTCCTGCAAAAGTTTGGGGTCAAACCACTTGAACCCGAGGTGATCGTTGACGGGACTATCATGGATGAAGGCCGTGTCGTTGCGGCTATCCGAGAACTATTCGATGAAGCAAACATCAAGAATAAGCACGTGGCCATCTCGATTTCTGGGCATGCCGTCATCGTCAAGAAGATTAATTTGCCGCCTATGCCGGATGAAGAATTAGAAGGTCAGGTAAAGCTAGCTGCCGAGCAGTACATTCCCTTTGACATTAACGAAGTCAACATCGACTTCCATGTATTGCCACCGGACCTGTCGAGCGATGGACAGGGCGACATGGCGGTGATCCTGGTAGCTGCTAAGAAAGATAAAATCAACGAGCTGACGGAACTGGTGAAGGCAGTCGGGCTGATTCCAATGGTCATGGATGTCGATGCCTTTGCGATCGAAAATATGCATGCGATCAATTATCCGATGGCACAGGAAGAAACAACCGCCCTGGTCAATCTTGGTGCCAGTGTGATGAATGTCAACATCATTCGGGCAGGGGCATCCCTATTTACTCGAGATATTCCTTTGGGTGGGAACCGCTATACCGAGGCGATTCAACGAGAAATCGGGTTGTCGTTTGAAGAGGCTGAAGAGAGCAAGAAAAATGACCCAGCTGGCGATTCCAGTGGAGCCTCGGTTGGCAGCGTCATCGACAGTGTAAATGCGGAAGTCGCGGCGGAGATAGCCAGGACTGTGGATTACTTCAAGAATTCAACCGCCAATTCCGAGCTTAGTCGTGTGCTGCTCTGTGGCGGTGTGGCTAGGGCGAAGGGGTTGATTCAGCAGCTTGGTGATCGGATGCAACTTTCCGTGGAAATGGCAGATCCATTCGCCGAAATCGACATCGCAGGGTGCGATGTCGATCCAGACCTCCTGGCTGATATGGCTCCGTCTGCAGCTGTCGGCATCGGGTTAGCACTGAGAGCGGTGGGTGACAGATGATTCGAATTAATCTACTTTCCGATGGGCCAAAGGGACGACCAGCGAAGCCTCAATATGATGTTCGCGCGCAAGCGTTGCTTGGCGTGGGAGTCATCCTGATTACGCTGGCCGGCTGTTGGTGGTATTCATCCTCCTTGGACGACGAGCTTGAGGCTCGGCAAGAGGAAAAGCAGGATAAGGAAAAGCAAGTTGCACAGCTGAAGGAGCAGGTCAAGCAGGTCCAGGACTTTGAGCAAAGGAAAAAACTTCTGGAGGATAAAAATCGCATTATTGACCAGCTAGAGCAATCAAGAATGGGACCTGTGAAAGTCCTCGACCATGTGAGTCAGAGTTTGGAACCCCTTAAAGTATGGCTCACGCGGCTGGGTGTAGCCTCAGAAATAGTTGAACTGGAGGGGAAGGCATTAACGAATGACGATGTGGTCGAATTCGTCAATAACTTGCGCCGTACGGATTACTTTACCGGAATCAATCTGCAGGAGAGTAAAGCCACGGTCGAAAACAAGATCAATCTGTATCAGTTCCGCTTAGCCTTTCGGCTGAAGGGGTTATGATGGCGTTGCCACAAGTCAACCTGGATGCGCTTCGCAACGTGCCAGCCACGCAAAAGGCCGCGCTCTTATTCCTCCTCGTTGGCGGCATCATCGCAGCATTTTACTTTTACATCGCAGAACCAAAGTCTGAAATCATCGCTGTGCTGGAGGCGGAGAATGGTAAGCTGGAAAGCGAGATTCAAACGCTCACGATCAAAATGAAGCATCTAGATGAATTAGTGGCGGCCAACAAGCAGCTTGAAATTGAGTTGGCCAAGAAGAAGGAACGACTTCCGCCGGAAGAAGAAGCCATCATGCTGCTGAAACAGGTATCTGACCTGGGAGTCCGGCTGGGACTTGATATCAGGCTATGGAAACCGGGGGCGCCAACAGAAGATGCGTCGAAGCTCTTTGTCAAAATGCCGGTCAATGTTGAAGTGGCGGGAGTCTATCATACCGCCGCGCTATTCTTCGATCGAATCAATCGGCTCCCACGGATTATTACGGTGTCGGGTCTCAAGATTGGATCTCCAAAGGTAGAACAAGGGCGAATCGTCTCGCAAACGACGTTTGATCTGGTGGCCTATGCCGCGCCACAAGAGAAGCCGGTTCCGGGAGCGCCAACAGCAGGGAATGGACCCAACGTCGCTCAAGTCGGCAAGTAAGGGATCGCCCACGATGCAGGGATTGATGATGAGCGAGAAGAAGGCTTGGAACTCTTTCCTGAGGGTTAGTGTTGGCATGGCGTGGGTGTGGATCGTCCCATTCTGGACTGTACAAGCTCAAGCGGAGCCTTCCCCTCTACCTGGACAAATAGCGCCTATGAGACAAGAGGCTATCAAAATCCCCCCCGTTCCTGACATTCCTCGGACGGCGCCGTCTGCCATGGAACTGCCATCCCTGGGTGAAGGTACACAGATGGCTCCTCAGCTGCCACTGACAGACGGTGTGGCTGGAGTTGGATACGATCCTTCGGGTCGACGCGATCCATTCGCTCCCATCATCCAAGAGCTTCAGCCAGGAAAGGTTGATACCACTCTTCCTCCATTGCAACGTGTAACGCTGACCGAGCTCAACCTTATTGCGATTGTGTGGGGAGCATACGGCTACACCGCGATGGTTCAAACTCCAGAAGGTCATGGGTATACCGTGCGCCGAGGAACAAGGATCGGGCAGAATAGCGGAGTGGTCAGCGCAATTACCGAACGTGGCATTATCGTTCAGGAGCGGTTCACGGATGTCTATGGCAAGAAGCAGGAGCGAGAGTATGTCAAGCTCCTTCATCCCAAAGAGGGCTCAGAATGAAACCAATAATCTCTCGCGCGGATAGGTTCATGACGGCTAGATGCTCCATCAGAGCCTGGGGGCTCGTCTTTTGCGCTCTCATCGTAAGTGCGGAGACTAGAGCTCTTGCCGAAGAGACCGATGCTGTGAAGCAAATCGACATGACGCAAGCCGGAACGTCTCAAATGCGATTACTCGCTCAAGCTGTGACCGCTATTGAGGTTCGCCCCGAAGCAGATCTGGTGACCGTTGTGATCACAGGCGATGGTCAACTATTTCCTGAGGCTAACTTCTTGGACGAATCCCGCTTGGTCATCGATATTCCAGCCGTATCCTCCTCCCTCAGACGGTCCGTAATCCGGGCCGACCACTATTTGCTCAAGAAGATTAGAGTGGGGCATCATGCCGATAAGATCCGGCTGGTATTCGATGTTCCAGAACGGCCTATCTATTCGCTAGCCCGAGAAGCCAACAAGGTATTGATCACTTTGAAACCGAGTGAACCAAGAGTCCTTTCTGCGATGGCGACGCAAGTTAATGGGGATCAGAGCGTGGCCATCCTTCCTCGCTCGCGAAAACCGACGTTTGAAGCGAGAGATCATGTGGCCAGAAAGGCGGCACGACTTGTCAGGCCTGCGCAGTCTCAATTCAAGATACAGCGAGCTCAGATGACGGAAGAGAGTACTTCAGCAGAGAAAGAGGAGCGATCCGATGACCTTGTCATAGGGAAAACGCGGTTTGTCGGTCGGCGCATCTCGCTCGATTTTCAACAGGCAGACATCACCAACATTCTGCGATTGATCGCAGAGGTCAGTGGTTTCAACATCGTTGTCGGAGAAGGTGTGAAGTCGAAGGTGACGATGAAGATGGTGAATGTGCCATGGGATCAGGCGTTGGATATGCTCTTGAAAATGAATGGCCTTGGCATGTTTCGTCAGGGGAGTATTGTCTGGGTCGATTCGTTGGCAAATCTTTCTAAGCAGCAGGATGACGAGGCACGGGCCAGAGATTCCAAGACGAAGGCTGAACCGGTGATCGACCGTGTTTTCTATATCAGGCATATCCCGGCGCAAGAGCTGATGCAATCGCTCAGACTGAATCTGAGCCCGCGCGGCCGAATGCAATTTAATAACGGAAGTAACGCATTGGTTGTGCAGGACACGGAATCCAAGTTGGCCGTCATTAAGCAGCTTGTGGATGGGCTGGACCTGGAAGTACCTCAAGTGCAGATTGAAGCGCGCATCGTACAGGCGGATACCGTCTATGCCCGCGGGATGGGGATTCAGTGGGGGTTTAAGACCTCACAGTTTAATCCAAGCGATTTCCATTTGATTGGAAACCCTACCGGGGGGTTTGCGCAAGCTGGCGGAACTGGAGCCACGACCATTGAGAGAAGCTTCTTGGTGAATTTGCCTGCTCAGGTGGGAGGACTGCCAGCTGTGCCAGGTATCGGTTGGACCTTTGGAAAGCTGGCCGATGGATTTGCTTTGGACATGCGGCTATCAGCCGGCGAATTGCTAGGCTTGACCAAGGTGATCGCCGCTCCCAAGATCACCACGCTGGACAAACGGGAAGCAAAGATTTCTCAGGGCGAGTCAATTCCATTTCAAACGACATCCTTGCAGGGTACGCAAACAACATTTGTCGATGCGAACTTGGAGCTAAACGTCACGCCACAGATCACATCACGTGATCCCAAAGAAGAGTTTAAGAGAATTATGATGCGTGTGCGGGCGACTCGCAATGCCGTTGGTGCTCGGAGTAACCCTGCTGGGCCTAGCATCGATCGACGAGAAGCGACGACCCAAGTGATTGTGAGAGATGGAGAAACAATGGTGATCGGCGGAGTTTTCGTCGATACGCAATCCAATAATGTGCAAGGTGTTCCGTATCTGTCTCGCATGCCCGTCCTCGGTTGGCTATTCAAGAACAAGTCTGAATCGGTCGGCAAACAAGAATTGCTTATTTTTCTCACGCCCAGCATCGTCAAGCCTTAGCACCCACTCAGTGGGGTATGACCGAAAAAAGCGTGGTGACGCCAACCAGCGTCACCACGCTTTTCTATTTCGTAGCGACCACTGCCATGATCTTTCAGGGTTTGGGTAGTCTCTCCAATGAAAGTGGCGATGATTTTAGTTTTGTCTGGGCTGTGTTACGATGCAGCGCCTTGAGCATCACGTGTATGGTGGCAGCACAGGAGTGATATGAACTCCTGTCCCTCCGTTCTCTGCATGGTTATGAGATGACTCCGATCTTCACGGTTCCGGTATCGCTAGCCGAACGAAGTTACGAAATTACTATCCGTGCGGGATTGTTGGAGAAGCTCGGGAGCGAGCTGAAGCGCCGCGCCGTCAAAGGAAAGGTCGCAGTCGTAACTGATCGGCGAGTGGCGCGGCATTACCTAAAAAATGTGTCAGAAACAATCAAGAGGCACGGAATTGAGCCGGTTCCGATCATTCTGGCTCCGGGTGAACGTTCCAAAACATTGAAGACAGTGGAGTCCGTGCTCGATGTCTTGGCGCGTCATCGATTTGAACGCTCCTCTCTGTTGCTCGCACTGGGAGGAGGAGTCGTCGGCGATATCGCAGGGTTTGCAGCGTCGATCTACCAGCGCGGTATGTCCTATATCCAAGTGCCGACGACTCTTGTCGCTCAAGTAGATTCCAGTGTCGGAGGAAAGACAGGAGTCGACCATCGGCTGGGTAAGAACCTGATTGGATCATTTTTTCAACCGCGTGCTGTGTTGATAGATCCATTGGTCCTCCGAACCCTGCCCACGCGTGAATGGGTCGCTGGCCTGGCTGAAGTGATTAAGTACGGCATCATCGCAGACGAGTCGTTCTTTTTCTATCTGCAGCGGTACATGCCTGATCTTCTGAACCAAGTGCCCAGAGTTGTTTCGACGGTGGTGAAACGATCGTGCGAGATCAAAGCCGAGGTTGTTTCAGCGGATGAGCGCGAGTCCGATCGGAGACGAATTCTCAACTATGGCCATACCATTGGGCATGCGCTTGAAGCATTGAGCGGCTATCAGTCGCTGGTCCACGGAGAGGCGGTCGGAATCGGGCTGGTGCAGGAAGCTGATCTTGCCTGTTTTCAGGGCTGGTGTAGCCATGAAGTCGTTGAAGGAATTCGACGCATCGTGAAAGCAGCGGGGCTAAACGACAACATGCCTCGTCGGTGGACACCTTCAAAGATATGGAAGGCGATGCTTCATGACAAAAAAGTTGCAGGAGGGCGGGTCATCGGAGTATGGCCCTCACGCATTGGGGAGGTCCGCATGGCCCCATTAGAAGAGCCGGTATTCAATCGGTGGCATGCTGCATCTCAAACAATATGACTCAGGCATGGATCGTTCTGTAAGGTTCCTCGGTGAGGAATCACGTCGCGGAAAGTGGGTCTTTCTCTTCCGTCATGGTCGGCTTCCGGTGTGGTAACCCAGTTAGGCTAGCGTGGGATGAGAGTGCTACGAATCGCCATGGCACAGATGAACCCGACCGTCGGGGATCTGAACGGGAATGTCCATCGTATCGTGGAATGGATCGGCGAGGCGCGAAAATCCCAAGCGGACTTGATCGCCTTTCCCGAACTCGCCATTACCGGCTACCTTCCTGAAGACCTTCTCTTCAAACGGCAGTTTGTGAACGATAATTTACGCGCGTTGAAGGAGGTTGTCCGAGCCTGTCGCGGTTTGGTTGCTGTCGTAGGGTATGTGGCACGAAGTGGTCAAGCCCAGCCAAAAGTCTTGCAGCTGTCGAGTGACGCACGCGGTCGGCAGCCGCTCTATAATGCCGCGGCGCTGATTGCTAATTGCCGCATAGTCGGAAACTGTCACAAAGGGTATGTGCCGAGGAATGGGGATGAACGCCGATATTTTCGATCCGGCCAACAGCCTCCATTGCTCGTGATCAATGGCCTGACGATCGGTGTATCCATCGGCGAAGACCTGTGGTGTTCAGAAGAGTCTGTCCGAGCACAAGTGGCGGCTGGGGCTGAAGTGATGATCAACCTCAATGCTTCTCCGTTCCAGATCGGGAAAAGTCGTTCACGGGAGAGATTTCTGAGGACCTGGGCACGTAAGAACGGAGTAATTGCCGCCGTTGTGAATATGATCGGAGGCCACGATGAGTCGGTCTTCGATGGGAATAGCCTCATCCTCGATCAATCAGGCCAAGTGATTGCGCGTGGTCGTGCCTTCAAGGAGGAGTTGCTGATGGCTGATGTGAGTCTTGCTGCCGTCCGACACAGAGATGGAGCCAGTGGGCGGACATCGAGATTGCCAAGAAAAACTGTCTCGACCGTTGAGCGCCTTCTGGTGAAGCTTCCGTCAACGAAGGGGGCGCGGGTTCACATTATGTCGAGAGTGGCTGAGCCTCTGAAGGAGGTCGAGGAAATCTATCAGGCCCTGGTTCTTGCGGTGAAAGATTATGTCCGGAAAAATGGATTCACGCGAGTGGTGATTGGGGTGAGTGGCGGAGTCGATTCCGCATTGACGGCAGTGATTGCCGCGGATGCACTTGGGGTAACGAACGTACTCGGGATTTTCATGCCGTCTCCCTATACGTCCCATGAAAGCGAAGCAGATGCGAGAGAGCTTGTGCAGAACCTCGGCATCCAGTTGAACGTCATCCCGATTGCCTCAACATTCGAATCCTATCGACAGTTGCTAGCCCCGGCCTTCGGTGAGCGCTCAACGGATCTGACGGAGGAGAACCTTCAGGCTCGAATCCGAGGCAATCTCCTCATGGCGATGTCCAATAAGATGGGACATCTAGTGTTGACCACCGGGAACAAGAGCGAGCTGAGTGTGGGGTACTCGACGCTGTATGGCGATATGGCTGGCGGGTTTGCCGTCATCAAGGATGTGTCGAAGACGATGGTGTATGAGTTGGCAAGGTTCCGCAATGCCCAAGGCCCATCTCCAGTCATCCCAATACGTACATTGGACCGACCGCCGACCGCTGAACTCAAACCTGATCAAAAAGACGAAGATACATTGCCGCCATACAGGGTTCTCGACCCTATCCTTCAGGCCTATGTGGAGGAAGATCACTCGGTCGATGAGATTGTCGCGGCGGGGTTCGATCGAGCGACCGTCGCTCGTGTGGTGCGGATGGTCGATAACAGTGAGTTTAAGCGTCGGCAGGCACCCATCGGTGTCAAGATCACTCCTCGTGCCTTTGGGAAAGATCGTCTGATGCCGATCACGAACGGGTACCGCAGCATCGAAGAGTAGTTGTTCGTGGGAATAAGGATACGCCCCTCCCCTCCTCATTCCTGGGTTGTAAGAGCCGCAAGCTACGGATTCTGATCAGCCAAGAATTTGCTGAATTTTGCAGACTTCTCGCTATTTTGGCCATTGAGAGACGGAAAAGGATGGGCTATGATGATCCCCCTCCGAGCCCAAGGTGGATGGGAGCAGGATCAGAGCCTGTGGTGTTCTGAAAGACTTGGGGTAGTGGGTAGTCGTATCGAGTTCTGTAATGGTCTATCTGGGAGGACGTCTCCATGAAGCTTGTTGAGGCCGTCGTCAAGCCGTTCAAACTAGAAGAAATCAAGGATGCCCTCCTGGAAATCGGCGTGCAAGGCATGACGGTATCGGAAGTGAAAGGGTTTGGACGTCAGAAAGGCCACAAGGAGACCTATCGCGGACAAGAGTATACGATTGAATTTGTTCCCAAGGTCAAAATCGAAGTCGCGGTGACTGACGCGCAGGTCTCTCGAGTGATCGAGGCTATCACCCGGACGGCGAAGACCGGGAGTATTGGGGATGGAAAAATTTTCATTCAAGAATTGATCGACGTCGTGCGGATTCGGACGGGGGAAACTGGAGAAACGGCGCTGTGACGCGAAGGATTCACACAATGGCAGATCATTGTGAAGGATCTCTCAAAGGAGGACGGGAATGAATGTGCGCGAGGTGTTGGAGTTCGCCAAGAAGCATAGGGTGCGGATGGTAGACCTGAAATTCGTCGACCTGCCGGGTGTGTGGCAGCACATGACCATCCCTCTGAGTGAACTGACAGAAACCCTATTCAAGGACGGTTCCGGCCTCGATGGATCATCAATTCGTGGCTGGAAGGCCATTAACAACAGCGACTTGTTGGTGGTTCCCGATCCTGAGACGGCCTGCTTGGATCCCTTTACGGCAGTCCCGACGCTCAGCCTGGCCGGCAATGTTGTGGATCCGATCTCACGAGAAAATTACGAGCGCGATCCTCGATTTATCGCGCAGAAGGCGGAGAAATATCTCCAGAATACAAAAATTGGGGATAGCTCGTTCTGGGGACCGGAGGCGGAATTTTTCATCTTTGATCACGCCCGGTACGACCAAACCAGCCATAGCGGCTTCTACTATGTGGATTCCGAAGAAGGCGCATGGAACATGGGGCAAGAGGGCATCAACTTGGGCGGTAAGGTCCGCCATAAACAAGGATATTTCCCCGTCGCGCCAGCCGACACGCAACAGGATATCCGGAGTGAAATGGTCCTTGAAATGGAAAAGGTCGGCATCGTGGTGGAAAAGCATCATCACGAGACGGCTTCGGCCGGACAGGCCGAAATCGACATTCGTTTTGATTCTCTCGTGCGAACCGCGGACAAGATGATGATGTACAAGTACATCGTGAAAAACGTGGCTCGTCGACACGGGAAGACGGCGACGTTCATGCCGAAGCCGCTGTTCAGCGATGCCGGGTCCGGCATGCACACTCATCAGAGCATTTGGAAGGATGGGAAGCCGCTCTTTGCCGGGAAGGACTATGCCGGCATCTCGCAGATGTGTTTGTATTATATCGGAGGCATTCTCAAACATGCGCCGGCGCTGGCCGCGTTTACGAATCCGACGACGAACTCCTACAAGCGCATCACGCCGGGATTTGAAGCACCGGTTCTCCTCGCCTATTCCAGCCGGAATCGATCGGCCGGTGTCCGTATTCCGATGTATTCTCCCAGTCCGAAGGCCAAGCGCATTGAAGTGCGGTTTCCTGACCCCTCATGCAATCCGTACTTGGCGTTCTCCGCGATGCTCATGGCGGGCCTGGACGGCATTCAGAACAAGATCAACCCCGGTGAGCCGGCGGAAAAGGACCTCTATGATCTTGATCCAAAAGAGGCCGCCAGCATCCCCACGATGCCTGGGAGTCTTGATGAAGCGATCAGTAGTCTAGAGAAAGATCATCAGTTTCTGCTCAAGGGAGAGGTATTTACCGAAGATCTGATCGAGGCCTGGATCGGCTATAAGCGAACCAAGGAAATTGATCAGATGCGCCTTCGACCGCATCCCTATGAGTTTTTCTTATATTACGATGTCTAGATTGATGGGATGATTGGGCCGCTGCACACGCGTTCAAAACGCTAGCGCGTCTCGCAAGCGGTTTTCGAGAGGGCATGATCGGCGCTGTGCACCTCAATCACCTGCCAGCTACCATTTTTGATGTAGCCGGCGGTGGATCGACCGGTGCCCATCTGTCGAGAAAACTCTATGACCTGAAGCACGCGAACGCGCGATCCCTCACAGTCAAATTCCTTATGTGTCTTGGTAGATAAGAATCGTGTCGTGCTGTTCCACTTGATGTCAGTTAACTGCCACAGCGTCGCCTGCCCGCCTTCTCGTTGAATCGTGCTTGGATCGAAGTACACCGTTTCGAGACCGGTCGGCTGATACTGTTTCTCGAGGGCGACCCATCCCGCAGACACCGGGTCATAACTGAACATAAACAAGACGACGAGGAGCAGGCGTTTCATGGTGGCCTAACCTATGAGAGATCTGTTCTAAAACCCAGATTGAATGGAATAAGGGCCAACAGCAAAAAAATCAAGCCATAAAATTCTGGTGCTGTTAGCCTGAGAAAGGCTACCCCTGGCCCTCTTGAGCCACGTGCCGGCTTAGGGTATTCTCGCGGTCATAACCTAGGAGGGATACCATGCCGAAGCG
>JAOUMR010000202.1 GCA_029881435.1 Nitrospira sp.
AGTGAAGAATTGACATGCTAACCATCGTGGGGAAAGATCTCACCTATAGCAACAATTGTCCCGTAATGGCGATACTGAAGACCAGCATTTCATCATGGCATGTAACCGGTGTTTGTCAACCTAGTTGTCGCGTCTCCCTACACTCCCCATTCTTACTAACTTGCCTCTGCTCTGATGTGGATCTCCGGGTTTAACCACACCGTGCCGAGCGGTGTCCAATTGCGTGTGTGACGGGACCAGCGCGCCGGGTGGCGATGTCGGGCCTGCTCATACACCATGTGGCGAGCGGCAAGGAGCGCCGCGTCTTGCCCGGTATGCCGCGCGGTCGGCGTGACAAACTGGATGCCACTGTGGCGATGCTCGTCGTTGTACCAGCGCACGAACGCCAAGACCCACGTCCGGGCGGCCTCCAGCGTGGCAAACCCCTGGGCAGGATATGTCGGCCGGTATTTACAGGTCCGGAAGAGAGCTTCAGAGAACGGATTGTCATTGCTGACTCGTGGCCGACTGTACGAGGCCACGATCCCCAGGCGCTCCAGCGTGGCGCGGAGCGTCGCCCCTTTCATTGGGCTGCCGTTGTCGGCATGCAGGACCAACGGCTGCAGGAGCCGTCCGTCCGCCACGACCGCCCGGTGCACGACCGTCGCGGCATGCTCGCCGGATTCCTGTTCGAAGATCTCCCAGCCGACGATCTTGCGACTATAGAGATCGAGAATCAGATAGAGGTAGAAGAACAGGCCTTTGACCGGGCCCGGCAGCCATGTGATATCCCATGACCAGACCTGCCCCGGCTGGTGGGCCGCATGCGTCACGGGCGGCCGAGTTTGCTGGGGCGGGCGGCTCCGTCCGCGATGGTGCTGCGCGTCGGCTTCCCGCAAAAGTCGGTAGAATGTCGATTCCGACGCGAGGTATTGGCCCTGATCGGCCAGTCGTGGCACGATTTGACTCGGCGGCAGATGGGCATGGGCCGACTCGTGACACACGGCCCACACCCGAGCCCGTTCCTCGGGACTCAGACGATTCCGGGGAATCGGCCGGGCGGCGGTGGGCCGCGCATCTGTGTGCAGCGTGCCCTGCCGCGTCCAGCGCTGAACGGTACGCAGGGTGAGCCCCACCTGCTGGCAGGCGTGGTGACGGCGGGCCCCGGCCTGGTGGGCCTCCGTAATCAGCTCGATGGCGCGTTGGCGATCTGAGGCGCTGATCATGCGTCCTCGCCGTCCCCCCAGATCGCCTGGGCTTTTTTTCGGAGCGTCAGGAGGGCGGCCGTTTCCGCCAGGGCCTTCTCCTTGCGGGCCAGCTCGCGCTCCAAGTCCTTGATGCGCCGCTTGTCCGCCTGCGTCAGCTCCCGGATCGTCCGGCTGCGGGCCGCCTCTCCTTCGGTCGCCTGCTCACAGGCGGTCCGCCAGGCCATGATCTGCTCGGGATACACCCCTCGCTTCCGACAGTACTCAGCCCGTTCGGCTTCGTTCAGCCCCGCGGTCTCCATCACGGCCGCCAACTTCTCCCGCCCCCGCCAGCTCTCCGGCCCTGTGGCGCCATCCGGCAAGAGACGGCCTTGGGCTCGAGCTTGTGTCCGCCAGAGATACAGCGTGGCGGTGGAGATGCCCTCCTCCGCCGCCAACGCCGCAATCGGACGGTTGTGCGGCGGCAACATCTTCTGCAACACGGCGTCTTTGCGTTCCAATGAATACTTCATTCACAACCTCGTCTCGCCCCCGGTGGGTTTCTCAGAATGCACCTGAGGGACGCGACAACTATTCTGACACAGGGGGGTTCCTCGGGTGTTTGTATGAGATTTTCCCAATAGGGTCCGCCTAGTTCTTATCTGTTTTTGGTTTTTATAGAGTGCAATAAATGCCAAATGTCCTAGAAAATATAAGGGATTTTCGTGACCGTGTTTTGAGCCGGCTGAAGTTTTGGATCCTCCATATTCGAGCTCTCAGATGGAGGCAGTTGAGACCCGGTGTCTTACGAGGTGTTGTCTGGCTCGTTTCCATTTACAGACTGAGACTGCGTAGCGTCGTGTTTATCGGTGTCACAGGCAGTTGTGGCAAGACCACTACAAAGGAAATAATCGCTGCCGTACTCTCTAGTCAGTACAAAGGGCATAAGAGCCCGGGCAATAGCAATGTTCTAGGGGAGGCAATTCGGTCAATACTACGTACTCGACTGGGGTATCAATTCTGTGTCCAGGAGTTCAATGTCGGCGGGATTGGAGAGGCGATCCCGATGGAGCAACAGTTCACAATGTTTAAGCCGCAGATGGGTGTGGTGACCACTGTGGGCGATGACCATATCAGTGCG
>JAOUMR010000034.1 GCA_029881435.1 Nitrospira sp.
AGATTTGGGACAAGGGCACGGGCCTCACGGTGTATGACAACGGCACCGATCAGCCGATCGGAGGCGGCAACGTCGTCATTCACTAAGCCTCGGATTCCTCGCGGCGACCGAGCCGAACACGCCTCGCGCGTGGTGAACCGTGGCAACGGGGGAGTGGCCGTCTTTCACACAGATGGCCATTCCCCGGCCTTCCTCAATCTGCTCGGCACTGCCAAAGGCCGGCATTCCATCCAATCGTTCGGCTTCTGCCTGACGCCGAATCATTTTCATCTGGTCGTCGCGCCGACGACCGCTGATGGCCTCAGTCCCTTCATGCAGTGGTGGATGACCAGTCACGTCCGGCGCTCCCATCGGCACTCCCGCAGCCTTTCGTGATGGACGCAATGGGAAGAGGTTTTCGAGTGAGACTTCACGATGATGCGGGTCTGGCCATTCCGGTCCGTGCGCTAGGCGACCAGCTCTTACCGCTAACTGTGCGCACGATTCCCTGCCCGATGAGGGACCTACCTACATCCTATTTATCGGCTGCTTATCGATCGGCTGAACGCCGAATGAGTACGGCCATGCCATCCACGAGCGACCAAGCCAACGACTGGGCATGATCAA
Source organism: Nitrospira sp. (assembly GCA_029881435.1). GTDB lineage: Bacteria > Nitrospirota > Nitrospiria > Nitrospirales > Nitrospiraceae > Nitrospira_D. Next base: position 607 of record JAOUMR010000034.1, read on the forward strand.
CGGAGACAGTAATTTCAAGCTGCGCAGCTGAGGATGATGGTTGACCTGTCCCGATCGTGCTGGTCCAATTTTTCAGGCGACGCCACCAGGCCTTCCCCATGAAGGCAATGCCCTGCACGAGATTGCCTTTCTCGGCTAAGGGTGCCACGTTGATCGTCAGCCCGGATGCGAATGACAGGTCATAGTCCGCAGGCATGTCGGTCAACGAGATCGGTTCCTGTTCATCCCCCTTGCCGGGCTCGATCTTGCGACGGACAACTTGAGGACGAGCAACCAATCGATGAACGCCCGTCAATTTCTCCCATGATCCCACCGACCACTGCACGAGAGGCATGTGGTGCAGTTCTACCCCTCGCCCTTTGATATGAATGGTCTTCCCGACTAAATCGATGAGGACGTAGGTGTGGGGACGTGCGGCGAGCTTGAGTTCTTCCTCAAGGACCCGCGTGGCTTCTTTGACGCTCCCTGGGTCGTTAAGATTGAGGTTGGGAAAGGCTTCGAGGTCCTTTCCCCAGCTGGGGGTCGTGAGGGCGAAGAGCGCAAGAATGGCGCAGAGGTTCATGCGTCTGATCTGCGCGCGCTGCGGGATCAAAAGATCATGATCGGCGTCCCGACTCGCGCGAGTGTGTAAACACCTTTGAGGTCGGTATCATTAAGACGGATGCAGCCATGCGTCACGTTTTTCCCCAGCAATCGCGTGTAGAGCGTCCCATGGATGAAGTAGCCTTTCCCAAAGCCCAGAGCGTAGTCACCAAGAACACCCTGCTCCGCGCGCTCGTCCGCGTTCTTCGGAACCCCAAGCCCCTCTTCAATAAATGCCCAATCAGGTTTGATCCAGGTGGGCTTCGTGAGTTTCGACTGCACGAGAAATTCGCCGCGCGGCGTGTCAAAAATCCACTGGCTGGTGTCGTCGCCTGGTTTGTCGAGAATCGTCCCACTGCCGGTCGACGCAATGGCGTCCAAGACCACCTCTCCTTGGCGCTTGACATAGAGCCGGTTCCGCGCCGTGTCGACCAAGATATACGGTTGACTCGGCTTCAATTGGGAGAGTCGTTTCGAGAGGGTTTTGTATCTGGCTTGCAAGGCACGTAAGCCAGGTCCGTCCTGTACACCTGACCGATGAACAACCTGGGGCGATGTGGAGGCGACGGGCCTGGTATCCGGCGCCGTCGCGACCAATACGATAAGAAACGTGACCGCTGCACCGGCAAGAAGGACTCGGCTCATGTGGTCCTCTCTCAGATTTCCTGTCTATTATGATGCGCCAGCTCGGACAGGGCAAGGGCCACGGCATTCTGTTCCGTTAACGCGCCGACAATGGTGATCGGAGTTCCGACGGAGACGCGTTCGAAGAGAGCCGCCATGTTAGGATTATCCAGCATGACACACCCCAGGGTCTGCTGCGCGTATTCATTCTCGACGCCATGGATTTCGATCAGGCCACCGATCCCCTTCCCCAGGGCAATTTGGCCAGTCTTTTTTGCCAGATCGAACCGGCGGCGATCTTCAGCATTGGGATAGTTGAGGACCAGGGCGCGATAGAACTGTGTTTGTCCTGGCCCGCGCTTGTCAGTCACACGATATCGGCCTTCGGGTGTGGCGCCGTCCCCCTGGAACTGCTTTTCCCGAATGCCGTTGAACCCCAATCGGACTGGGTATGAGAGCACCTTCCGGCCATTGTTATAGAGGGTCAGTTCCCGCTCGGCTTTACTCACGACGATGGCCGGGGATTGGTGCGTTCGTGACCAATCGATCGCCTGTTGGGCCATGGCCTGCCACGACGCAATCCGTTTCCCATCGGCGTATCGCCCAAGTTCCTGCGCCAGCAATGAAGTCTGGTTCACGAGTGCTTGGTTCGCCTCGTCGGCCACTTGAATGGCCCGCTGGTAGTCTTTCTGCTCAAAGAAGGTCCGGGCTTGCTTCACCAGGAGATCTGTTTGGACGACGCGCTCTCCCAGGACAATCCGTCCCTCAATTGACCCAACGTGAGACCTCATGAGGTGAAACCGATCCTCGATGCTCTCCACTTTCGATTGTGCCGTGCGTTGCCGACTGGCATGACGATCATGGAGCTGCGCGACGGTACGCTCCCCCCTGAGATAGAGACCTCGTAGTTCGTTCTCCAGCTCACTCGTCTCCCAGGGCCATCGGATCACATCGTCATCGAACTCTACGCGCGACTTCAGCGCAATCCACTGACGCACGAACGCCCCGTACTCTTCAGGCGCTGTTTCCGGAGCGCGCAACGCAATCAGGTCCTGATCGATGGATTCAAGCGCCGCAAGAAGGTCGGGGGGAACGGCCTGCACACACCCGCTGATGCAGAAGCCGACGAGGGCCACCGTCAGTGTTCGGTGTACCTGACGTAAGAGCATACGAGACACCTTATTGTCTGCTTGAACGAGACGGCTTGCCTCGTCCCACCTTGGCCAAGGCGTTTTGTATTTCGGTTTGAACCCCCTGGCTCATGTCATGGATCGCTTTGGCTTGAGTTTGCGCCGCCGGGTAATCTTGCTTGTCGATTGAATCCTGTACCTGTTTCAGCAAGGCCTGCAGCCCTTCCACATCGTTCTTAATGGCTTCCACGGCTGCACGATCTTTGCCGACCGGCGCTTTGGCGACCAACCGTTGCGCTGCCTTCACGGCTTCCTCGGCCACCTGCTGCGCCTGCATGGCAGCGACTTTGCCTTCTTCCTTCTTTTGCGCGGTGGCGATCTTTATTCGTTCACTTTCGGATTTCGCCGAGAGGGAGAGCTGCTGTGCCTTCCCATAATCTCGAAACAGGGCGAACTTTCCATCTTGCTCTGATACTTCCTTCCGTATGGTATCGAGAGTACCCTCGAGCTTTGCGTATTCGTCGGGGGAATAGGTGGACGCCCCGCTTTCCTGCGCCTCTTTGAGCGCGTTTTCAGCTTCCTGAATTTGTTGGGTGGGTGGGTCTGTGCATCCGGCTGTTATCACGATCGCAAGTGCTATGAGCACAGGGAATACTCGGCTCTGCATACAAAAATCCCTCCTTAAGAGTTCGATTGCCAGCCTGCGAGCTATTTTACCCATTGATTCACCAAGGTGAACAGTTGTGTCCTGTTTCAGCCATACTGTCGGCTTGAGATGAAGGAGCAGCTCTTACCTTCACCGACAAGACGTTTCAAAGAGACGCTACCCCCCGGCGACCAGCAAGCTCAGTGCCACGACTCATTCTGATTGTTTCGCTTAGTATACAATCTATTGCACATATTTGGATAAAAGTCACCGACGAGTCTGCATCATGCTTGTGGCATTCTGGTAGTAGACAGCAAAAGCGCCTCAACCATTACGGCCTGGGGCGCTGGTTTCTTGTAGATATGGGATCAAAAGTAGTCTTCATCGTCAGGAGCACCATCAAATTGACTCCTCCCAATGCCTCCCCTATAATTCACCGTTCATTTTAAGCAGCATCCTAATCGTACGTGCGTGGAAGGAGAGCTATGTCTTTTACATCTCGACAACCGTCGAACTTAAAGAAGAAGCGAGAGCATGGATTTAGAAAACGCATGAGCACTAAGAACGGTCGTAAGGTTCTGGCCCGCCGTCGGGCGAAAGGACGAGCACGGTTGACCGTTTAGGCACCGGGTGCCTGACCAACGGTGTTCTTCGGAGTGCATTTCAAATCCCTTCGTGTTGCTGTGTACGGCCACCTACCACCTCGTAGTCTCCACATGGATCATAGGGTGGGATAGAACGAAGGACTACTCCTTTTCGCATGACGCCGAAGGCAGCCCGACCGACAACGATCTTTTTACGGAGCACCCGGGATATCCAAACGGTCAAATGTCATGGCCGTCGGCTTTCGACGAATCTCTTCAATCTTCTCGCCTGTACGATGGGCGATACTCCCACGCGAGTGGGGATCATTGTCGGGAAACGATTCGGGAATGCTGTCCGGCGTAATCGTGCGAAACGAGTGTTTCGAGACTTGGCGAGGCAATTACACCCGAACATGGTGGCAGGCCGCGGGGTGCTGGTATTTCCTAAACGCGACGCTCTCTTGCAATCGCGGGAAGACCTGATCCGGCTGTGGACAACCTCGCTGGACCGTATGCGCCTGCTGCGTCACAGCACATAAAGGCCTCAATTGGTATGCGACAGTTGTGTCTTTGGCTCATTCAAGGCTACCGAATGGTGATTTCTCCGTTATCCGGGCCGACATGCCGCTTCGATCCAAGTTGTTCGCAATATGCGTCCGACGCGATTACCAAGTACGGTGTGTTGCAGGGCATCGGGCTGGCGATGGTCAGGCTCATGAAGTGTCATCCGTTTCATCCCGGGGGTGAAGACCCGGTTAAGTAGTATTCATTTTATCTTTAAAGAAAGCATAGCCTTCGCATGGAAAAGCGCGTCGTTGTATTCCTAGTACTCTCCCTGGCGATTATTTTCGGCTACGAATACGTGCTCACTGAGCTCGGTCTACTTCCGAAATCAACGGTGTCTGCGCCTTCCGATCAGACGCCCGCAGAGGGATCATCGCCTGCTGCGACCGATCAAGGTCCAGAAGCTCATTCTCCGAGCCCAAATACAGGCAGCGAGAAACCGACTCCGACGCCATCCACTAACGATGCGAAGGCGGACGCGGGGCCGGAGGAACTTGCCCTAGCAGAAACGATCGACGTGGAGACTGATCTGTATCGGGCGAAGTTCATCGCCCGAGGGGCGGCGCTCACGAGCTGGGAATTGACGCGTTACCGTAGCACCTCAGATCCGGATGCCGCTGTTCAGCTCGTTAGGCAAGGGGGCAAGTTTACAGAGCCCTTGGTCATCACAACGGATGACGCCACCGTCACAAAGGAGTTAGGTCACGGTATCTACCATGTGACAAAGGATTTCACGACCTTAGACCAGGACCATCCAACCGGGCATCTGACGTTCTCCTATGACAACCCCGGAACGGGAATTCGGCTGGAGAAGCGGCTGACCTTTCACGCTGGGAGCTATGTCGTGGATATAGAGGTGATCCCGACTGGTTTACCTGGGTCGGTCAAAGTTGGGCTGGGAACCAACTTTGGTGTCGTGGATTGGGGAGAAGGATTCATCGGGTCGGTAGGGGCTGCGTCGCTGGTCGATGACAAGGTTGAAAAGGGCATGCCGGACTCAGAGTTGGAACGCACTGGTTCCGTCAAATGGGCTGCCTTGCAAGACAAGTATTTCATTTCGGCGCTGATCCCAACGGGTGGCTCCTCGACCATAGCTAAGAATCAGGGCGACAAACTGGTTTCGACCGCTGTGCGTATGCCGATCGATGCCTCTGGAGTCCCGCTTCATCTTCAGCTATTCGCTGGCCCCAAAGAATATGACACGCTTGAGATTTTGCAGATCGGCCTAGAGGATACGATCGATTTCGGATGGTTTCTCTTTGGAAGCTGGGACACGGTCCGAGCCATTGCCAAACCAATCTTCTACGTCCTCCGCTCAATCAACGAGTATACGCATAACTATGGGTTGACCATCATCCTGCTGACGGTTGGGATCAAGGTGCTGTTTGTACCTCTGCAGTACAAGAGTTACAAATCTATGAAGCAGATGCAGAGCATCCAGCCGAAGGTGGCCGCTCTGCAAGAAAAGTTTAAAGACGATCGAGAACGCCTGAACAAGGAGCTCATCAAGGTCTACCGCGATCACAAGGTCAATCCGGTTGGCGGCTGTCTCCCGATGGTGCTACAGATGCCGGTGTTCGTGGCGTTGTTCAATATTCTGTATATGACAATCGATCTACGCCAAGCGCCCTTGGGGCTTTGGATTTCCGATTTGTCCGTGCAGGACCCGTACTACATTCTCCCCGTCATCATGGGAGTCAGCATGTTCGTCATGCAAAAGATCCAACCCACCACCATGGATCCAAACCAGGCGAAGATTATGCTGATGCTGCCCGTGTTCATGACGTTTCTCTTTATCAATTTTCCTGCCGGCTTAGTGCTCTACTGGCTTACCAATAACGTATTGAGCATCGTTCAGCAGTTTGTCACTGATCGTTTCTTCTTCAAGAATCGCCCCATTTTGCCCAGCGTCGAGGAAGCGGATGGTAAGAAGGCATGACGGTCGGTCTCTTCCGATGCGAGTAGGCATGAGGAGTGGTGGAGATCATGCCTATCGATGGGTCGCCTGAAGATACCATCTGTGCGATCGCTACGCCTGTGGGCGAAGGAGGTATCGGAATCCTTCGTATTAGCGGCCCGGATGCGCTTCATGTTGCAAGCAAAGTCGTGAGACTGCGCTCCAATCAGTCGCTGGCTACCACCTCATCACACACGCTTCATGTCGTTGATATTTTCGACCTTGGTCACCCTGCTCCATCTGCCGACTCGCCTTCCGATGCGCCTTTTAGTGATGCGCACATCATCGACGAAGGCCTCGTGGTCTACATGAAGAGGCCCCGGTCGTTCACTGCAGAGGATGTGGTCGAAATTCATTGCCACGGGAGTGGGATTGCCCTCAAACGCGTCTGCGAAGCATGCGTCCATGCCGGTGCCCGCCTCGCCCAGCCAGGTGAGTTTACGAAACGAGCATTCCTAAACGGACGTCTGGATTTATCTCAGGCGGAGGCCGTGCTGGATACCATCAAGGCGAAGTCGGACCTGGGCTTGAGAATGGCTCAACGTCAGCTCCGGGGCGCGCTCGGACAGCAGGTTAACGGATTACGAAATTCCCTGATGGCATTGCTGGCCCATGTCGAGGCTGGGATTGATTTTTCCGAGGAAGATATCTCATTTGTCGGGCGAGAAGAACTGATCGCATCGCTCCAAAACACCTACGCGCAGATACAGCGGATGTTAGCGACAGCAGAGACTGGTCGCGTTTTGCGGGAAGGGGTCCGTGTCGTTATTGCAGGCAAGCCTAATGTCGGAAAATCCAGCTTATTAAACACCCTGCTTCAAGAGAATCGGGCGATTGTCACGGATATTCCTGGCACGACTCGGGATGTGATTGAAGAATCGGTCGATTGGCAGGGGTTGCACATCACGTTTGTCGATACTGCTGGGCTTCGGGAAACTTCTGATGTCGTTGAACAGGAAGGGATGAAACGATCGCGAACGGCTCAGGAAGAGGGGGACATGGTCTTGCATGTGATGGATGCAGCGGAACTTGCCACGCCCGGAGGAAATGACTCGGCGTTCCTCGCTTTGGTCCGCGAAGATCTGATTGTGCTGAACAAGATCGATCTTCTTGACTCGACTTCGGTCGTCCGCCTCTGTGAGTCGCTCTCTCAACGCTCCAACCATATGGTTGTGCCTCTTTCAGTACGAACTGGAGAGGGCTTACATGAGCTGAAGCGGGTGATTAAATCCCGATTCTTGGGTCCCTCGTTAGAGGCCAGTGATGGATTGATCATCACGAATGTACGCCACCGTCTGGCCTTGGATCGAGCAGCATGTTGTCTCGATGAGGCGCTGGCGTCGGTAGGCGGAGGAATCCAGCCCGAGTTTGTGGCAGTTGATCTTCGTGGAGCCGCTGATGCGCTCGGGGAGATCGTGGGCGCTATTACGTCGGATGATATTTTAGACCATATTTTTGCTGAATTCTGCATTGGAAAGTAGGGAAAGGTCTTGTCTACAGCATTTGACGTTATCGTGGTAGGTGGCGGCCATGCCGGTTGCGAGGCGGCCCTCGCGGCGGCGCGAATGGGAGCGAAAACGTTGCTCTTGACCATGGAATTGAGCCGCGTTGCACAGATGTCTTGCAATCCGGCAGTAGGAGGGATTGCCAAGGGGCACTTGGTCAAGGAGATTGACGCCCTCGGCGGTGAGATGGGTCGGAACACGGATCGCGCCGGTATTCAGTTTAGATTCATCAATACGAGCAAAGGACCGGCCGTGCGTGCATTGCGCGCCCAATGTGACAAGTCGCTCTACCGTTCAGCGATGCAAGAAACCCTCTCGCTGGAGCCATGCCTGACTTTGGCAGAGGGTGTCGTGGATAGATTGCTTGTCGCTGGAGGAGCGGTCACCGGTATCGTGACTGGGTCTGGTGAGACCATGCATGCCAAAGCAGTCATTCTGACATCAGGCACTTTCCTTAGGGGTCTTATCCATATAGGTCTCAACCATTTTCCAGCCGGTCGTGCCGGAGAAGCCGCAGCCGAGCATCTTACTGATTGCATGCGCGATCTTGGCTTTGAGGTGGGAAGGCTGAAGACGGGAACTCCGCCTCGATTGGACAAAGACACAATCAATTTCTCTGCCATGATTCCTCAACCCGGAGACACTCCTCCTCCCGCTTTCTCATATCGGACTCGGCAAATCACGACGAAACAAGTCCTTTGTCATTTGACCTATACTGGATCAGCGACCCATCACGTGATTCGGGAGAACCTCGATCGCTCTCCTCTCTACAGCGGTGCCATTGAATCGATTGGACCTCGATACTGTCCCTCCATTGAGGACAAAGTCGTTCGCTTTGCAGAGAAGGAGCGGCATCAGATCTTTATCGAACCGGAAGGTCTCGACTCCAACGAATTTTACCCAAATGGTATTTCAACCAGTCTGCCGGTTGACGTCCAGGCAGCCATGTTAAAGACAATTCCTGGATTGGAACATGCCAAGATGCTCAAACCTGGTTATGCCATTGAGTATGACTATTTTCCGCCTCGCCAGCTGTACAGAACGCTGGAAGCGAAGCAGGTTGCTGGTCTATATCACGCCGGACAGATCAATGGTACTTCCGGTTATGAAGAGGCCGCTGCGCAAGGTTTGGTTGCCGGAATTAATGCAGTCTTAAAAGTGAAAGAACAGCCTCCGCTAATTTTTGATCGATCTCAGGCCTATATTGGTGTGCTTATCGACGATCTCATTACGAAGGATGCTTACGAGCCTTACCGTATGTTTACATCACGAGCCGAATATCGGTTACTGCTACGGCATAGCAACGCTGATCTTCGTCTCATGCAAATCGGACACGATGTTGGTTTAATTCCGAACGAGGCGTATGAGCGGTTTGAACAGAAGAAGAGAATGATAGAAACTGAGATTGAGCACTTACGCACCGCCAGACCGCAGTTTACTGATGAAATCTACCTGAAAGCCAAAGGTACCTATCTTGAGAATGCCTCACCTAGTCTGACCATGGCACAGCTCCTTCGGAGGCAGGAGGCAAATTACCGGAGTCTCTTAGAGTTTTTTGGAGAAGATGTGATTAGTGACCATGAAATCGCTGACGAAGTTGAGCTTCAGATTAAATATGAAGGGTACGTACGCCGACAGATTCAACAGATCGAGAAATTCAAGCGACTCGAGAAAAAGTTGATTCCCCAGGCCTTCGATTACAAGACGGTTCCAGGATTTTCTCGTGAGGTCAGAGAGAAATTAATTAGAGTCAGACCTGAGACGATCGGCCAAGCATCTCGTATATCAGGTGTCACTCCGGCCGCCATATCCTTACTTCTCGTAACAATCGAAAAGAGTAGCCGATTATTCCGTTCGAATACACAATCTGTGTCAAAAACTCCTTAGACCTACCCTTTGCTATTGACCTTCAACGAGCATCAGCGTAATTGTTCCACGTGGAACAAGAGGTCGCTCTCCCGTCTTTGATTCAGGAATGTTCTACGAATATTGGAATTGCTCTTAGCAGCGAGCAGATTCGTCTGTTCATTGAGTACCTCAGGCAGCTGCAAACCTGGAATCAGTCTTTTAATCTAACGACTATTGCCTCAGATGAAGAAATCGTCGTTAAGCATTTTGTGGACTCCTTTGCCGCATTAAATGCCACAGAGATAGGTTCTGGATCGCGACTTCTTGATGTTGGAACCGGTGCTGGATTTCCAGGAATCCCATTGAATATTGTCCGACCGGATCTCAACATTACTCTCGTTGAACCAGCACGGAAGAAGACCTCTTTTCTACGTTTTATTGTTGGCCTGCTCCACCTTGAGAATGTTGAGGTGGTGGATGGAAAGCTCGATCTGGTTCTAGACAATCGGTTGGCTATTGGATCGTATGACTTCATCACGACTCGCGCATTGAAATCTGATTTGATTATGGATGCGGGAGTTCAACTCCTTCGTTCAGGGGGAAGGGCGATTTTCTATTCTTCACAGCAAATAAATGGGCTCAGCTTCCCTGAACCTTGGCACATCGTGAATCACTACTCGTTCGATCTCCCAAGGGGGTTCGGGAAAAGGTGCATTTCAATTTGTTCACCTTCTTCTCACGCTTGAAAACTTTCTATGTTCCACGTGGAACATAAACCTGGTGTTGGAGCATCCTAATGGCAAAGGTCATCGCTATAGCGAATCAAAAAGGTGGTGTTGGAAAGACAACCACAGCCATCAATCTTTCTGCCGCCATTGCGCTTGATGGAAAATCAGTTCTCCTCGTTGATATGGATCCTCAGGGGAATGCCACAAGTGGGTTAGGGATAGACCAGCAATCGGTGACGAACAGCACCTATACCTGCCTGGTCAAGAACAGCTCCGTCCAGGAAACTTCCATAGAAACCTCGATTCAAGGACTTTCACTGCTTCCAGCCAATGCAGATCTTGCTGGAGCTGAAGTCGAACTCGTCAATGTTGAAGGGCGTGAAGAGTATTTGCGATCAATACTTGTCGACGTGAAGGAACGGTATGATTATATTTTCCTCGATTGCCCACCCGCACTTGGAGTTCTTACCATCAACGCCCTTACCGCTTCAGATTCAGTACTAATACCCGTCCAATGTGAATACTACGCCATGGAAGGTTTAACGCGACTCATTGCCAGTATTGATCTTGTCCGGCAATCATTTAATCCAAGCCTAGAAATTCAAGGAATCGTCCTTACCATGTATGATTCCAGGAATAGCCTGGCGCGACAGGTGGCAGAACAAGTACGATCCCACTTCGCTGAAAAAGTTTACCAAACACTCGTTCCTCGCAATGTCGCCCTGGCAGAAGCGCCGAGTTATGGCCGCCCAGGGATCTTGTACAATGCAGCATCTTCCGGTTCACAATCTTACGTACTTTTAGCTAAGGAGTTTGTTGCTCATGGAGAAAAAAGCTCTCGGTAAAGGACTTGGCGCCCTTTTACCACCCCCCAAGATCAACCAACCCACAGAGGGAGCCGATGTTCAACGCATCCGAATAGACGCCATTGTGCCCAATCGCTATCAGCCGCGTCACCTCTTCCCGGAGGATGAACTTGCTGAGCTCACTGCCTCTATTAAGGAAAGTGGAGTGCTCCAGCCTATCGTCGTGAGGCGAAAAGGTGACGGCACCTACGAACTCATCGCGGGAGAACGGCGATGGCGGGCTTCCAGAGAGGCTGGCCTCGACACCATCCCCGTCGTTATTAAGAATTGCACCGACCAAGAGTCCCTATTGCTGGCATTGGTTGAGAATCTCCAGCGAGAAGATTTGAATCCCATGGAAACCGCACGTGCTTATTCCCGCATGATGAATGAGTTTGGCCTGACACAAGACACCATTGCCCTCAAGGTCGGTCGGGATCGGTCGTCAGTGGCAAACTTTGTTCGCCTCACCCAACTTCATCCGGAAATCCAGGAGCTGGTTGAAGTTGGCAGCCTATCTGCGGGTCACGCAAAAGCAATTCTCGGTCTCCCCTCTCCAGAAGACCAGTTACGGGTGGGCAAGGTGGTCGCTTCTACCGCCCTTTCTGTCCGAGAGACAGAAAAACTCGTCGATCGTTCCCTTGAAGGGAAAAAGCGTCATGCCAAGTCTGGGCACAACTCCACATGGGCCGACCTGGAAGCTCGATTACAGAAACGCCTGGGAACCAAAGTGACCGTTCAGCCACAACAACAGGGGGGGAAGCTGGTGATCCACTGTTTTTCTAAAGAGGAACTTGACGGCGTGCTTGAAATCCTGCTTGGTTAGCCTTTCAAAACAGCCTCTGCGCCTGCCAGCCGACTGAAAATCCACATCTCTTTGCTTTTTGACACATATCAACGCTAAATATCTTATCGAGACCAACCGATACGACACCTAACGGCAACGAACTCATTATTCGGCTGGGGAACGGTATTCCACCCTGAGAGGAGGCGATCGTATGTGGAAGGACAAACAGGATGGCAGACGCTCTGACGAGGTTGACCTTGATGGTCCAGGAGGGAGTTTCGAGTCGACGAGATCCGACCCTGGACAAGACATCAGTGCATTTGTCGGGAAGGGTGTCGTCTTCAAGGGGACGATCACCTATCACGGAACCGTCAGAATTGATGGAACCCTCGAAGGCGAGATCCATACTGAGGGCGTCTTGTTGGTCGGGGAAGAGGCCATCATTACCGCAAAAGTAACGGCCGGAACGATCGTCTGCAAGGGTAAGATCACCGGCGACATTCATGCCAAAGATAAGATGAAGCTGCGCGCTCCAGCCATGATCAACGGGGGCGTCACCACCCCAATGCTCTCCATGGAAGACGGAGTTTTCTTTAACGGTACGTTGGAGATGGAACAAACGGTCCACCCTATCCAAAGGGAGACTGTGCTGCATCCGGTCGGACCAACCGGCGACACGCCTCTCAGGAAAGTGAGCGCGTAGACATGTGATATCCTTTCACGTGTACCAGATTAGACGGACGCCACTCGTCTAACACCTGGTTCATGTAAAGACACTGCCTCGTCGGTTTTGGTAACAAGGAGCTGGGAACGCTGATGTGGGCCTTAGGCGAAAAACAAGCTCAGGACGCAGGTGACAGCGAAAATTTCACGTTCCTCGCAAAAGGCGTGGATTTCAAGGGAATCGTCAGCTTTGATGGAACGATCCGCATCGATGGCCGGGTCGAAGGGGAAGTCCATACCACGGGAACCCTCATCGTCGGAGAGCAGGCGACTGTAAAAGGTATCATCTCAGCCGGAACACTGATGACCAGTGGCAAGATCAACGGAACAGTAACCGCCACGGCCAAAATCCAAATTCAAAAACATGGCGTCCTGATCGGCGATATTCGAACCCCTGGCATTTCTATAGAAGACGGAGCCCATTTTCACGGAATGTGTGATATGGGGGCCCATAAATGGGTCGAGGAGCAGCCGGCGTCGCCGAAGTATCCTCATGATCTTACCGGACATCGGAGCAAGATGCGGGCTTCAGACCTCTAGCTCTTCACCCGCTCCTCCCGCTACAATATCACCACTATGACTCGTCCCTCGGTTCTTCTTGGAATGAGCGGCGGAGTTGACAGCTCCGTCGCAGCGGCATTGCTCGTTCGCCAAGGCTACGAGGTCCATGGCCTCACCCTTCAGGTATGGGAACACGAAGACGAATCAGCACCCACCTCGAAAAAATGGCAAGAACGAAGTTGCTGTAAGGTCGGCCTCGCCAAACACGTCGCCAAGGGACTCAATATTCCCCACGATGTCCTTGATACTCGCGAGAGTTTTCGGACAGGCGTGATTGATGATTTTCTCCACGGCTATACGAATGGCACAACGCCAAATCCCTGTGTTCGGTGTAATGAACGAGTGAAGATTCGAACCCTGATCGACACCGCGACCTCACGAGGTTTCGACTATGTCGCCACGGGTCATTACGCTCGTATCCAAAGGAATGGGCCGTCACCCGTCCTTTCTCGAGCCGCTGATCACCGCAAAGATCAAACCTACTTTCTCTATCGGCTGCATCCTCAATGGCTACACAAACTCCTTTTCCCCGTAGGCGAGCTTCAGAAATCTGCAGTGTGGGACGAGGCGGAGGCCCTGGGTCTCCCGGCTGATGAGATCAAAGAGAGCCAGGAAATCTGCTTCGTGACTCAGGGGGATTACCGAACCTTTATCGGAAACGAGCTTCCCGCAGCCAAAAATCCTGGTCTCTTTATCGACGAAGCCGGGCGTCCCCTTGGCGAACATGACGGGATCGCCTTCTACACACCTGGTCAGCGCCGAGGGCTCGGGATCGCCACCGGCCAGCGTCTCTATGTTCAACAGGTGAACCCGTCCACCAATACGGTTCTTCTCGGCCCAGAAGAGTCGCTCCTCAAGAACGAATGCACCGTATCTGATCTTAACCTCTTCGATCTCCGACTTGCTCAAGACGAGGTGGAGGTCCACGTCAAGCTTCGTTACGCGACGCCCGCCATGCCTGCGACACTTTCACCAGGAGGCTCTTCCAAACTCCAGATTCGATTCCATCAGCCTCAGCGAGCCATCAGTCCAGGGCAATCGGTCGTCTTCTACAACGGCGAGGTGGTCCTCGGAGGCGGTATCATCCAATCCTTCTAACACCCCATTTTTCTCCCTCTTTATCTTGACTTGGCACAGAATCTTCTATAGCCTTCCCTCACATCTTAGGGATAAGAGGGGAGTATTTTACTCCAAGTTTGATTTTTGTCCTTAGAGGCCGCTATTCACCGTCAGATTTGAGGCAGTACAGATGTTCGGTTCATTTGGGTGGATGGAATTGCTGCTGATCTTGATCATTGTCATGATCATTTTCGGCGCTGGTAAACTTCCGCAACTGGGAGAAGGCCTCGGCAAAGCCATCAAAGGATTCAAAAAGTCGGTCCATGAAGCCGATGCGATCGATGTCACGCCAGCAGACCAAGCCCAACAAGCTCAATCAGAGGCCACGACCCAATCAGACCCCGCACAACCGCCCACTCAACAAGCAACGCAACCGGGCCAGACGAAACAAGGTTAAAAGCTTAGCGTGTGCCGTGACGACCAGAAGGCAGCAAATCTCAACATCGCTCTACCACTGTGAAACATGTTTGGATTGGGCGCAAGCGAGATCTTAATCATCTTAGTGATCGCATTTCTCTTGTTCGGCCCGAAACAGCTTCCGGAAGTGGGAAGACAGGTTGGGAAAGCTATTAAGGGGTTCAAGGATACAGCCGACGATCTCCGGAAATCGGTCGAACCCGAGCTCAACCTTATTCAGCAGGAAGTCAAGATGGTCGAACAGGACTTTCAGGCTTCCATGAAAGAAGCAGAAGAAGAAATTACCGCCGCAGGTCGCATACCAGAGGAGGGGAGCGAATCAGCCAGTAAGTCGGGGCCAGCTTGAAAACAAGAACTAACAAACTATCTCGAATGCAAATGACACGAATACCGACTATATACCTGCTTTAGTAAATTCTACCTGGCAAGGATCTACCTACGCGACAATCGTGTAACTCAGGCCCATTGCTCGCTAACTCGGCGGGTCCAACCCTCGATTAGATCGGGGATAAGGTTGACCTTCTGCTGTTTTGTTCCAGGTCCATAGGTATAGATCGAGCTCCTGTCACGTTCGCCAAGGTATTTATACCGTAACCTCTATTGGAGAACACATCATGTCGCGCAGTCGGACAAGGATGTTCAAAGGCCTCATATCCATCTGTTGTCTCCTGGCATTCACAGCCGCAGCCGACGCAGCCTTCGAGCTGCCCGAAGGCGAAAAGATTACCAATCCAATCGTCATCGGTCGCGGCATTCCACAAAAAGAGGCCTATGAATTGTTTGACCCGAGAATTGGCCGGAATTTTGATATCCGAAATCTCTGGATTCGAGCCGACATGCGTGTACGCCCCGAGTACCGAAATAATGTCTGTTTTGGCAGTGGTATTGGAGGTGCAGGTGAGTGTAATGCTCCCCTTGGGAGCCCCAATAGCCTGCTCGGCAAAGCCAACGATCAATTTATTCAACAGCTGACCAGATTTGGCATCGGGTATGACCTGTCTCCAGATATCAATTTCTATCTCGAATTGATCGATTCACGCACCTGGGGAGGTAACCAAGACCCCATCTCCCATACCTGCGGACCCGCTCTCAGCAGTGGCAAATCGACATGCTCCCTAGGAATCCGGGCAGGGTACATGCTCATTCGCAATTTTGCCGGAATTAAAGGCCTCGGCCTCAAAGCAGGCCGTCAATATCTCGTCTTTGGAGACCAAAGCTTGCTCGGGCACTTCGATTGGGCCAATACCGGCTTCTCCTTCGACGGAATCAGGACGGACTATAATACTGACTTCATGGATTCTTCGTTCGGCTGGTTCAGACTCAGCGAGACCGATCTTCCGCAAGGTGCACCGCTGGGAAGCGGAGGACCCAATCTCTCCCAAACGGGTCAAGCGAAAAATGCCAACGGGGATGTCGATATGCTGGTTTTCTATAACCAAATCAAGACAGTTCCATGGTCACTCATCGAACCCTTCTACATCTATTATAAGAACAATCTAGGCGCCACTGGCAATAATGCCCAAGGTCTCGGCACACCCAAGCACGGCAACCAAACCCGCCACATGATTGGGAACCGCATCGCTGTCAAAAAGGGCAGCTTCGACTTCTCTAATGAGATCGTTTACCAATTTGGACAAATGGGAGACACGGCTGGCAGCGCCAGCAGCTTGTGTGGCGCCCCCGGAGGCGAGGGGAAATGTCTCCACATCAATGCCTGGGCAACCAGAAACTGGATTGGATACACCGCGTTTACATTACCTGGAAAACCTCGAATCGCTTTCAATTTCGACTACGCCTCAGGAGACGGCCGTGCGAATTGCACCTTGAATGCCGCATATGGCGATTGTAAGACTGCCAATACATTTGAAAACCTTTATCCAACAAATCACATTCACATGGGCTACATGGATGTCATGGCCTGGAAGAACATGATGAGCTTCTCCGGGAACTTTCAAGCACGTCCAACAAATGACGACCATATTGAAGTGTGGTACACAAACCTACATCTAGCCAATGCCCGAGATAATTGGTATCGCGCCAGCCAGGGAGTCTATGTCTTCTCACGGCCTGACAACACCGTGACCCATATTGGTGACGAAATTAGCGCCGTCTGGACGCATTTCTTCATGAATGGCATGGTTGCCTTTCAAACCGGTTATGGTCATCTGTTTCCTGGTCCGTATATTTCACACAACTTAGGCCGCCGAGCCGTCGGTCAAGACTGGGCCTACGCCCAACTCTGGATCAACTTCTAAATGTCCTACTGCCACATCATAGATCTCCTCTCGGGGGCCACTCACAACTGGCTCACGACAACCCAAAATCCCCCGCCTTTGCAAATCGTCCTTGCAATTCACTGTACGTCTGCGTGACGGGAAACCGTGGGAATTCTTTCGGTAAATGCTCCGGCGGGCGAAAGAAAAAGCCGGCATCTGCCTCGCCTAACATCGCCGTATCGTTGTACGAATCGCCGGCCGCCATCGTCAGGAAGTTCAGCGATTTGAAGGCAGCCACTGCGTGTTTCTTTGGGTCCTTCATTCTCATGTGATACGCAACGATCCGGCCGCTCCCATCAAGTTCAAGCTGATTGCAGAAAAGCGTCGGAAACCCCAGTTGGCGCATGAGCGGCTCCGCGAACTGATAGAACGTATCCGATAAAATGACGACTTGGTATCGTTCACGCAACCACGTGAGGAATTCCATCGCTCCGTCCAGCGGACCCATTTGAGCAATGACACCTTGAATATCATGAATTCTTAACTGGTGCTGATCCAGAATCTTCAACCGTCGTTCCATAAGCCTATCGTAGTCCGGCATCTCACGTGTCGTGATCTTCAAATCTTCAATGCCGGTCTTCAACGCAACATTGATCCAGATCTCTGGCACCAGCACCCCTTCCAGATCCAAACACACCAGCACGGGCTTGCGCATTTCCGTCTCTCCTTCTCACCGACTAAAGCTTGCCTGCTATCAACATTCACTTGGCAGAATCGTGGCCACCTCCCGCAAAAGACTGGCTCAAGAAACGCCACGTTTTGTCCAAAGCCTGATCGAACAACTCGCCACCCTTCCACGTACGTCGACTTTCCTCCTCGTGTCGTTCAACCCATTCCAAGGCCAACGGGAGTGGGATCAAACTCGTAGGAGTGTTCGTAAGTTCCTGCCACATCAGGCCCAACACCGTGCTCACCTGTATCGGCACAGAAACTGGCTCAATCGGCATCTTGGTCAGGTCTTCACAGTGCATAGGCGGCGACGTTACGAGGAGCTCTCGGCACGCAGCGGGCCGTTCGTCATAGATGCTACAGGTCTCATCTTCGAGGAATGGACATGGGAGGCGCAATACATAGTACATCCGATTCACACCATCCAGAGCCACATCATCCGTCGTCAGAGAGGCTTCAGACAGTGCGGAGAGCTGTTGCCAGATACCGTGTGAAAGCAGACGAACCTTTGCTTCAGAAAAACGACGCGCGATACGATCTTGTTCCTCAGCCGGACGAGAACGGACCCAATCCCGCAACGCAAAGGCCTCCGGGGCCGACAGAGGAACCAGCATTCGACAGCATGCCGCACAGCCCTTATGACAAGATGGAGCTTTGCCGGACTCGATAGACCGAGCCACCTCCAACGCTTGCGCTTCCTCCCCCAGACGCCGCGTCAGGGGCACGATGGCGCTGACCGGCACAAACCCCGTAGGGACGTCGACGGCGCTCGTGACTTGCCCGGCCGGCGTGTTCAAGGCTATTTCAAACCGTTCCTGCAATGGCTGACTCCCCTGATCTCGGGATAACCCTGGTTAGTGGTGTCGTCACCTACTCCTGACCTGAAAGTAATACGCAGATGCAGGATCAATCAAGAGCCCCCCTCTCGACAGACCGTACTTTGGTCTACCCTATCCCTTCCCTCCGACTTTCGATAATTAGTGCTTGTCGCCGATACGGAAGACCTCACCACTTGCTCCTGCTCGTTCATACCCCCAAACGGCCTCACACCTAAGGCCATCTTCGGCATTGTAGGACTCAGAAAAAGGTGTAGACTATAACGTGCGCGGGTACATCGCCACTGTCTGTTTTCACGTATAGCCCATGCAAGGCGCAACTTGATAGCCTGTCAGCGCGGTGTACCCCCGCCCAATTCCAATCCTCACCTAATAGACACCACAGAACACGCAGGCACACCCCATTAGGTATTCGGGAACCGAAACCGTCACGTGCTGAACGCTAGCGCCTTCAGGACGCTTCTACACCACACCTAACCTTGCTCCTTTCGTAAAGAAACCCGATAATGGCACATGGAGCCACGTATCGTCTTTTCTGGCCACATCATCGGCCTCTTGAAAGAGTACATGCAGGACCTTGTCGATCAGGCCGCTCAAGAGGCACGCTCACAAGCGCAGTTTGGTTTCTCTGTACCACCATACCGTCCTGACCAGGCCATTTCAGATCTCTTGGCCCTCTTGGATGATCGCATTGAATCTGAGGGCGTCCAAGTTGGCATGTCGGCAGGGTTTCTCCATGACATGTGGAGTCTCTGTAATGAGGCGCTTGCTCCTGTATCAGACCGAGTCTGGTTGGAGGGAAACCTTGACAATCATGACATCGGAAAGGCACGAACGCGGGAGCTGACCTATCGGGTTCTGATCGAATTCATCGAGTCTCGCTCATGGGAGGGCACCTAATGTTTTCCCGCTTCATCCGGTGGTCCTTTACGGTCATCCTGATTCAGACCGGCATTCTAGAGGTGACTGAAGGATGGGCCGAGCGGGAGAAGATTGCTGATAAAGATTCCATAGTTGCACTGACTCCGATCGTGATCCAGAATCTTGAGCAACCGGTCTATCTCACCCACGCTGGTGATGGGTATTCGCGGCTCTTTGCCGTTGAACAACCTGGTCGTATTCGCATACTACAGGAGCAGACGATGCTCCCCGGTTCCTTTCTCGACATCTCTGAGCGAGTTCTTTCTGGCGGAGAGCGGGGCCTCCTGGGACTTGCCTTTCATCGCGATTACAGCCGCAACGGACGGTTCTTCGTTAATTACACTAGGAAGCCGGACGGGGCTACCGTGATAGCTGAATACCAACGTGGGACAACATCGACTTCGGCTTCGCCCGAAGAACGTATTCTCCTCACCGTGCCTCAACCCTACCCCAATCACAACGGTGGCATGATTTCCTTCGGACCGGACGGTTACCTGTACATCAGCCTCGGCGACGGTGGATCAAAAGGTGACCCAGAAAATCGTGCCCAAAATCCAGAAGAACTGCTCGGTAAAATCCTCCGGATCGATGTCGATCGCGGTGACCCATATGGCATTCCGCCGGATAATCCATTCGCCCAAGGAGGTGGCCGTGCGGAAATCTATGCTCTCGGCTTGCGGAATCCCTGGCGCTTTTCATTTGACGGCAAAACCGGGGAGCTGTGGGTCGCTGATGTCGGGCAATATATGTGGGAAGAAATCGACCTCGTCACCCGTGGTGGGAACTATGGCTGGCGAGCGATGGAAGGCACGCATTGTTTTAATCCATCCACCTCTTGTAAGACACCCCACTTTAGCTCACCACTCGCCGAATATTCACATGAAAGGGGACGCTGTTCAGTTATTGGAGGATATGTCTACCGCGGGCAGGGGCTTCCGGACCTGACGGCAACCTATGTGTATGGCGATTACTGTAGTGGGGAAATTTTCGCTTTGCCCTCAATTCAGAAAGACAGCCAAGTCAACAACCCACGTCAGCTACTCAAGACTTCCATTAAAATTTCATCCTTCGGGGAAGATGCAACCGGCGAGCTCTATGTATTAGATCATAACGGCGGCATTTACCGGCTTTCAGCACCATGATGCAGGATCAGTGAGGATCATCTTCTGCTCATAGAGGCCTTTTCCCGGACCACAGGCAAAAAGGAGAAACAGGAATGGCTCCCAAGAGATTTTGGTTGTTAAAGTCAGAGCCCTCTACATTCTCGATCGACGACTTGCGGCAATCACCCAGACAGACCACCTCTTGGGATGGAGTGCGAAACTATCAGGCGCGGAATTTCATGCGCACGATGGTCGTGGGCGATCATGTTCTCTTCTACCACAGCAATGCCAACCCGCCGGCGGTCGTGGGCATCGCGAAGGTCGTAAAGACCGCCTACCCCGATTCCACGCAATTCGACAAGAGGGACAAGCACTACGACCCAGCCAGTATCTCGTCACAGCCCAGATGGGACATGGTCGACATCAAATATGTGAGGACATTTCGCAGGCCTCTGACGCTGGATCAACTACGGATGGATACCAAACTGAAGAGGATGGCCTTACTACAGAAAGGCTCTCGGCTTTCCGTTCAGCCCGTGACTCCACTGGAGTGGAAACACATCATCACCTTGGCAAAAGAGTGAGCGGTACCCGCGCGTTAGATGCTCGCTTTACCGTCGTCCATGTAGCGATGCTGCCAGTCCAACCACGCATGGCCAAGCTCATGTGCCAGAATATATCGACGGCGGGTCACTGGAAGTCGCTTTCGCACATAGATGGTTTTGGTGTCGTCATCCCAAATTCCATCGGCATTCGCATCCCGCTTATCCATTTCCGTATCGGAGAGCTGTCGGACTGAAATCCTGTACCCGAATGGGAGGACAACTCGATTGGGAATACGCAACATCGTCTTTCGTTCTCTGAGCATCGTCGCCATCGTTCACTCCATCTAGCCTCACAATGAAATTAGCCTACCACAACCAGCTAGTCAGAGTGTCTTCATTTTTTCATCTTATATATCGCTGCTTTATGATATCTTTCCGGAAACTTGCGCCTAAATCTCATTTGACCCCTTCCCACATTCTTACCCATTCCACCAGTGAAGAAATTTGTGTATGATCGCCTTATGGATACGGTAAGGGGCGAACCACACCCCACTCCATACCCCAACTGCGTCCGCCTGGCTGGAGTGAAGGTCAGAGGCCGTGGAGAGGTGAAGAAGCTGGGTGCAACTGGCCTGCCGCTGCACGCCGGAGACCCTGTCTTGATAGAGATGGACGATGAGCTGACCTACGGCATCGTTCACACAGAACCCTACTCAACGCCGTTCCTTCCTCCTATGCGAGCCATGAAATCCATCGTGCGATTGCCCGATACAGACGAAAAGGCCTTGATCACCAGACTTGAGCAACTTTCCCAGGATGCAACCGCATATTGCCGTGCCAAAGCTGCTGAAATCGGCCTTCAACTCAAGCTGGTCGAAGTCTATGGAGCCATGAGTCGCCGGCAACTCACCTTTGTCTACACGGCTGAGGATCGGATCGATTTCCGAGATTTGGTTCGCGACCTGGCACGTCGGTTTGGCGGTCGCATCGAAATGCGTCACGTCGGGGTCCGAGAAGAGGCCAGGCGGCTCGGTGGGATCGATACCTGCGGCCTCGTGCTGTGTTGCGCAAGTTTTCTGACCGATGTGAAGCCGATCACGGCGAAACAAGCCAAAAAAATGGATCTGGCGATTGATGACCCCCGATTACTCGGAGTCTGCGGTCGGCTGAAATGCTGTTTACTGTTTGAAACGATGGACGCGCAGGGGAAAATCGCACCTCAAGCCCAACACCTCATCACACCGACCAGGCCCAATTCCTCTTCCCTGCCAACCCTGGAGTCATAGTCCAACCTTTCCCAACTTTGCACCTTGCTGTGGGGCTTTGACCAGGAAATAACCGAATCCTTTTCACCCAATCTCTCTCTAATCTGCAATCGAATTTGGAGGTGTTCCTCGACCTAGATGGGCTGGGCGAGCACTCCTCAAACCTAGGAGGGTTATAGGAATGAGAAAAGAATTGTTAGCCATTGTTGCTATGGCGGCTGTTGGATGTAGTGGAGTGGCCACCCAAAAGGCCGTGAGTGGGGAACCAGGCAGTCCAGCCGTCGGATACGATATCCATGTTCAGGCACCCCACATGATGGCGGACGGGACTCCAGGCGGCCCATTCCATCACTACTGCAAGGGCATTTCCGATAAAATCCTTCAATGCCTCCTCTTCGAATCCACGGATCCAAAGGCACCCTTGGTCGCAGTTGAATATTTTGTTGCCAAAGACCTCACTCGCAAGCTCCCTGCCATTCAGTGGCACCGTCATTTCCACGACCATAAGGTTGAGATTGCGACTGGCAGGGTCCAGATCCTGGATATGCCCGCTGACCAGGCCGCCAAGGTGGCGGAAACCGCGGCAGGGACCGACGGTGTCATCTACCATCTGTGGCAACATGGGCAGGAGTTCCCGGACGGTACTGTGAGCTTCCCACAATCTCTTGGACACAAATTCCCTGGATATTCCGATAAGTAAGTCAACCGAATGAGACGAGCTTGGCCCTCTCCTCATTAACTGGAGGGGGCCCAGGCGTCGCTTCACACAAGATACCAGAGGGGCTATGACAGAACGCCAAGCACGCTGGTCTTTGACCTTGACGGTAGTTGCTACGGGAGCGCTGATATCATGGAGTTCCGCTTCCTTTGGCGCCGACGAAGCCGTACTCAAACCGCGAGTGCCGATCGACCAAATCGAAAACGCTAGAACCTGGACGAATCCTCTTCCTGCGACAGAGGAAACTATTGAGAGGGGGAAGAGACTCTTCCACGGAAAAGCCTTCTGTGTGACCTGCCATGGGAAAGACGGCAAAGGATTAGGCGCTGATATTGAGCCAGGCACGCTCAGAGGTCCCCTACCGAGAAACTTCACCGACCAGGACTGGCAGGCGGCCCGAACGGACGGCGAACTCTTCTGGATTTTGAAGAACGGGAGCAAGGGCACCGCGATGGCGCCGTTTATTCCGCTTATTCTGACTGAGGAAGAAGCCTGGCAGGTGCTGCGTTATGTACGGTCGTT
Source organism: Nitrospira sp. (assembly GCA_029881435.1). Taxonomy (GTDB): domain Bacteria; phylum Nitrospirota; class Nitrospiria; order Nitrospirales; family Nitrospiraceae; genus Nitrospira_D. Next base: position 24,082 of record JAOUMR010000034.1, read on the forward strand.
CGGCCAGACCCAGGGCAAACCCGAAGCGAACGGACAGCCGTAACAGGTTTGACGGTGTTCTCTCGTGTCACACACATACCCTTACAAACCGGCCGATCCTGAGCGCTCTTGGTCCTGTAAGAGTGACTGGACCGTCTCTCCGGCCAACTCCTTTTGCACAGCCTTGTCTCGTCGACGCAAGAGAGCGGTGACCGGATCGCTGGTATCGAGGTGGGGAAGGACCCAAGGTGGGGTGCCGTTGCGAACGCTATCCAGAACTTCTTTCACGAAGATCAGATCCGGTGATTTGATGAGGCTCACCCCTTCCGGTTCCTGAAGGCGACCCACAAACCCGTTCTCGACGAGTCGTTCGACCTCTTCCTCCACCAGAGACAAGGGCATGTTCAGTTCGCTCGACAGCTCCGGCAACCTCAACGGACGATCGCCCTTGAGGTACCGATGCCCCAGGACTCGTAATACTTTAAGGGCCGACTGTTCGCGAAACACGACGGTACCCTGTTCCCACAGCAGGCGCGATAAATAGGCTGTAGGGTATTGGTGGAAGAAGGAGAGCTGCGCACCGATGAGCACGATCATCCAACCAGCATACAGCCATAACAGGAACAGGATGAGCACCGCAAAACTCGAATAGATCGCGCTGTACTTGGCTGACGACGCAACGAATTTTGCAAAGGCCTCGCCCGCAATCCCCCAGAGGATCGCCGCGGCGACGCCTCCGACCAGCGCGGAGCGCAAATGGACATCCGTGTTGGGGATCATCTTATAGAAGAAGGTGAATACGCCACATAACATCAGGAAGGGAATCACTTCACCGCTCCACACGACCAGCGTCCCGAGCGGCTCCATCTCCAGAAGGCGCTCCACGACGGTGTGGTTGTGGAGTGACGCCAGCAGGCCGAACGCGCTAAAGACCAGGACCGGACCCACGAGCACCGCGCTTAAGTAGTCGGCAAACTTGCGTCCCCATGTCCGTCCCTCCCTGACCTGCCAGATCGCGTTCAGGGCCTGCTCAATCTTGTCGATCAAGGAATAAGTCGTATAAAAGAGGCCGCCTATCCCGACCACTCCCAGTACACCGATCTTGATATTGTCCACAAATCTCACGATGGTGGTCGTGATCTCCTGACCCTTGGGACCGAGTGGTTCAAGCGCCTGGGCTAACGAGGGCTCGATCACATGGTGAATGCCGAACGCTTTGAGGACCGAGAACATCACAGCCAGAAAGGGCACCAAGGACAGCAGCGTGGTGAACACCAGCCCGGCCGCCCGGGCATCGAGCAGGCGATTGCGGAACTCCATTCCGACAGCAGTGGCCAGGCGAAGCGCTTGAATTCCCAACCGCTGGATCAATGGCATAGACTTTAGATCCTTGGTCCAAAGGTCCTGCTTCACAAACTGGGAAATGCGCGTAGAGCTGGTCATAGGTCCTGCTGCTCCTAGCAGGGTGCTCACATCTTTTTGGTACCACACGTACGGTGGTGAATAGATACTGAAGCTGTCAGAATACCATCCCAGGATGCATTTCCCAAGGGGCGGGAACACTGTACCGCGAATGGTACCCGTTTGTTAATGGACTCATCATGCTTGAAACCATGATGTCCCGTATGCTCCTGGAAGCTCCACCGACAAAGTGACTGTCTTGCAGCCACGCAGTGTGATAGGGTCCCTTACCTTATGCCGGACTCAGCTCCTTCCTTTACCCTCGTCGATGTTCCCGGCGCGGTGCCTCTGCTGGGCCACCTCGGTGCGTTCAGGAAGCAACCCCTGGAGATGCTTACGGCCTGGTGGCGCCAGCACGGCGATGCGCTCCACTTTCGCTTGGGCACGAGGACACTCTACCTTTTCAGTCATCCTGATCTCGCCGAAGAGGTCCTGGTCAAACAATCCGACCGCTTTGTGAAGGTCTACGACCCTCAGCGGCCAACCGGCCTCGCACTCGTCCTGGGTAATGGATTAGTGACGAGTTCGGGCGAGGTCTGGAAGCGACATCGCCGCATCATCCAGCCGATCTTTCACCGCTCGCGCATCGCTACGATGGCCGATCGCATGGCCCAGGTAGGCGAGCAGCGGATTGCCGCATGGGAACACCATGCGGGAGGTACGATCGACATCGCAGCGGAGATGATGAAGCTCGCCCTTGAAGTGATCTCACAAACGATGTTCAGCACCAGTATGACTCAACACATCGAGAGGATCAGTCACGCCCTCCGCGTAAGCATCAAGTACGCCTTCGACTCGTTCAGTAATCCACTATTTCTTCCACTATGGGTGCCCACCGCACGCAACCGTGAATTTCATTCGGTGATGCAATTCATGGACGGGCTCATGTATGGGTTGCTCGCCGAACGGCGTCACAGCGGAGTGCACCATGACGATCTTTTGGATCTGCTCCTTCAGGCTCGCGACGAAGAGACTGGTGAAGGACTGAGCGATCGGGAGCTGCGTGATGAAGCGTTGACCATCTTTGCCGCAGGACACGAGACCACTGCGAACGCGCTCGCCTGGACCTGGTACCTCCTCGCGACCCACCCGGAAGCGAGAACGCGTTTTCATGAAGAGATCGATCGAGTCCTCCAGGGAAGAACGCCAAATGCCGACGATCTTCCACAGCTCCCCTACACACGCGCACTGTTCGATGAATCACTCCGGCTGTATCCGCCTGCCCCGGCCGTCCAGCGGAAAGCGGCGACTCCCACAACCGTTGGTGGTGTGTCACTCCCGGAAGGCGCGTTCGTTTTGGTCGGCACGTATAATCTGCACAGACACCCAGCCTTCTGGTCCAACCCCGAACAGTTCTTGCCGGAGCGATGGCTGGATGGCGAACGGCCAAGTAACCGCTATGCCTATATACCGTTCGGCGCCGGGCCACGTACTTGCGTGGGCCTCCATTTTGCTTCAGTCGAAGGACCACTCCTGCTGGCTCTGATCGGTCGTCGGTATGATCTACAGCTTGCTCAAGAGAAGGTCGAACCTTATCTGATGGTCACATTACGGCCGAAAGGTGGCATGCGCATGACGCTTCACCCGCGGAAGATTCCTGTCGCATCCACTGTTTAGGGCCAGTGGCAACCTCGTTAGCACCCAAAAGGCGCAGTGCATGCACGTGCAAGGGACCATCACCTAAATGGAAAGACTACTGGAGGGTTTTATCCGTGCGCATCACTGGAAGAATAGCGCCCGGTACAAGCGAGCTAGGTTTGGTGGGCCGTGTAGGGGTCGAACCTACGGCCCGCTGATTAAGAGTCAGCTGCTCTACCAACTGAGCTAACGGCCCCACCGGATATTGAATTGTCGATGCCGACCACAAAGGCGGTTTGGTGCGCCTGACAGGATTTGAACCTGTGGCCCTCAGCTCCGGAGGCTGATGCTCTATCCAGCTGAGCTACAGGCGCTCCCTCAACTAAGGAAGGTCACCTTAGCATAGCGTGAAAGAGACTGTCTAGATCGTACCCGTAGCTCTTCCCACCACCCCTCTTAATCAGGCAAGAATGCATACGGCAGCAACAATTCTCCGCCCTGCGCTCCATTATGGTGACAAACGGCGGCCAGTTCCTCCGCTTCTCTCCCAGCGAGAAGGTTTTCTTCCTCGCGAAGGGCGTTGGATAGCCGAATGAGAGGGACGGACGTCTGAATAATACAAGCGCCTGACACAACACCATCACTGTCCATCGGAAGTCCCATCGAGCGACAGACCAGCGGGCGATATTCATACACACCACAGCGTCCGTCGCGTTCCAGAGCTGGACATGGCAGCGCATCGAATCGTTCGACGAGTGTGTCCATCTCGTCATCCGGCCACCGATCAACGAATTGATTCATACGCAGGCGCGGAGCGGCAATGCGTAGCTGGTTGACCTGCTCCACTGCTGTGTCCTCCAGCCTCTTCCGGTCCTTCGAGGGAAGCGACTGAAGACCCTGCTGGATTTCCTGCTTATCAAGGAGCGTCACAGAAAAAAGACCGACACAGCAGTGGGAGCAGCCTCGGCAACAAGGGAGATTGTCGAAGAGCGAGGCCTTCGCACGTTCAAACCAGCGAGCAGTTTTTTTAAATAGCGGTCTTGGCTGCAAGAGGGGTGTCTCTGACACGTCAGGTTTCACCCGAGATCGACAGATCCACGATGAGTTCGCCTTTGGGTGAGTAAAAGCCTTGATTGTCGATTTGGACGATCCCATCGCATTGTTCTTGATAAAACTCGAGGATCCACCCATTAAAATCGTAGCCGTCGTCGGTCACATCATTCTCAGCCATACGCGTTGTCAGGATAAAGCGACACCGTGTTACGTATTCAAGCGCGAGTTGTGCCTCGATGCCTGCATGAGCGGACAGCATGTCCATGAATTGCTTCTTCTCCTGATCATACACATCAAGATAGCTGCCGCGATCACGTACACAAAAGAGTTGAATGGGCTTGCGATCACGATGGTATCCCAAGGCGATTTGAACCCATGCCCACTCCTGGAGAACCGATTCATCAAGATTTGGCGGGACGATCGGGCTTTGTCCACGAGACTGAAGGAATTCGATCAACAACTTCAGAGGAGGAGAGTTTTCCTTCTGACAGAACACGCGCGCATAAATAAAGTTTTCTGATCCCTCAGCACTAGGCTGAGAGGTACGTACGGATAAAATCGGTAGGTCTTTACCCACAGTGTTCTCTCCAGATTCCTCGCCTCGTCCGATTCACAGGAAGGACCATCCGGCTCTACTCTACCCCTCCATTTAATTAATCCGCAAGAGGCCACTGGACGCATTTTCCCCACGCCAGATGCAGTTTTTCTCGTTGACACGCTTTAGACTCTTGGCTACACTCTCGCGGGCTTTCACCTTGTGAGCACGAGTCCACATTTGGGCTACCCAATGCCAGCAAGGACGTTGGTGCGCCAGGCACATCAGGCAAAATTCTAGGCATCTCTCATCCCTTACCCTCAAGGAGGTTCACGAATGGCAAAATCAATGACGAAATCGCAAATTGCAGACTATCTCGCCGGGAAAGCCGGTATTACGAAGAAAGGTGCTGTACAGATCCTTGATGATTTCGCCGCCCTGGCTTATCGAGAGGCAAAAAATGTTTTTACCGTACCTGGCATCGGTAAGCTCAAGCTCGCCAACCGGAAGGCGCGTATTGGCCGTAACCCTCAGACCGGGGCAGAGATCAAGATTCCAGCCAAGCGTGTTGTCAAATTCCGCGTGGCGAAGGCTGCTAAGGACGCGATCCTCGGAAAAAAATAACTCCGCTTCGCATCCCAGTGCCCTTAAGAAGAGCAACTCGCTCGAGGCAGCCAGTTCACCAATGGTTTCAAGGTATTGAGGGGTCGAGACCTACATGGGTTCTCGGCCCCACTATCTCCTGAAACCTCAATTACGAGTGAGAGGGGCCAAGGCCACTGCCTCCCATTCCGTCGTGCCCGATTAAACGAATCGTGTCCCCGTCGTGGACCATCGAATCATCGCTGGCGATCTTCTTATTGATCGTCACCAAGACCTTCTTTTCTCGAAGCAGCTGGAGGATATGACGAAGTTGAATTCCTTGCCGCTGAATGAGTTGCCGAATGGACATAGGTTTGTCCACCTCACATGCCAGATCACGTTCTCCGTCAATAGTCTGCAACTGTCCGGTGAGAACGATGGTCACCATACTCCTAACTCCTGTGCGTCCGACGGCAGGCACTCATTGGCAGCCTCTAGTTGACTCACCAAGCATCACTGCTGATAATACAAGCGCATGCCGTCTCTCAATGTTCAAAATCCAGGAATGCCTGACCTTCAGTTTGTCCTCTTCGTATCGGCTCTGTGTACCTCTGATCTGACGACGATCAATCTCCCACCGGAGCTTCGCAAAACCATTTTTGACCGGTGCTGGTTGTTGATACACACCGAGGCACCACCGACCGATCCGAGGGAGAGAGTTCTTGACTTACGCGGTGGAACAGAACTTACCCTTGACGCCTGCGCCGCCACAATCCGATCCCTTCTTCTGGAGGCTAACATAACAACCCTCGTGTGGGACCACCCGGTAAGTGAGCCAAGCATGAACAGCTCGCCTGAGGCCATTCCGCTCGTCGATCGTTTGAGGAAATTGTACCCTGATAGACCGGACATCGTCGATCCATCCAGTCGGCCATCGAGCGGATCGAACCCGACTTCCTAAGCAAAGGATGCTATGCGTGTGACACGGATTGCTATTCCAGGAGTGCTCTTGTTCGAACCCACTCTTCTTTCCGATCACCGAGGGTCTTTCATGGAGACATATCATGAAGACCGTTATCGGAATCTCAGTATCTCCGAACGGTTCGTTCAAGATAACTTTTCGCGATCCATCCGGAATACACTCCGCGGACTCCATTTCCAGGAACCGCAGGCTCAAGGGAAACTCGTCATGGCGCTTGAGGGAACTGTGTACGATGTGGTTGTCGATATCCGCAAGGGCTCCCCATCATTCGGCAAGTGGTACGGAATCGAATTATCGGGAGACACCCTTCGACAGATGTACATTCCCCCAGGCTGTGCCCATGGCTTTTGCGTGACGAGTGCCACCGCGTTGTTCCTGTACAAGTGCACCGCCTATTATTCACCAAACTATGATCAAGGAATCCTCTGGAACGACCCAACCTTGGGGATTCATTGGCCAATCAGCGGGCCTATCCTCTCCTCAAAAGACCAGAGTCTCCCCACCCTCGCTGCGATGGACACGACACTTCCGGTCTACAGGTCGCCGACCTAACACCTTCTACATGGATCCATAGACGCATCTTGAAGCTACCTCGCATGGCCAAATAATAAGATCGCTGAGTCTCCGCTGTGCCTAGTGACAGTACGACTTCGAGTGTGGTATGAGTTCGGGTGTTTCCTTGCCCATATTGGCTCGTCCCCATCGTCTAGCCTGGCCTAGGACATTGCCCTTTCAAGGCAGTAACACGGGTTCAAATCCCGTTGGGGACACCACACCTTTCAATGCTGACGACGCCGTTGAAAAACTTACCCACGGCGGCCTCTCCTTCGAAGCAGTATCACTTCTCCCTGTCGCGCACCTCTCGCCAGACTCGTATCCGGTTCGGCAGTAGCTTCCTCAGGATCTGTCTCGTCTGCGCTGGATGCCGTTGGGCCAAGCCCGACCAATCCTTGAGGTAGCCTCGGAGTTCCTCCTCGACCCGCACCGGATCGAACGGCGTGACGGCGACCCCGTCGCGCACAGCCAGCTCGGTGGCCAAGCGGGTGCGCTGGTCCTCGTACTTCTTGATCTCTCCGAGAAGCGTCGAGAGTGCACCCTTCTACCACAGCGTGGGTGAGCCACCCAAATGCGCCCTCGACCTTGGCCAGGTCCTTCTTGATCGCCAGCCATCGCAGCCATCTGCCGATCGTCTTGGATTCAGCTTGTACCAGCTTTGTCAGGCGTGTTTTGCCATGACGGATATGCGCCTGTTTGGTCGGCATGTCCCCTGTCCTCCACAGGTCCTCGTGGGGAAAGACAAAGACCCCGCGACCGGTGAGGAACCGGTCGCAGACGCGAGGGGATCAGCCCCGCGCTCGGGTCTCCACGTCACAAGCAGGACGTGGCGTGCACCGTATCCTAGGGGCAGGCGGAATGTACATAGAGGCAGCCGCCGCGCTACTCGACAACGAGTCTATACGTTCATACTTTTATAATTTGAAGGTATTTAGTATCCTCATGCCTCATGAACTCTCCGATTATGACGATGCTCTCAACTAGCAGTCTGCTGAAAAACCATCTTTCATGACGGAAGTTTCCGTTTTTCGAGATAACTACGCGTTATTGTTTCGAGGGTGAGTGGATTCTCTGTGCC
>JAOUMR010000203.1 GCA_029881435.1 Nitrospira sp.
CGCGGCTCCCGCGATGAGTCCGCCAAAGCCGATCATGATCGTGCTGTTTAAGAGGGTCGTGTCGATCCCCAGCTCGTTGACCGCCGTCACAAACACCACCAGGATCGCGGCGACATAGAACGTCTGGGCCACGATCGTACCCTGAGAAATACCGGCCGACGCGCAGGCTAAACCGATCAGCTCCTTGATGTAGCTCGCAGCCAGCATGCCCAGCACGATGATCAGGACCGCGAGTCCAACTTTGGGAAGGTAGTGGGCCAGGTCGGTCAGTGTGGCTGAGACGGTTGGGAGGCCGAGCATATCCGTGGCCGTGACCCCGAAGAGGAGAAAGATCACCCAGAAGACCAGCAGGCCGAGGACATCGGATCCGCTCTTAGTGGTGCCGGATCTACTGAAGAGGGTTTGTATGGGTGTGTTGGCGAGCAGACGATCCAGACCGACCAGTTTCAGTAGTCCGGCCGTGCCGGCACCGACGATCCGAGCGAGGAGATAACCAGCCAGTACGAGCAGTATGGCGCCCAGGAGCTTGGGAAGGTACGAAATAGTCAGTGACAGGGCCGATTCCGCCGATTCTCGAACCGTCTCCAGCCAATTATCCCAGACCATACAGTCTCCTTCCTACCGACCGTAACCACGAAAGGCGGTGAGCCTATAACTGCAGACCCTGGTGCTATTGTTTCCCGTCGAGCCGTAGCACGGCGATCGATCGAGCCTCCATTTCGTGCTGTTCGCCCCCTTTGAAGGCACTGACCTGCTTTTCGTTTTCTCCAGAGAGTGAGGTGTCCAGCACTGCATGCCAGCGGATCCCGCGTTTGTGGGCCGGCAATGTGAAGGCCAGCGGCGTATGGTGGGCATTCAACAGAATCAGCAGGGTGTCGTCGACGATCGGCCGTCCTTTTTGATCAGTTTCAGCAATGGCGTCGCCGGCGAGCCGAAGGGAGAGCGATTTCGAGTAGCCGGCATTCCAGTCTTCATCGGTCATTTCTTTCCCATCGGGGCGAAACCATGCGAGATCTTTGACTTCGGACCCTCGAATATGGCGCCCCTGAAAAAACCGTCGCCGTCGAAGAACCGGGTGGCGCTTTCGAAGGGCAATGAGGCTTCGGACGAACGCCAACAAGTCCTGCTGCATGTGATCGAGGTTCCAGTTGAACCAGCTGATCTCATTGTCCTGACAATAGGCGTTATTGCTTCCGCTCTGGGTCCGTCCGATTTCATCGCCGCCGCAGAGCATGGGGACACCCTGAGACAGAAAGAGGAGTGTTAAGAAATTCCGCTTCTGGCGTTCACGTAGCTCGACAATCGTCGGATCAGTGCTCGGACCTTCCACGCCACAGTTCCAGCTGTCATTATCGTTGGTCCCGTCTTGGTTGTTTTCTCCATTGGCTTCGTTGTGCTTGTCGTTGTAGGACACGAGGTCGTGGAGCGTGAAGCCGTCGTGTGCCGTGATGAAATTGATGCTGGCGAAGGGCCTTCGCCCGCTCATGCCGTACAGATCGCTGCTGCCGGTCAATCGATAGGCAAGTTCCGCCATCTGACCGCCATCACCCTTGCCGTATTTGCGGATCGTGTCTCGATATTTGCCGTTCCACTCGGCCCAGCCCACGGGAAAATTTCCGACTTGATAGCCGCCCTCTCCGACGTCCCACGGTTCCGCGATCAGTTTGACCTGCGAGAGGATGGGGTCCTGGTGCAGAATATCGAAAAAGGCGCTTAGGCGATCGACAGCGTGCAGCTCTCTGGCGAGGGTAGAGGCGAGGTCGAACCGAAAGCCGTCGACATGCATCTCCGTCACCCAGTACCGAAGACTGTCCATGATCAGCTGGAGCGAGCGCGGATGCGTGACGTTGAGCGTGTTCCCGCAGCCGGTGTAGTCCATGTAATAGCGTTTGTCGTTGTCCACCAATCGATAATAGGCGGCATTGTCGATGCCCCTGAATGAAATCGTTGGGCCGAGGTGATTGCCCTCCGCCGTGTGGTTGTACACCACATCGAGAATCACTTCGATGCCGGAACTGTGGAGTGTCTTGACCATGGTCTTGAATTCCCGAACGTGTCGGCCACGTACCGGTGACACGGCATACCGAATATCGGGAGAGAGGAAGCCGATCGTATTGTAGCCCCAGTAGTTGGTCAGTCCTTGATCAGCGAGGTGCTTGTCGCGCACAAAGTGATGGACCGGTAGCAACTCGACGGCGGTGACGCCCAACTCCAACAGGTGGTCGATCACGGCGGGGGTCGTCAGGGCGGAATAGGTGCCTCGCATATGATCGGGTA
>JAOUMR010000204.1 GCA_029881435.1 Nitrospira sp.
TTCATAAATGATGAAGTCTTTCAGTGGAATTCCGCGCCACGCTCCATCGTTCCAACGAAACGAATCGGAATCGACGACGGCCGAAGGACCATGGACCCCATCCGGCTGAAATCGGGAGGCAGGATCCGGTCGCGCCTTCTGTCCGTCCAGCAGATAGCGGTAGCGCGTGAGCGGATCGACGTCATCAACGATGGCCTCGAAATAGCCCTGCGAAGCGGGCTGCATCGGAATGGCCGTTCGATCCTGCCCGACGAACTCCACCGCAACCTGTTGCGCGAACGGCGCCCAGACGTTAAACCGAACCTGATTGGTTCCGATCATTGTAGCCCCGAGATCCAACTCCCATGTTTCATCCATCACGTTCCTCCTCCGTTTAGTGCCACCTTACCGATGGACCACTCCATAAACAAGATGGCGCAAGCCTCTTGCATAAGCTCGTTGATACCAGTATGAGATGGTACCGTGGGGCAGCGCCCTGTGAACGCATTCCATTGAAAAGGAGCACGTATGAGAGTTTGGCCTGGGAAACCCTATCCACTCGGAGCTACATGGGACGGCGAAGGTGTGAACTTCGCCCTCTTTTCAGAACATGCCACGGCCGTTGAACTCTGCCTGTTCGACGGACCTGATTCCGACGAAGAATCCCATCGTATTCGTATCGAAGAACGGACGGATCAAGTCTGGCATACCTACATTCCCGGCCTCTGGCCAGGACAACATTATGGATATCGAGTCCACGGACCCTATGCACCACAGGAAGGGCATCGCTTCAATCATCACAAGCTCCTGATCGATCCCTATGCCAAATCGATCGCGGGAACGATCGAATGGACCGACGCCATGTTCGGCTATCAGATAGGCAACCCCAAGGCGGATCTCTCCTTTGACACCCGCAATAATGCATCAAACATTCCCAAGTGCGTCGTCGTCGATCAGGCCTTCACCTGGGGAGGCGATCAGCACCCCAAAACATCCTGGGACCGAACCGTCATCTACGAGGTACACGTCAAGGGTTTCACAGCCCAGCACCCGGACGTACCGGATCATATGCGCGGGACGTATTCCGGTCTGACCACCCCCGCCGTGATCGACCACCTGTTGGAGTTGGGAGTCACCGCAGTCGAGTTGCTACCGGTCCATCACTTCGTCCGTGACAAGCACCTCACCGATCGAAAACTGACCAACTACTGGGGCTACAATACGATCGGCTTCTTATCTCCCGATATCCGATACGCCGTGTCGCCGGTCCGCGGCCGCCATGTCCGGGAATTCAAGACCATGGTGAAAACGCTGCACAGCTCAGGCATCGAGGTCATTCTGGATGTCGTCTACAACCATACGGCCGAGGGCAACCAGCTCGGCCCGACCCTCTCGTTTAGAGGGATCGATAATGCCGCCTATTACCGCTTAGTGGACAACGACAAGCGGTACTACATGGACTACACGGGTTGTGGAAACACGCTCAATGTCACGCATCCACGAACGCTTCAACTGATCATGGACAGTTTGCGATATTGGGTCACGGAAATGCATGTGGATGGGTTTCGATTCGACTTGGCCTCCACCCTCGCCAGGGAATTGCACGCCGTCGACCGGCTGAGCGCGTTCTTCGACATCTTGCACCAGGACCCTATCCTCTCGCAGGTCAAATTGATCGCAGAACCGTGGGATGTCGGGGAAGGCGGCTATCAAGTCGGAAACTTCCCGGTGGGCTGGGCCGAGTGGAACGGAAAATACCGGGACACGATCCGGCGTTATATCAAAGGCGATGGCGGCCAGATGGCAGAGCTCGCCTATCGCCTGACCGGCAGCAGCGATCTCTATAGCACGAGCGGGCGCCGTCCCTTTGCCAGCATCAATTTCATCACGGCGCACGACGGATTCACGCTCACTGACCTCGTGGCTTACAACGACAAACACAACGAAGCGAACGGGGAAAACAGCCAAGACGGCACCAACGACAACGACAGCTGGAACTGTGGTGTGGAAGGTCCCACCGACGATCCCGCAATTGTCGAACTACGTGAACGCCAGAAGCGGAACTTTCTAACCCTACTCTTTCTCTCTCAGGGCGTCCCCATGCTCTGCGGCGGTGATGAGATCGGACGGACGCAAAATGGAAACAATAACGCCTATTGTCAGGACAATGAGATCAGTTGGTTCGACTGGAACTTGGATCGCGCGCAGTCTGATTTACTGGCGTTCGTCCAGCGTCTTATTGCCATTCGAAAACGCCACCCGG
>JAOUMR010000035.1 GCA_029881435.1 Nitrospira sp.
GTTCGGGTTCTCACGGACTGAGAACGACTGAATGATCCGAGACAGCAGAGGGCGCTCTCGGTGCTACGTGAAGCCGGGATTCCCATCAAGATCAATCGGCATGACGGGCTTATGCATCTGAAACAGGCCGTCATTGACGACGAGGTCAATACCAACGGCTCGATGAATCAGACGACCAGTGGAAACCGCTACAATGATGAGCGGCTGGATATCATCAGAGACCATGCGATGACAGTCAAAGCGCGTGAGAAGTTTCTCTTGCTATGGAAAGATCAAGAACGCTTCCAGGAGTGGAAATAGCGAGAACGGCGATGGTTGAGGAAACAGACATTGCGGTCGTCGGCGCCGGTGGAGGTGGGGCTGTCCTGGCTCTCGCCTTGGCCCAGAAGGGGATTCGAACTATTGTCCTCGAACAGGCGCCTGGACCACCGCAGGGATTGCGTGGCGAGATTTTGCAGCCGAACGGGCAGCAGGTTCTCGATCAACTGGGTCTGTTAAGTACATTGCCCGGTGAATCGACGCGTACAGTGCAGAAGTTTCATTTCTGCCGCGTCGGCGGCGAGCGGTTGTGCACCGTGGATTATGGTGACCTTCCGCCACCGTATAACCGTGCGGTGGTCACACTTCCCAATGTGGCGCATCATGCCATTCTCAATGCGATCGAACGCGAGCCTTCCGTCTCACTGCGGTATCAATCGACGTTTACGGGGTTGCTACGTGAGAAAGATCGAGTTGTCGGATTGACCGCGAAGCAGGGCGAAGCTCAGTGCTCCATACAGGCCAAGGTGGTCGTCGGCGCCGATGGGGCATTTTCAAAAGTTCGCGAAGCCTTGCAGATTCCAGCCGAGCTGCATCTCTATCCGCAGGGATACTTGATTGCCATGTTAGACGCAGCGCGTCCCATGGATGACGCCAAGTATTTTGTGGGGAAGCGGACGATCCTTGGGATGTTTCCCGCCGCTGGAAGCAAAGTGTACGCGTTTTACATGATCAGAGCCGGTTCGTATGACAGCGTGAAGGCACAAGGTCTTCCAGCTCTCCAGGAAGCCTGGATCAAGATCGATCCGTCCAGTGAGCCAATCTTCCGTACACTGACAGACTGGAAGCAAACTGCCTTTATGCCGACCGGGCGGGTTCGCACGCCGACGTGGGTGGCCGACGGGGCGGTGCTGATCGGGGATGCCGCGCATGCCATGAATCCTCATGCTTCGCAGGGTCGCATGCAGGCGATGGTCGATGCGATGACGCTGGCTGATCTCTTGCCCGAGTGTTTGGCGACGAACGAGTATTCCGCCACAAAACTCAGGACCTATGAAACCGCACGTCGGCCTCAGGTGACGATGCTGCAGAAGTTGGCTGACGAACAGGTGCTTTTTTGGAACACGGCGAATCCGGTCATTGGCTTTCTCCGAGACCGTGTCTTCAGCACCTTGGACCGCAATGCACGGCTTCGATACCGTGTCTTATCGACGACGGCCGGACTTCGCAAGGACCCTCCGTTCGGCATGATGGATCGTCTCATGGCGGCTGGATTCTTGCCGGATCCTTCGGCTCGCGATGTGGCAGCGGGAGGGATTCGGTAATATCATGGCGCCGATTGACTGGAGCATCGATGGTTTGTTGGAAGACACACAAAAACTTTTAAAGTCATATGTGAAGGATGTTGCAAAAGCCTATGGAAATGAATTGGAAGGCATCATTCTCTATGGCAGTGCTGTCCGTGGAGAATTTCTGCCTGGTCTCTCCAACCTCAACGTTCTGTTGATATTGTCCTCCTATGAGCTCTCGGTCTTGAAACAGTACGATAGCCTTCACAAACGTTGGAGCAAGGAGCACGTCGTAGTTCCCTTGTTCCTCACGACAGCTGATCTGAAATCAGCCTCAACGGCGTTCCCACTGGAGTACCAAGACATTTTCGACTGTCATCGCCTGCTCTGGGGGCAAGATCCCTTTGTCGGTCTCAAGATCGACGCACGGTATTTGGCCGCCGAAGTCGTGCAGGGATTACGTGGAAATTTGTTTCGTCTCCGTCAACGTCTGGTAGAAGGACGAAGCACCGAGGAGGCCATTACCATTCTGTTACCGCTGTCGATTACTGCGCTTCTGCCGGTGCTTCGAGGCTTACAACGACTGTTGAGTCGCCCTGTGGTTGCGCATGGGGAGCCGCTCTTGAAAGACATCGAATCACTTCTGGAGATCAATCTTGCCGGTCTTCGTGACGCATTGGCGCTCAAGCGAGGGCACATCTCTCCAGGGCAAAAAGAGATTCCAAGACTGATGGATCGCTATCTCGAGAGCTTATCTCGTCTGGTTACTACCGCAGAGGCACGTATCCCGTGATTGAGTTCCGATTCAGTCGGCAAGACATCTGGGGAATAGCCTCGCTGGGGTTGATATTCCTGCTTTCGGCAATGGAAGCACCGGCCTCGTTGTATGAGCGGCCCAAAGAGCGTGTGCCGCTTCCCAATCCCATGGGGTATGTCAGCGATCACGCGCACGTCGTGGATGACCAATGGAAAGAGCGCATCCGTTCCGTCTGCATCGATCTCGAAAAAAAGAGCGGCGTGGAAATGGTCATCGTGACGGTGCCCAGTATTAAACCATATCCTACGGCCCGGCAATATGCGGATGCGCTGTATCAAAAATGGCAAATCGGCTCGACGCAGCAGGAGCATGGGGTGATGGTCTTGGTGGCCGTGGAAGAACGGCAAGCGGCGATGGCGTTGGGTCGCAGAATGTTTCCGGTGATCACCTCTGCCGTCAGAAGCGAAGTGAGTCGTACGTACCTGCAGCCTGCGATTGAGCGAGGGGATTTCGGAGAAGGGCTGTATCGCACGTCGGTTGCGCTGGCGACACCGGCGCAAGAAGTCAGACTCGATACTCCGTCACGGCCTCGAATCAAAGGACTCGGGGTTTGGATTACGCTGGGGACCACCGGCGCCATTGTGGCGTTCTTCTGGTTGATCAGCCGGCCCGACCTCCGGCATCCCTATCGGCGTATTCAAAAGGGTGAATACTGGGGAACCGGGCAAGGGGGATTCGGCGGAAACTGGGGCGGCTTTGGCGGCGGCACGAGCGGGGAGGGATATAAGTAAAGTCTCTCCGAGTTGGCAGCAGGCCTGTGACATGCTAGGATTCGCCTCATATTTGGAGGAGTTTCTATGAGCACGGCGGTCAAGAAATCTGTCGTCCTATCGCCTGCGCTCTCCAAAGAGCTGACACAGATCGCTCGTGAGGAGGGCAAAACGGTGAACGCGGTCATCCAGGACGCGTTACGCGAGTCCCGGCGGAAACGTTTGACGCAAAGCGTTCTTGCCATGCAGGGCTATTGGACGAGAAAGGCTAAAGAAAAGGGCATTGTCACGGAGCGAGACCTGCGCAAATATCTGGCCGCTCGGTGAGAGTCGTTTTTGACAGTAATATATACATTTCAGCGCTGATACTTCCTGGCGGTCAGGCCGCAAAAGCCCTCTTCAGAATTCTCGATGGCGTGGATAAACTCCTGATTTCGAAACCGATCCTCGACGAAGTTCTCTCCACGTTAGCAAGAAAGTTCAGTCATGATGGCGAAGAGTTGAGCCGTGTGGCCGTCACCTTGACGGAACTGGCTGAGGTCGTGAAGCCTGATCGTGTGATCCAGGTTCTGGCTGACAATCCTGACAACCGGATTCTGGAATGTGCGGACAAAGGTGATGCGGACTATATTTTCACGGGTGATAAGGCCATGCTGGATCTGAAGCAGTATAAGGGATCTCGGATCATCTCATTGCGGGAGTACCTTTCTGGAAAAGGCCGTACCTAGGTTGCCAATTTGGTGAAGGAGTAATCAACCGTATAGGAGCCGCGTTTATGAATAGAGCCTACACTCTGATCCGCTCCCCATTTTTACTAAGTGTCCTCGGTACCATCGCCCTATTTGCATTAGGATGTTCGTCTGTGGCCAACGAGGCCAAAAGCGGTTCAATCAACTCGCAGGATCTTATCGATACCGCGATTGAGCGATACATTCGTACCCATCCGGAAGTGATCGAGCAGTCGTTACAGACCTTGGAGGCGAAGCGCGAAGCGGAGCAGCGCGAACGTCAAAAAGTCGCCCTCAAGACGAAGCAGAACGAGCTGCTTCACGATCCAGCGTCACCAGTCAGCGGCAATCCCAAGGGCGAGATCACGGTGGTTGAGTTCTATGACTACCGCTGTGGCTTCTGTAAGCGCGCGGCGCCTGCTGTCACGGAACTCCAGAAGGTCGATTCCCGAGTTCGGGTAGTCTATAAAGACTTTCCTATTCTTGGTGAACCGTCGGAGCTCGCAGCCAAAGCCGCCCTTGCATCTCAGGCACAAGGCAAGCACCAAGCCTTCCACGAGGCACTGCTCGCTTCCCATTCCGACATGACCAAGGACGAGATCTTGAACATCGCTGTGCACGTCGGCCTCGATGCGAAGCGTCTGGAAACGGATATGGCCAATCCAAAGTGGCAGGCCGTGATTGAGAAGAACCGGGCTCTCGCCCAGGAGCTGGGCATCTCGGGGACACCTGGCTTCATCGTGGGCAACGAACTGGTGCCTGGGGCGCTGGATTTGAACGGACTAAAAGAACTCATTGCCCGGGCGGGACATGGAAAATGACGGTTCGTTGGAGATGCGCCAGCATAGGTAGGCAGAGGGTTGCGATGCAAAGACACAGGTCCTACCAAGAGGCAGAATTCTTAAGGGCTTACTGACAATAGAACCAATATCAAAGACAATCACCACTCGTGACCCTTGACGGAGTCCGCGATCTGGATGAAAATGCGATACGAATCGAAGCTCCACCGGTCATGTGGGTCCATTAAATCCTGTTGGACGCTATAGGTCGAAGAGCAAAATAGCATGCCAACAATTTCCATGTTTTATGGGATCCTCATTCGCATGTTCTTTCGAGATATTGAAAAGCATCACCTGCCGCACGTACACGCCGAGTATCAAGGTAAAGTGGCCGTGTACTCAATCCCTGACGGAACGGTTTTGGCAGGCGATCTGCCATCGAATAAGCACAAACTGGTCGTCGCGTGGATCGAAATTCATCAAGAAGATTTGCTTGCGGACTGGGACCTGGCTCTCAAATGGTAAGAAACTGTTTCCGATCAAAGGACTTGACCAATGAGGATCACGGAACTCCATGTAGAGCCAAACTGGATGTTGTCCATAGTGGCAGACGACGGCCGGGTTGGCCGGTTTGACGTGAGGCCCTATCTTCAGGATGAGGCGTTTGAAGCACTTCGAGATCAGAATGAATTTACGAAGGTGGTTAATGGTGGGTACTTTGTCGAATGGGGCTGTGGCGCGGACTTGTCAGCCGACACGATCGAGGCGCGCTGGGAGATTGTTGGAAACGTAGCCAAACAGAGAACTGCGTAATAAATCTTCAGCAGGCCCCGTTAATATTCTCCGCTAAGCTTCAACGATCTCCCCGTGGGCTTCGATGCGAAGCGTCTGGAAACGGATATGGCCAATCCAAAGTGGCAAGCCGTGATTGAGAAGAACCGGGCTCTTGCCCAGGAGCTGGGCATCTCGGGGACACCTGGCTTCATTGTGGGTAACGAGCTGGTCCCTGGGGCGTTGGATCTAAATGGACTGAAAGAATTAATTGCACGAGCGGGACATGGGAAATGACGAATGTTTGGAACTGCACTCCTGCGTCTGAGAGAGTTTATAGTACATCAGAAGAGATTCTGAAATGTGTTCTGCGGACATGAAGTAGAAGATCCATAGTTTAGATGGGGTCATTTTGACGTTTTTAGACCATCAGTGAGAACAGGTGACTGTCCCTGACACAGTGGAAGGCTCGGTGCGCGCGCTGGAGACGGAGCTCGGTCTGCCTACCGGTTTTCTCCAAAGCTTGAGGACGGAAGATGACTGGTCTTTCATCATCAAGATTCACGCGCTCATCGAAGCAGCCGTCTCCCATCTGATCTGCACTGCTCTTGGCAAGGATACGCTCATCGACGTCTTCTCCCACCTTGATCTGAGCGATAAGCGGTGTGGGGAAATGGCATTCACTGCTGCGCTTAGTCTGCTAGAAAAATCAGACCGTCGGTTCGTTAGTTCTCTTTCAGAACTCCGTAACACTCTTGTTCATGATGTGACGAACGTGGGTTCTAGTTTGTCCAAACATGTGGCTGCAATGGATTCGAGCAAGTTCGACGTATTCGTAAAGGGCTTCGACTCTTTCTCTATGGGCGGCCTAGTGCGTTTTGAAGGTAAAGATGTTCCTCGAGAGGAAGTGTTCCGACGGGAACCAAAGACCGCGATTCTGACCGTGGCCATCATCTATCAAGTGAAGGAAACAGAGCGCTTTAGCCGCGAGGCCAACGATCTGCGTGCCCAGTGTGTCAGCCTCATGGCGGATAGGCTTCGGCATCTCATTAGTCCGAATGCTAATATGTAGAGACAGTCTTTCCACAACAGGATCAAGCGAACTGGCGTGGTGTTAGCGACTCGACCTCTCTTCAGCCCGCGCAAGCTACACGCTCATTGTACACCCCCACCATGTCCACTCTGCTCTGGTCGGCATTTCTACTGTTCTGGATCGGTGTTGCCACTGCGATCTGGTTCACCGTTGATATCAGGCAGGCCTACGCCCGAATCACTGGCAACAGTACGATCCTGCCTTCGCCGCTGGGAGATATTGAGTTCAAAAGAGGAGGGGCGGGTGTTCCCGTTCTTGTTGTCCATGGGAGTGGAGGGGGATACGACCAAGGGGAACTTATCGCGAGGGCGATTCTAGGCGAACAGTTCGACTGGATCGCGCCGTCTCGGTTCGGGTACATCGGCTCGACTTTCCGCGAGGGCGCGACATTTGATGAGCAAGCCAGGGCCTATGCCTTCCTTCTTGACCACCTTGGCCTAAAGAGAGTTGCTGTCCTGGCAATGTCTCATGGCGGTCCATCAGCGCTTCTCTTTGCGGCGCTCTATCCTGAACGGGTCTCCTCGCTGACGCTGCTGTCTTGCGGTGTCGCCTCATCCTCGGATGCCGATCAGGCAGAGGCGAATCAAAAGGGCGACGCGCTGACCATGATCTTCAAGTACGAGATTCTCTACTGGCTTGTCAGGACGTTCATGCGGAAGTGGCTGATGAGGTTGATGGGGGCCAACGGCACGGTGATCGCAAGCCTCACGACGGAGCAGCGCACGTTGGTGAATCGGGTGATCGACTCCATGGCTCCGGTAGCTCCCCGCTACGCGGGCGTCGCCTTTGACAATAAAGCCACGATGCCGAATGAGCGGGTGGCCGCCATTCGTGCCCCGACGCTCATCGTCCATGCAACGGACGACGCGCTGCAGCTCTTTCACAATGCGGAGTTTGCGGCGGCTCATATTCCCAAGGCCCGATTGGTTCCGTTCAATCGGGGCGGCCACCTCCTACTTGTGGTCGAACAGTCGGCCATTCAGACGGAAGTCCGGCAGTCTATCTTGGCCCACGCCGGATGATGCCTGGTCGCATGGAGGCGCGATCTAACATTTCGCTTCAAACCTGGAACATTCCTTGGCACAACCTCGGTGAGTCAGTAGTCAGCCGTCGTTGCGTGACCATCCCAATCTGATCTCTCCATATTGCACCACTGTCTGGCGGTGCGTATGATCGCGCGGCTTCATTCTTGCGGAGATGCCATGGCAAAAATCACCGAGATCGCTCCGGATTTATTTCGCATCACGACATTCGTGGAACCGTTCAATATTCAGTTCAGTCAGTTCTTGCTGCGTGATGATGAACCGCTGCTGTTCCATACCGGCCCACGGGCTTTGTTTCCCGAGGTCAAGGCTGCTGTGGCGTCGCTCATCGAGCCGCAGACTTTGCGCTGGATTGGGTTTAGCCATTTTGAATCCGATGAATGCGCGACGGTGCCGGAGTGGCAGCAACTGGCTCCGCACTCGGAGGTGGTATGTAGTCTGGTGGGCAAGATGGTGAGTGTCGATGATTGTTTGGCGATTCGCCCCGCCAAAGGGATGGTCGATGGTGAGGGGCTTGAGACGGGACGATACCGCTTCCGCTTTGTGTCGACGCCGCATGTGCCCCATTGCTGGGAAGCAGGATTGCTGTTTGAAGAGACGGAACGAACGCTCCTCTGTTCGGATCTCTTCCACCAAGAGGGAGATGTCGAACCGATGACGGAGTCGGATGTGATCGACCGTTGTCGAAAGACGCTGGTGGACTATCAGCAAGGTCCGTTGGCGAACTACGTGCCCTACTGCTCATTGACGGAACCTACGTTTCAGCGATTGGCAGCACTCCAGCCAAGGCGGCTGGCGACCATGCATGGTTCGGTCTACGTCGGCGATGGCAGCAAAGCGCTCCACGACCTCGCCGCTGTGTGGCGGGAGGTGTTCAGCCAGTAGGCATGATTCGAAACGACTGAGGGTAGAGAACTGCAACCAGGGGCCGGTCTTGTGATCCAATATGGTATGTGCCTGCTTCCGACGGGTTATCTGGCCGGAGGGTCAGCCGTAGGGATCTTCTTTGAAGCGAGCCTGAATCTCTTCGACTTCCGTGCGCTGGGCGATGAGGGCCTCGACGCAGTGTTGATCGACTTGTGAGCCGGCCATGCGTCGCAGCATGGCGAATGCGTGGTCGTTCGACCAGGGTTCCTTGTAGGAACGGCGGCTGGTCAACGCATCGAAGATGTCGGCGACGGCCACGATTCTCGCCTCGATCGGAATGTCGTCCCCCCGCAATCCGCTCGGATATCCGCTGCCGTTCATCGCTTCATGATGGTACAGCGCGATGTTGCGGAGCATGTCGATGTGTTCGAGGCCGTCGAGGCCGAAATTATTCAGCATCACGTCGATGATCTCCCGCCCTTTGGCGGTATGGCTGCGCATGATGGCGCGCTCCTTGTCGGTAAGGGTGCCGGGCTTGCGCAAGATCTCGTCGGGGATCGCGATCTTTCCGATGTCATGGAGCGGGGCGAAGAGAAAAATATGTTCGATCAGGTCGTCGGTCAGGCTGTAGGTGGAGGCGATCGTCTGTGCAATCAAGCGGGCGAAGTTGGCCATGCGATCTAAATGGGCGCCGGTATCTACGTCTTTGTGGTGCACGATGTCGGCGGCCGTTCGGACGGAGGCTTCCAGCGTCCGGATCGAGGAGAGTTCGGAGATCGCCGTGAGCGAGGTGAGGTGCCCGAAGATATCCAGATCATGCAGGACTCGGTCGGTGAACACGCGCTTGAGCCTCGAATTGAAGAAGACGAATCCAAAGAAGGTTCCGTTCAGAAACATCGGCAGGGTATAGCTGGCCCCGTATCCGGCGGCGCGTATGCGCGCCGCATGGTCGGTGCGGCTGCGTTTGAACACGTCCAGGTCGTTGACAACCCGCGGTGTGCCGCGTGCCATCGTGTCCCTCAGGGACGTGACCTCGGCGAGCTTTGCGGAATAGTGCCGCAAAGGATGGGTCGTCCGGCCGCTGTCGACGTAGGTTTTGAGCAAGTCCGTCTTAGGGTCGTAGACGGCGACGGCAATGCGCGCAATGAACGGATACCGTCGCTTCAGCAGTTTATGAAGCGAAGCCAGTTTGTCGGCCAGAGAATTGTGACGATTGAGGGTGTCGAGGAAATCCCGGTGATAGAAGAAGGTTTTGTTGCGGGCGGCTCTTGGCATGGAGAAAGTCTAGCATGGGGGGCGTGAAGCACAGCCAAAGAAATGAATCCGCACAAGTAGATCTGGACGGCTGTCTTCTTCCAGATCAATGAGATCAGACCAGGCGGTCAGGTCGGTGCGGGAAGGATCGACGGCGTCGCGGTGTTTCTTGAATCGTTGCATACTTAGGAAGTGACGATCACCACAATGGCGCTTGACCAGAGCCTACGAACAGGTCGAGAATGTGCCGTAAGTCAAAGACTCGCAACCTACGCAGGTCCAGCTAACATTGGCAGGCAGTCGCCTACAACAGAAACAGGGAACATGAAGATCACCGTGATTGGAGCTTCGGCTGGTATTGGGCTTCAGGCTACACGCATCGCGCTGCAGCAGATGCATGAGGTCACCACCTTGTCGCGCCGCATCGTTCCGCTTCCAGATCACGCCAAACTGAGAAGGGTACAAGGCAGTGCGACCAACGCAAACGATGTCAGGTCTGCAATGGAACGGGCCGACGCCATCCTGGTGACGATTGGCGCGAAAAGTCCTTTTGCCACCACGATGTTTTCCGATTCTGCGCGCGTCCTGCTGCAAACGATTCGGGAAATGGGCTCTTCCCCAACGCTCATCGTGCTGACCGGTTTTGGTGCGGGTGAGAGCTGGGGCTACAACTCTTTCTCTATGAGAATCCTCTTCACGCTGCTCCTCAAGGCCGTCTATGCGGACAAGGGTGAGCAGGAACGGCTGATCGCCGGTGGGTATTCACGCTGGGAAATCGTACGCCCGGGCCGCTTAACCAACGAGGCCATGACTGGCCACTATCGTGTATTGGACAAACTGGTGGAAGGTATGAAGGTGGGCGCTATTTCTCGTGCTGATGTGGCGCACTTCATGGTGGCGCAGGCAGAAAACCCGACCTACCTCGGCAAACACGTGGCGCTGACCTGCTGATACCGATGCAGGAGGTCGCCTCACGACCAGTTGCTGCCGATGATGTCCTGTTCCGTGGTTGAATCTGACCGTAAGGCGGTCGGTGTAAGAGGAAACGGTATTTGTTGATGGTGGACCGACTTGCTGGCTCTCGCCTCGGCACCGTCCGTCCTTCTTCCAACGAAGATAATTATAGGGAAGGATCCCCGAGACCTTTGATTCGGTCGGCGGTGGGGACCTGCGCTGTGGAATCTGCAGTCGCGGAGGACGCATCGATGGCCTGGCCTCGCTCGTCTTTGACATAGACGCTGCCTTTCAAAGCCTTGGCTCGTTTCTTGAGTTCTGAGGCAATCTTGCTCACATCACCGGGATGGGCGATGGGGACTCGTTCGTTGGTTATGACGGCAATTGACAGACTCATGATCGGAAACTGCTCCTTATTCCCACGGCGGTCAACGGAGTCGATATAGCGCTTGAGGCGATCCTCCTGGTCGTAGAAGTCCGGAATCACCAAGTCAAAACGTTTGATGACGGTCTGGCAGATGGCGTCGATGCTGTCCGGGCGGCTCATGAAGACGAAATCATCTCCCCCGACATGGCCGACAAATCCCTCTGAACCGGCGAGTTCTCCCACCACCGTAGTAAGTATGCGACAAGCCACGATGAGGACTTCATCTCCACGGCCATAGCCGTAGCGGTCATTGAAGGATTTAAAATTGTCGATATCGAGGTAGGCGAGTGCGAAGAGTTGCCTACTTTGAATCCTGGCGGTAGTTTCAAACAGGATGGTCGTATTGCCCGGGAGACGGGTGAGGGGATTGGCATCGAGCGAACGGGTCAGGCGGCTGAGGCAGAGGCGTACCCGATGCACGACGTCTTCCGGGCGATAGGGGATTGTGAGGAAGTCGTCCACTCCCAATGTCCCCCAGTCGATATCGTTGAGCCGACTGTCCCGAACGAAGACGATGAGAGGCAGGCGCCCGAGAAAGGCATCAAGCTTGAGGTTTTTCGTGAGGGTTTCCACTGAATGGCCTCCGGTTCCTTCGCTGGCCAGGATGAGACAGGGGGGATCGTGGACGAGTTCATGCAGCGCGAGGTCGGGCAGATTACCTTCCACGACTTGAAAGCCGGCTTTCTCCAATCTCGAGGTCAAGGTCAGGGCAGGAGTGAGCTCGTTGTGGAGGAGTAGAATTCTCCGGCCTGCTGTGGAGTGGCTCATAGGTAATCGTCGATGGTGACGAATTCACTCGATACCTTCTCGATGCATTCGTTCAGCGATTGCTCATCCAGCCCAACCATGTCCCAGGCTGTCTTCGACAGAGGGGGAATTATGTCATCCCCTGGGTTTCCACAGGCCAGCCCTTTGACCAGGATATCGGCCACGTGGATAATGGCCGTTGGCAACATAGCGTCCTTGGCGAGCGCCGGGTTATGGTGGTAACTGATCGGCTCGCGGAGCGTGATCGGTAAATGCCAGGCGTTGGCCAGGGACCCGCCGATATCCGCATGTGAGAGGCCCGTGACGTCCTGTTCCACGTCGAAGAGCGAGCGGTCGCCTCCTGCTTGCAGTGCGTCTTTGATGCTTGTTCCCACCTCGGGCCATTTGACGTAGAGGACGACTTTCCCGATATCGTGGAGCAGGCCTGCGACAAAGAGTTCTTCGGGGTTTTTGATCTCCAGCCTGGTCGCCAGGAGATTGGCTGTAATGGCAACGCCCAGGGAGTGTCGCCACAACTGATCCATACCGGCGTCCTTCATGATACTGAGGGCCGATGCGCAGAGGGTGAGCCCTTTGACGACGTTGAACCCCAGCACGATCACCGCGTGAGTCACCGAGCCGATGCGGGAGGGGAATCCGTAAAACGGCGAATTAGCGAGCCTGAGGACTTTGGCCGCGAGCACCTGGTCCTTTTCGATGATCGAGCCGATCTCCTCGGTTGAGACGGTGGGACGGCCGATCATGGCGGCGAGCCGTTGCACGACATGGGGGAGCGTGGGAAGGTCCCCGAGCTTCTCGATCCGGTTGCGCAGGTCCGTCGGGTTGAATGTGGTCATGCGGTTGCAGGTCCCTTCGTCGTCGGCGTCGTCCCATGGGAGGCATGCAAGTGCGTGCGAAGCGATCGGAGGATCAATTGCTGAATGGGGTCTTGAGCGACATGCCGGAATCGATGATCGAGCTCGACCTCTAGTTCCATCAGCGTTTTTCCACCAGAATCCACGGAATCACCTTCCACATACACCGAAGTCAACTCCATCCGTTGGAGCCGTTCGATCATGGTTGCGTCGAGTAGAGTCCCGACCGCTATGATAGGCAGTCCGTTGGTATTCGTCACCGGCTTGACCAGGACCATGCCCGGCAGGAGTTCATGGATCACTACTCGCTTCATCGTGCCGGATTCTCCGAAGATGTGTTCGTGCTCTTGCCGGGTGCCCAGTTTTCTGACTGGCTGGTATAGGCAGAGGAGTCTGCCGCTCGCCATTTTCTTATCGGATAAACGGCGTTATTTCTAAAGGATTTCCACCGTCATCTGTAGTGAGGTCATCAGGATACGCGTCTTGCGAGCGGTGGGATGTGCCCCGGCGCATGTTGTTCCAATGCAGCCGGGGGAGTTGTGTAGCGTGAGTTGAGGAGGCCTCTTGAGGACGGCGTCTCTAGCGGGAGGAAGACCGATACGGAACCGGACGCCCTTCTTCCAAGTCTTGCAAATCCGACCAGGTGGTAATGTCGTTGCGCGTGGGATCGATGGCAGCCAGGTAGTTCTGGAACTTGGCCGCGCTTTCAGCGGAACTCGGTCCGCGTGCCAGCAACGTCTGATTCCATTCGTCCAATTCAGCAGGCTGGTGCTGTGTGGCCGTCTGCTCAAACCACCCTACGACTCCTTCATCGGTCGGGTTGGCGTTCACGGCAGCCGTGAACTGGTCACTGGTGATACCCGCAAACTCCAGCAGCCGATCGTCCATCGGGCAGGGATAGATATACTCGCCTTCAGTGCCAGCGAGGACGGCACGGCATTTGTCGACCATGCGAGCCAGATGGGCATAGCCGACTAGATGGAATCGCATGCTGCGCGGGACGCTTTTCCGCAAATCCATGGTCAGAGCAACGTATGTTTGGTGAAGGTCAGGTTTTTGACCACGACCTGGTTATCTGCATAGGTGATGATCCGTCTGGTAGCCGGGAGATCGCATGCACCAACACGGACGTGCGTATCCGTGAAACTCTCGACATTGGTGAGTTTTCCATCGGTGGGTGAATAGTAGTAGACGGTGTACTTGGTCGTGAGATTCTTCTGGTCTTGTGTAAGCGCGCTTTCCTCCACGTTGATCGTAAAGGCAAACGGATTCATACCTGGATGGGCCATTGTGCGGTTGATCTGGGTAATGCGGTTGTCTTTGACCCGGTAGAAGGAATTGGAGCCATGGATGTTCAACTTCGTCCCGAAATGGTGGCCATCCTCTTCCAGGGTGAGTGAATACTTGCCGTCTGATTCTTCGAAGTTCCGTGGGCCACGATGGACCGCGATCATA
Source organism: Nitrospira sp. (assembly GCA_029881435.1). GTDB lineage: Bacteria > Nitrospirota > Nitrospiria > Nitrospirales > Nitrospiraceae > Nitrospira_D. Next base: position 14,068 of record JAOUMR010000035.1, read on the forward strand.
CCGAGTTGTTCTTGAGCCCACTTTTGCGTCTCGCCATCGCTGAGTTGAACCGACACGTCGCGGGGGCTCTTCACCATGACCGAGCCGCTTGTTTCTTTGCCATTCACATTGACGGTGAGGTCGGCCGTAAATCCTTGAAAGTCTTTGGGCCAGCGAGCCGTCGCTTCGAAGGCTCGGCGAAGGAGGTCGCGAGCCTGAGGGTCGTCGGCCACTGTCGAAGGTTCGTGCTGTGGTTGCATCAACAATCTCCTCTCAGAAAAAATGACTCGATTGTCTGTAGTTATACCGGGATTGTGCGAGGAGGCTCAAGCCTCAAATCCTGAAGGTCGAGGGTTCTTGCCTGCGCACGTAAGGTGTCGTCGTAAGTGGGCACAATATTTGATATTCCCAAGAATCCAAGGACTCTGATATACTCCAGCAATTTTCTTAGGACCAGGCATTGACTGAATAGTAGAAACTCTGGTCGGCCGTCGGCTTTAGTCGAGAAAGGATAGGCATGGAACGGCGAGCTGCTTCGCATACCGAAGAAGAAGAGATGAACCAACGCCGGAAGCTTCTGAATGCGGCGAGACGAGGCGATACGAAAGCCATCAGCAAGCTCTTTGAGCTGTACCAAGTGCGTGTGCTGAGCGGAGATCAGTTGGCCAAGGTCAATCGGACCTCCACCTATATGGTTCCGGTCAAGCCTTCGCAGAGCGGGAAGTCGAAGTCATCGGGGAAAGGGAAAAAGTCGACTCCTCCGTCAGCAAAGGGAGACAAGAAACAGGCCAAAGCAACGATGGCCAAGCCGGCGGTCGAAGTTCTTGCCAAAACTGCCGGTAAGAAGCCTGCTCAAGTAGTCAAGAAACTAGTGAAAGGGAAAGCCAGGCCTAAGAAGTAACAGAAGGTTGGATCACTGCACAGCCACTTTAAGCCCACCTCCTGCAAGTTTTACCGCGATGCTTTCGGCATGTTCTGTTGTTCCGGTGAAGACGATGGCCTCCCCGTCATGATCGATTCGGTACGCCAACTCAAACGCCTTGGTTGATGACATGCCGGGAATAAACCGGCAAAATAGCTCGATGACCTGCTGGTAGGTATGGCAATCGCAGTTGTAGACGACTACTCGGGACTCAAACCCCGTGCCTGAACCAGTCTGAATGTCCTCGGTAATATCGGGAATGGTTTCTGGTGTGGCAGGTGTCGGCATGCAGTGGGGATTCTAGGGAAGTTGAAGAAGCCGATTTCTGTTTGAGTCGAACCATTTCATCGCATCGAACCCACTCTTACGTTTTGTCCATATCGATCACTTCGGTCGCGTCCCATAGATTCTTCAGCTCGGCATCGGCCAACTCTTTTTCTCGATCCTCATCGGTCTCTGTGCCAAAGATTGTGCCTGCCGGTGGTGAGGCTCTGTCTGTGCGCACCTCCTGAGGAGTCGGTTCCGTCGTCCGTTTGGCGCGACGGCGTTTTTTTGCAGGGTCCATGTTCACTGGCATTGTCACCCTCTGAGACTACACGTAGTCTCCCCCGATTGCGCGTGTCTTGTCAATCGGATGGTGGTCGGATAAAAGAAAATCGCTCATTCTGAAGTTTTGAAGGAAGCCTGATCAGTGAGCGCGTGTTCCGTTCAAAACAGGGTTTCTGCCACGGTATCAGCGTATCGCTGCCCCAAGGGAGTCAGCCAGAGGCGATCATGATCCGAATCGAGCAGGCCCTTCGCCAACAGTTCGTCAATCTGGCGATCTCGCTCTGCCGCTCGACTGATCGGTCGAGGGACACCACGGAGGAGGCGCAAACCAAATACGAGTGCATCTCGCTGTCGTTCGGAAGTCGAAAGGGTAATTTGGTCTACGATCGGCAGATGATGATTGCCCAGTGTTTCCACATACGATTCAAGATCTGCTATTTTCCCGAACCTGGTTCCCTCAAGATAAGACTGCGCGCTGGGGCCGAGTCCAAGGTACTCACCGCCAGTCCAGTAGAGTAGATTGTGGCGACAGGCATATCCCGGGTTGGCGTAGTTGGAAATCTCATAGCGAGCAAGTCCCGCCTCGGTCAGTGCATGTTCTGCGGCGGCCTCCATCTCAATCTGTAGCCCATCATCGGGTGGTGACACGATCTTCCGAGCGATGTCCTGAGCCAGTCGTGTGTCCTCTTCAATGGTCAAGGCGTAACAGGAGATATGAGTTGGTTTAAGCGCCACGAGCGAATCCAGCGTGTCGATCCAATTTTGCAACGATTGAGCAGGCAGTCCGTACATCAAGTCGAGGTTGATATTCGTGAACCCAGCACGGCGTGATTCGTGAACAGCAGTTGCTGTGTCTCGAACACATCCGAATCGCCCGATGGGGGCGAAATCTTGGTCCTTCATGGATTCTGCTCCAAAACTGATTCGATTAAACCCGGCCTCGACTAATGCCGTGAGGTCCGTAAAGGTGACAGACGATGGGTGCGCCTCCACGGTGATCTCCGTGGTCGAGCTGGTTGGCCACGTCGCTTGAATCAGGTTCAGAAGTGTCGTGAGGTATTCAGGGGGAAGGGACGTGGGCGTCCCCCCACCAAAATAGATACTGTGCAAGCTACGTCCATTCAGAAACTCTTGGCGGCCATGGAGCGTAATCTCTTGGAGGAGGGCCGACTGAAATCGTGCCATCCGATCGGGCTTGGCGATTTCTAGATAGAACGCGCAGAAGTGGCAGCGGCGGCGACAGAAGGGGACATGAATGTACAGACCGATGGCTTCCGAGGGTGTCATCTCTCGAATGGCAACGGAAGGGGTTTTGAGAAATCTCTGGTGATGACGATCTCAATCTCATCGGCCGGTGACGCTCCTCGGTTCCGGATGTGCGAGGCCCAGCCTCCATGCTGGCGGATCGACTCAAATACCGACTTGATCAATTGGGGTTTGATCCGGGCTTCCCATTCTCCAACCCATTTCCGTTCATCTTCGTCACCGGCGTAGTCGTCTGGGAACGACGCTTCGAGGGTGAAGTGGAGGGCAAACGTTTTTTCTTCCTGGTACATATATTTCCTGTCGTTGCGATTCGGTAGAGGTGATCTTATAATACGCTAGTACTTGAAAGAAGGAGTCGTTATCTATGCCTATCTTCGAATATGTGTGCGGTGAATGCAATCATCGTTTTGAGCTCCTGGTCCAGGGATCCACAGAGGCGGCTTGTCCACAGTGCAAGACGACCAAGCTCGATAAACAGTTTTCAGCCTTCGGTGTCGGAGCCACGGCCGGTTGGCCTTCGCCTAGCAGTCCTGGCGCATGCGGAAGTTGCGGTGATCCCCGTGGTCCGGGCGCCTGTTCGATGAATTGAACGTCTGATGGGTTCGCCAGGTGAACAGGCGCTGCAAGGCGCAATTTCCGCCATCTCGCAATCCGATCCTCTCATCAAGCTCCTGCAGCAGGTGCGATTAGGTCGTATGAAACCGACAGATGTCGGGTTACTCGCTGTGACCGAATCTTGGCTTGATGCCTATGAGAAGGCGCTCAACACGGAAGGACTCACGCAGTTCGACCTTCGTCGACTCAACCCCACTCCTCGGCTCATGGTTCTGTTTGAGGTTGGTGTGTTGAGCGAGGATCATCCAGGTGTGACGTCCTTGAAGGGTTCCTATAAACGAGTGCTGGCTCGTGCTGCTGATGGGGGTTGAGCAGGTGGAGGTTCTTGTGAGAGATCCACAGGCCGCCTGATTCCCACGAGACACTATTGCCTAACACGCAGATAGAAGTTGACATTGGTGTGGGGGCGATCTCTCATGGATGGATCACAATGCGTCTTTTGCGCATCGAAACCCCGTGCCGCTGGGACGGCTGTCCATCGTTCCCCAATCACGATCACTTGTGCGGAGACTCCGAGCGGGCTTCAGCCATGATCCGCCGCGCATAGCCTTGATCGCGCCTCGGCTTGGGCCGGGTGGATCACTGAGAAGTGCCTGTCGATAATAATTGGGGTCGTACCAGTCTTGTACCCACTCCGCGACATTCCCCGCCATGTCGAAGAGCCCGTATGGACTGACCGATTGTGGGAAGCTGTCCATCGGCATCGTTAAAACTTCGCCCTGGATGCCTTTTTCTTTAGCCAGGCGAGCGCCGTCGCCTTTGACCCAGAAGGCATCCCAATCAGCTCCGCTGGTGAACTCGATTGTACGTTGTGCCCAATAGCTTGCGCTATTGGCCATGGTAAAGTCCCACTCGTTTCCCCAGGGATAGCGCCGGCCATCGGTTCCGCGCGCGGCCTTTTCCCATTCGGCTTCGGTGGGCAGGCGTTTCCCGACCCAGCGACAATAGGCAGCGGCATCGTCCCAGCTCACGTTGACAACGGGATGTCGCTCGATGCCTGGTAAGGGCTGATTGTTTGCCCAGAGCGTCGCGGCCTGGTTTGAATTCTCCGGAGCGCGATGACCCGTTGCTTGGACGAATGTAGCATAGGCTTGGTTGGTGACCTCGAAGCGATCCATGAGGAACCCACTCAGATACACATGACGTTCGGGGTGTTCGTCAGGAAATCCATCGCTTCCCTCGGGCGTTCCCATCGTAAACTCTCCTGGAGGAATGAGCACCATGTCTGCCGAGATTTCTGCACTGCTAATCGATGGACAAAAACCAAGGACGATGAGCAGGATGGAGCAGCTTAGGAAGGACTGCATCATGAAGGCTTGGGGATACCGCAAGCTTTGGCGACAGCGTCTCGATAGTTCAACCATAGGGTCAAGCTCTTCTTGACGCTGGTCAGGACCACAGGTCGAAGCGCCGGTGGTGTGTAGTTTACGACCATGTCATAAGCATCATGTCGATGGCCTGCTTCGACCAGTTGATGGGCTCGAACCAGGCCCATATATTTTGGCAAGACTCCATGATATCGGACGAGTGGATGACGACTGACGATGGCGTCAATGGCCTTGGCATGGTTCTTCTTGGACGTGACACAAAGTTCTTGGCGATCCTTCACGCTGCCTTCAACGAAAACAGTGAACGTTGCCGCGGCAACTACCCAATGCTGGTGGTGAGACATCCTGTCCAGCCAGGCTCGATAGGTTCGGGCTGCTGGCACGAGTCGGTCATGCTCGAAATCGTTGCGGGTGAACCCTAATCCTTCCATCATCGTCAGGAAGAGTTCGGGGTGGGAGTGTCCCAGCGAGAGCCCACCGGTTTCTTCCTCGTAGATGTTCTCAGCCAACATATGGCGGACTGACGGAGGAGGGCTCTTCCCTAGGATCCGCGCTAAGAAGACAGGAAAGTCTCGAACATATACTGCGTACTCATGGTGGAAGTGAGCCTTGAGCTGAGCCTTGGTGAGACGACCAGAGGAAAAATGTTCCCATGCCCAGTGATGTTTCCCGTCCATGATGGCGAGGAGGGATTCAAGGAACGTGGATTTTTTCATGCGCGTAGCCACAATAGCTTGCCTTCTCTGGTGGTGCATCGTTAGAATTCACACGACACACGAACCGCCGATGAAGCCACTAACCATTCAGAACCCCGACGAGATCCTCACCATCCTAGCCGATGTGACGCTTCGAGGAACCGGTTTTACGACGGAATCCTTACTCGACTATGTCTTAGAAGAAGGATTTACGGAACCCATTTCCCTCAATGCGAGCGGCGAGGACCCTACTGCCTTCTTTCAAGGACAGCCGAACGCCTGGGCCATCTACCAAATTCGAGAATGGAAACGCGTGCTCACGATTTCTGGCGGCCTGGGTCAGGAACGGCGCGCGCGAATTACGGAAACGCCCTAGCCCGAGTTCGAGTGTAAAGAGAAGCACAGCAAAGTGCAATTGGTGGGGGCAACCATAGCTGATTCTTGAGTGGATGGGTGAGACCAGGCTCGTACGACGCCTTGCTCAGCCGGCTTCGGCTCTCCAGCCGCGAAGCTTCAGTTTGGAATTTTTCACTTCAACGGATATGTAGCCAGGCGTTCATATTTCCTCAAACACCTGGGTTACGGTTGAATTCGTGGGTGGGGTTTCTCTGTCGGTAGGTCGCGAAAATGGCGTTCGCGCGTTCCTTCGTACCATCCTCCAACGAGGATCCCTTCTTCGAAATATAGATAGCGATGACGGACGATCGCTGAGCTCTCCCAATCTTCGAAAATCCATTCTTCCTGCCGGATGCCATCTTTCGTGAAAGTTGTATTGATCGTCTGTGGCCCACCCCACGATTGCAGGACTTGTTCTTTACTCATCCCAACCATGACACGATGTTGTTCGATATGTTTCTCGAAGTTCGGGTCATCAAGCTGAACGATCATCGGCCAGATCACCGCCATGAGAAGAAAGAGTGCGAGCCCGGCATAAATGATGATCCTCACCGGGCGGCGCCGAATGAACGATGGTTCTTCAGCGTTGGGATCGAAGGGAAGGGGTTGAGATTCGGTATTCATAGGGAATGAGCATGGATGCTAACAAGTGCGTTCTCTATGAGTCAAGGAAGCGGAGTCAAGGAAGTGGCAATAATAGTAAATAAAATCAAATAGATACGATGAGGCGCTATACTTATTCTAGCAATTTTCGATCCCACCCCACTATTACGGATGGCGTTCCGAGATGCAATACCGGATCTTACTGATGTGTCTTTGTGTTGTGCTCGGACATGGTCCTGTTTCCGAAGTCTGGTCTGCGACCATTTACTCCTACATTGATGACCAGGGCAATCCTGTGTTCACTGATTCGCCGGAGACGATACCAGAAAAATATCGGGCGAAAGTGAAGGTTCATGAACAACCGGATTCTGCGACGACAGCACCCTCTAAACCACAACCAGTGCAACAGAAGCTTCAGGGTCAAGCGAAGTCTCTTGGATGGAAGATGCCGTCGTTTCAGAGCGAGATGAAGAATCTAAGCCTGGGCGAGGCACCCATTCTGAAATACGCGGGAATCGCAGCGATCGTGTTACTGCTCATGATGTACTTCAGCAAGGAAAGTCCCATGATCCGGTTGTTGGCCTTGGCCCTGCTGATTGTCCTTGGCATCGGGACTCCTGTGCTCATGTATTTGGGCGATGATGGGCCGATGGGTGTGATGAAGAAAAAGGCTATGGCTTCTGGTCAAGCTCAACAGGATCGACTTCAGCCCTCACCGCAGTAAGTCTCCCTCAGGCACGCTCTGCCGACTATTCCTCGTATTGGGGAACGGGGATTGGTTTGGGTAATGGCTTGGTGGGAACCGTTTCTTGCTCGACGTGGGAATCGTATGGATTGGAAGTTGGTTCATGGGTATGCCGTTGACGATGCGTCACTAACTGCAGGCTCTGAGTGCTGATTTCCATGCGGTCGATCGACGCACTGGGTGTAAGGTGAGTAGGAAGCCCCTGCATCGAGAACAATTGGAAGCAGAGAGTCCAATCAAGCTGGTCCTTTCCGTGCTCTCTCACGATGAAGCGAGCAGCCGACGAGGGCATTCCTTTGAACAACAGCAGCCAGATATTGGATCGAAAGGCAGGAGACCTGTGATCTGTAGAAGGACGAAACTCTGGAACTAAGGCCGGGATGCGGTGGATTGGAACGGCCTGTGAAAACTCAATGTCCACGAGTCGAACGATCAGCGGGCGATCCTCATTCTCATCGCTCGGGTCGACGGCGTAGCTGAATGAATATCGGACATCAATACCCTCGCGCATGAAGGTATACACATCTTCCCCATGCTCAGGCGAGACCAGTTTGCTGAAATACTTGGACCAATCGGTAATAGGATAATAGGTGAAGACACGCAATGCAGATTTCCGATCCCGCACGGCCTGCGGCATGCCGAGTTTGTTGTGTAATTCCTTCTGGGAGAGGCCGAGAAACCCGTCCTCAAAGTAAGGCTCGGCAAGGGTCGGCGAGGGGTTTGTCGGTAGAACTGTGGCGCAAAGAACAATAATGAGAGTCGTGATTCGTACGGCTGGTGAATACGACATCACGTGGCATCGTAGCCAGGGTGTCAAATGCCTGTCAAGAAAGGGCAGCCGGCTTGCTCGCCCTGAACTCCTTCCAGTATGATCGCACACGGAGTGCGACGACCTCACATCTTTGAATAAGGGAATCATGTTGATAGATCATGAGACGGCCATTCAGGCGCTTTTGCGGAAGCGTATTCTTATCCTCGACGGCGCGATGGGGACAATGATTCAGCAGCGTACGTTGGATGAGGCTGCGTTTCGGGGTGAACGATTCAAAGACTGGAAGAAAGATCTGAAGGGCCATAACGACCTTCTCAATCTTACCCAGCCCGCCGTTATTGAAGAGATCCACCGGCAGTATCTTGAAGCGGGAGCAGACATCGTCGAGACCAATACGTTCAATTCGCAAGCGATCTCGCTGAGCGACTATGGGATGGACCGGCTAGGCTACGAGCTGTCAAAAGCCGGAGCGGAGTGTGCCAAGCGGGCGGGAGCGGCGGTACAACGGGCGCAGCCGGGACGACAGTGTTTCGTCGCTGGGGCGATCGGTCCGACGACAAAGACGTCGTCGATTTCTACTGATGTGAACAGTCCCGCTGCTCGCGGGGCAACCTATGACGAATTGGTAAAAGCCTACAGTGAGCAGGTTCAGGGGTTACTCGATGGCGGTGTCGATCTTCTGCTCATAGAGACGATCTTTGATACGTTGAATGCAAAGGCTGCTTTCTTCGCGGTCCAGCAGGCGTTTGCGTCCGGCGCGCGCCAGGTTCCGATCATGGCGTCTGTCACGTTCATCCAAGCCGGTAGCAATCGCGGTGTGACCGGGCAAACCGTCGAAGCCTTCTGGAATTCTATCTCTCATGTGCCGTTACTCAGTGTGGGGATGAATTGTGCGCTGGGTCCGAAGGAAATGCGTCCTTTGATTGAAGAATTGTCGCACATCGCGCCGATCCATATCAGCGCACACCCGAACGCCGGCCTCCCGAATCCCTTGCTGCCGACCGGATTTCCCGAGACTCCGGAAACCTTGGCGCCTCAGCTGCGCACGTGGGCCGAAAATGGATGGCTGAATATCGTCGGAGGGTGTTGTGGCACGACGCCGGCCCATATCAAGCGTATTGCCGAAGCTGTGCATGGCGTGAAGCCGCATGTGCTCTCGAAAATCGAACCATACACGCGATTGAGTGGGCTCGAAGCTGTGACCATTAGACCTGACTCGAACTTCGTCAATATCGGTGAGCGAACCAATGTGACTGGTTCACCTGCGTTCGCCAAGCTGATTCTGTCCGGTGACTATGAGGCGGCCCTGTCGGTGGCACGCCAGCAAGTCGAGGGCGGCGCGCAGGTCATCGATATCAATATGGATGAGGGAATGCTCGATTCCAAGGCGGCGATGGAAAAGTTCCTTCGTCTAGTCGCCTCAGAGCCTGATATCTGCAAAGTGCCGATCATGGTCGACAGCTCCAAGTGGGAGGTATTGGAGACCGGACTGAAGAATATTCAAGGCAAAGCTATCGTCAATAGTATCAGTCTCAAGGAGGGCGAGCAGAAATTCATCGAGCAGGCAACACTTGTCCGTCGTTATGGCGCGGCGGTCGTCGTCATGGCGTTCGACGAGAAAGGCCAGGCGGATACTCTGGAACGGAAGAAGGAGATCTGTGCCCGTACGTACAAGATTCTCACAGAGTACGTGGGTTTTCCTCCGCAAGATATTATCTTTGACCCCAACATTTTGACCGTTGCGACGGGCATTGAAGAACACAACAACTACGCGGTGAATTTCATCGAAGCAACGCGCTGGATTAAGCAAAACCTGCCTGGGGCGAAGGTCAGCGGAGGGATCAGTAACATCTCGTTCTCCTTCCGTGGCAACAACAGCGTTCGTGAGGCGATGCATGCGGCCTTCTTGTACCACGCCATTAAGGCCGGGCTTGATATGGGCATTGTGAATGCCGGGCAGCTTGCCGTGTATGAAGAAATTCCAAAAGACCTACTCGAACTTGTCGAAGACGTGTTGCTCAACCGTCGGCCCGATGCAACGGAACGCTTGGTGACGTTTGCTGAGACAGTCAAGGCGAAAGGGAAAGTGGTTGCCAAAGATGACGAGTGGCGCAAGGGTACCGTTGAGGAGCGATTGTCCCACGCGCTCGTGAAAGGCATTACCGACTACATCGACGTCGATACGGAAGAGGCCCGTCAGAAATACCCCAAGCCGTTGGAGGTGATCGAAGGGCCGCTGATGGCAGGCATGAATATCGTCGGCGATCTGTTCGGGTCAGGCAAGATGTTTTTGCCGCAAGTTGTGAAGAGTGCTCGTGTGATGAAGAAGGCCGTCGCCTATCTCATGCCCTTCATGGAAGAGGAGAAAAAGCGAACCGGCAATTTTCAGTCACAGGGGAAGATCTTGCTCGCGACCGTGAAAGGCGATGTGCACGATATTGGGAAAAATATCGTCGGAGTTGTACTCGGCTGCAATAACTACGAAGTCATCGATCTCGGCGTCATGGTGCCATGTGAGAAAATCTTGGCTGCCGCCAGAGAGAAGAAAGCCGACATCATCGGCCTGAGCGGGCTCATAACACCGTCGCTCGACGAGATGGTCTATGTGGCCAAAGAAATGACGCGCGAGGGGTTCGATGTGCCGCTCTTGATCGGCGGGGCGACAACGAGTAAGGCCCATACGGCGGTCAAGATCGCTCCGTCCTATGCGCGCGGCGTTGTCCATGTGCTCGATGCTTCACGCGCAGTGGGCGTCGTGGGCAGTCTCGTAAGCCAAACGCAGCGACAAGGCTTCGTGAAAAAAGTGAGAGACGATTATGAGCAAGTACGGCAGTCTCATCATGAGCGAGGCCCCAAGTCTCTCCTCTCGTTCACCCAGGCACGCGCCAATCGTCTTCAATCTGACTGGGCCAAGACCGATATTCCTATGCCGGCTAAGCTGGGTATTCAGACAGTTCCCGAGCAATCACTGGTTGAGCTGATTCCCTACATCGACTGGTCGCCGTTCTTCCATACGTGGGAGTTGAGAGGGCGCTACCCGACGATCTTTGATGATTCAACCGTTGGTCCAAAGGCGAAGGAGCTGTATGACGATGCGCGACGTCTACTGGACGAGATTGTCCAGCAGAGACAGCTCAAGGCCAAGGGTGTCTATGGGTTGTTCGCCGCTGCCAGTCTGGGGGATGATATCGAGCTTTATCAGGATACGTCTCGCACGACCGTGCTCACGACGATACATCATCTGCGGCAGCAATCGGAGAAGCCGACGGGCCAACCCAATCTCTCACTGGCCGATTATATCGCGCCGAAGGACTCAGACCGACAGGATTACATCGGAGCCTTCGCCGTTACGGCCGGCATCGGACTCGATGAACTCTGTAGAAGGTTTGATAGGGACCATGATGACTACAACTCCATCATGGCCAAAGCCTTAGCGGACCGGTTGGCTGAAGCCTTCGCTGAATGTCTCCATAAACATGTGAGACAAGAGTGGGGATATGGGAAACAGGAACACTTAACGAATGAAGAGCTGATTCGTGAGCGATATCGCGGCATCCGTCCGGCGCCAGGGTACCCCGCCTGTCCAGACCATACGGAGAAGCGACTGCTGTTTGATCTGTTGCAAGTGGAAAAGAACACCGATATCACCTTGACCGAAAGCTTCGCGATGTTGCCAGCTGCGGCTGTTAGCGGGTTCTACTTTGCACACCCAGAGGCGAAGTATTTTGCCGTCGGCAAGATCGGCAAAGATCAAGTCGAAGACTACGCCCGTCGGAAGGGAATGGACCTGCGCACAGTTGAGCGCTGGCTCTCGCCGAACCTCAATTACGAGCCGGAGTGAATCTGGGAATCTGTACGAACTGTCACACTCATCCTATGGCACTAGCCGGCATCGATACCGATTTGATGTGAGCAGCGAAGACACCTTCCACTAGGGCCAATCTTCCACTACAATAGGGCCGCGCACGAATCTGTATCTAGGGGTGTCCATGCAGGTACGCGTTCTCATCGTCGACGACGACCCCGATATCCTTATTTCGCTCACCAAACGTTTGACGTGGATGGGGCATGACGTGCTCACGGCTGAGGACGGTGAACAGGCCCTGAGACTCGTAGCTGAGGATCAGCCCGATCTAATGCTGCTCGACATCGAACTGCCGGGTCTCAGCGGACTCGACGTCCTCAAGCGCCTGGCCGAACAACGTTCGAATGGTACGACACAGACTTTTCCGGAGGTGATCGTCATTACGGCGTTTGGAACGATCGGTCGGGCGGTGGAAGCGATACGGCTGGGCGCCTGCGATTTTCTTACGAAGCCGTTCGAACCTGACCACTTCTCGATCGTGATCGAAAAGGCGATGGCGCAGGCGGCCATAACAAGGCAGATCAGCCTTCTGCAGGCGGAAGTGCAAGGACGGTATGAGTGTATTGTGGGGCCCAGCCAACGGATGGAGCAGCTCCTTGAGACGGCGCGGCGTGCGGCCGCCTCCTCCGCTACGGTTCTGCTGCTGGGTGAAACGGGCACCGGCAAGGAAGTGATGGCACGCGCGCTGCACCGCTGGAGTCCACGTGCAGGGAAGCCCTTCGTGGTCGTGAACTGCGCGGCCTTGCCGGAGAGCTTACTCGAAAACGAGTTATTCGGCCATGAAAAGGGCGCATACACAGGAGCCGTGACGAGGGAGCCAGGGAAGATCGAGGCGGCGGCGGGCGGCACGGTGTTTCTCGATGAGATCGGAGATATGCCGGCTGGCCTCCAGACGCGGCTCCTCCGCGTGTTACAGGATCAGGAGTTCTACCGTGTCGGGGGCAATCGACCGATTCGGACCGACGTGCGCTTTGTGGCGGCGACGAACAGAGATCTGAAAGGTGCGATTCAGGAGGAGTTATTCCGAGAGGATCTCTACTATCGCCTCAATGTGATTTCTTTGACGCTTCCGCCATTACGGAAGCGGAGGGAGGATATCCCTGCGTTAGTGGATCATTTTATCCGGCGACAGAGCGCTGCAATGGGGCGTCGTCCCTTCAGAGTGAGTCAGGATGCGATAAATGTGATTCGTGAATACCACTGGCCTGGAAACGTGCGCGAGTTGGAAAATGTGTTGGCTCGGGCCACCGTACTCTGTTTCGGCGACGGTATCGAACCCGAACATCTCGGGATCAAGGTTCAGCGGAAGTTGCCGTTTGAGACCGACGTATCGGAGGAATCTAGCCTGAACTACCATGCCGTGATGGAGGCCTACAGCCGGAAGATCCTCGAAGAAACGTTGCGCCGAGCAGGATGGAACCAAACGAAGGCAGCCGAGCTACTGGGACTGCAACGAACCTACCTCACGAGACTCATCAAGCAGAGAGGCGTATCGACGAAGCCATCGTTCATGTAGGCGGCGGTGAGCATGTCGGCAGCCTTCGATCCGCTCTCTCTCCATGTGAGTCAGCGGTTACGGGCGGACCGTATGAGGGGAGGGGGAGATCAGTGGGAGAGCCTGCGCCGTAGCAGGACGTCTCGTTTCAATCGAGCGCAGCGTGAACGAAAAACGACTGCCATATCCAGGTACAGTTTCGACCCACAGTCGGCCATGATGCAGTTCGACGAGCAACTTGGCAATCGCAAGTCCAAGGCCCACTCCCTTTGATTTCTTTCCTGTGGTGGATACTCGATAGAATGGCTGAAAGATCTTTTCCGCATCCTCCAACGCAATCCCAGGTCCTGCATCCGACACCGAAATTTGGACAGTGCCGTCCGACAACGGAGCGGCTGAGACGTCGACCGGCGTGTCCGAGCGTGTGAACTTCACCGCATTATGGAGGAGGTTCAACGTAATCTGGTACAACTTGTCGGGGTCAGCCGATACCTCGGGAAGATCGGATGCCAGCGTGATCATGACGTTCACCCGACGTTCGGAAGCCATGGGGTAGACGTCTTCGACGGCCTTGGCGATTACAGTGCCGACTGCGACCGGTTTCACATGTATGGCAGTGTGTCCCATCTCAATCTGTGACAGATCCAGAAGATCATCGATGAGGAGCTGAAGGCGCGACAGGTTGGCTTCGACACGCGCCAGTGATCGTCGTTGCTCGTCTGAGACGGCTCCATCAATCCCATCGCGCAGGTTGGCCAGATGGACTTTCATCGAGGTCAGCGGCGTCCGGAGTTCGTGCGATGCCGTGGAGACGAAAATGGATTTACGACGATCGATTTCTTGTAATCGGGAGTTGGCCGCGGCGAGCTCCTCCGTTCGGGCCTTCACGCGGTCTTCAAGGGTATGGGCCAGCTCACGCAACTCCCGCTCGCGGGCGTGCAACCTCGTGGCCATGTTGTTGAAGACTCCTGTGAGCGTGCCGATCTCATCGCGCGTCTGGATATCCAAGGCCGGCACCGTTTCTCCACCGGCGAGTTTCGTGGCTGCTAGAGTAAGGCTTTGTAACGGAATAGTGATGCGGCGAGCTAAGAGGACCGCGATACACAACCCGCCTGCCAGGGTATTCAGCGTAATAAGCACCGCTTGCCACAACAGCCGTCGCAGACCATGCTGAAGATGGGATGTCGATAACCCAATCTGAACCAGAGTTGGCGCCATAGGAGTAGGCGTCATGTTTACTTGTGGCTCATCCAATCGTTCTTCAAACGTGAGTTGCAGCGCAGGATCCCATAAGGACAGCAATGGGTAGCGTGGGACGTGAATGGTAATGTCATAAAAGATGGGGAGCTCGGCGCCTCCCACGAGACTCATAAGTTCTCCTGGCGTCAATTCGAGTTTTGGCCGGAGAACGGGTTCCCCAGTATTCAGGTCGATGGCACTGACGAGTGGCTCGCTTGTCAGTCCGGCAAGAAGACGGGACTGTATCAATTGTGTCGCGGCAAATTGTCGCTGGCCGGTTGCTTGCTGGGAGAATTGGTCTTCCCAGACACCTTTCCCGAACCCAGCTTGAAGCTCACCGCGTGAGGAAATGATCGCCACATAGGCAACTGGATTGACAGCGAGAATCTCCTGAATAAGCTGGTTCAGCCGAGGAATATTTCTGTCCATCATGCTGGATCGACCCATGTGTGCCAGATGTTGGGCGAGAAGCGTACCGCTCTGCACCGAGCTCTCGGCCGTCGATCGCACCTGCTGCTGAACGAACAGCCACCCCAGAAGGAGGCACGCGATGACCAGAATGACGGCGGTACAGAAGACAAGCTTCGTTCGGAGCGTGATGAAAAGCTGTGAGTAAGTCAGCATTGGAAGATCAACCATGCTCCGTGATGAGGGCGTCATCGTAGGCGTCCAGTGTCCTCGTCAGCTGGACTACGGGATCTGATCCGATGGGTCGAGTTTATGGGTTCTCGGTCCTTCTCCACTAAAGACCTGGCCGGCCAACCGGATGAGCTCGGGACTCAGTGTCATGCCGAAGCTCTCTGCAGATTTCACGTTCAGTGCCCATTGCGAGCGATCCGGTGCTTCAATGATGCCTGCCGATGTACCGGGATCCCGGAGGCGTGCCAGTGAAAGCCGGGCTGCCTGCTGTCCCACAGTCCAAGGATCTAACACTAATGCGCCGACCGCTCCTTGCTGAACCAAAGTGGACGAAAAGGTAAAGATCGGCACTTTGGCGTTCAAGCTCGATTCCAAGAAGAAAGGGATCGCTGATTCGGAGACAACGACTTGGTCTTGAATCAGCCACAAGACGTCGATCTTCGGGAGTAACCGGGAGACGGCACGAGGGATGTCTTCTTGGCCGCGGACCGCAACCGATACGAGTTCAAAACCTTGGTGGCTCGCGACATTGATTGCTTCGCGAACAAAAGCTCCCGTTTGTTCCTCATCGTACAGCACGCCGATGCGGTGCCGATTCGGCATGAGAGAGCGAAGTGCGGCAAGCTGAGTCACCGGTGGCGCCCGAACGGCGATCCCGGTCATGTTGGAGGTAGGCAGGCTGTATGCTTCTGGATTCAGGACCATACAGAACACAACCGGCGTGTCAAAGAGTTCCAGCTTAGCAGCAATAGCCGCTTTGAGCCCGACAGCCAAGACAAGATCGGGTGGTGAGGCGCGCAAGGACTCGCCGATCTCTCTTCCTCGTGTGAGCTGACTGTCTAGGTTGTACTCGTTCACCTTCATCATCGGTGGGAGGCCTGCCTTGAATCCTACAATTGCGTGGTCGTAGTACGTCAGGTCTGCCGATTTGAGGATGGCAATTTCGGCCGCGTGAACGGTACCCCATAGGGTTGTGAAGCAGAACAGGATGAAGAGAGGTAAAAATGGCAGCATGCGGTGGCCTGATCGGATCGGCGGATTAATCATGATAGCCGATGCTTGCAAGAGTCTCTCACGATGCCAAGTATGGTCCGATATTACAAGCCCGTTCTTCTCCGTGTCGTGATGCAGCGCAGCTACGTAGCTGCAATAACTGACAGCAAGTTTTGGGCCAAATAATTTCAGTTGGCGGATGGTTTAGAGCTTTAGGGTCAGCCATCCCATCACCCTCGTTCCAAGGAGATCGCCAAGTGGATGCTCGCGATGGGTATCATTTAGGGCGTTGAACACAGAGATGCCCAACTCGGCTTCCCGTATGTAGTCGTTCGTTGGTTCACGCCACAGGAGGTATCCAAGTCGGATGTTGAGTAGGTTATAGCTGGGGACCTGCTCCTGTGGTAGGGCAGCTCCGGCTGCAAAGAAGGGAGCCAGGTTCGTAAATGCATCGGCCAACGGGTATGACGCTTCTCCCACATGGTGATAGAGCACCTCACCGGTGAACGGGTTCCATTTCGCACGTAATCCGGCATTGATCTAATGGTGCGGGAACCCTCGACGGCTGAATCCGGTGGAGGATTGCCCGATCTCCTGGTACGCATAGTTGGCAAATCCAGAGAGCCAGGATGTGACAAGAAATTCCACCCCCACTTCCCCTCCATACACATCGGCTAGCCCTCCGTTAATTGGGCGCACTGTGCCCAACGGGTCGGCTGATGAGCTGCGAAAGGCGATGAGATCGGAGATGTGGTTATAGAACCCGGTCACTCGAGTCCTCAGGCGGTGGTTCCACCACCAGCCTTGGTATCCAACTTCATAGGAGATGATTTGCTCAGGGCTCACATCGGTTGAACCTAAAATCACGGTAGTTATGGGCGGTGATCCTGGAAGCGTCAACGGGTTAAGAATACTGGGTCTTCGTGAAGTCGTGTGGGTCATTTTTCACGTTTTTCAGATCGCAGGAAGGATGCAGGTGAGGACTTTCAACCGCAGGTACTCTTCATCCTTCAGTCCATACGCCCTGCGCTGGACGACGCG